>JASFBC010000093.1:0-100782 GCA_036172315.1 Anaerolineae bacterium | reverse complement strand
GAACTGCTCCACGACGGGGAGGGCTGGGTGGCCCGCGACCGGGGCCTCCTGCGCGTGGCCCAGGTGGAAGCCCCTCCCGGCAGCAGCGAGACCCCGCCCGGCGACCGGCTGCGCGTCCTGGTGGCCATGGCCAGCCCGCTGTTGAACGAGGCCCTTGAGCCGGATGACTCCCGCCAGCCCTACGTGGTGGACCTGAAATTCCTTATTCACCCTGTGCCGGGCATCCCGGTAGTCTGCCCACTTCTCCTCGCTCTCCGGCCCGTTGGCGGCCAAGCGCAGCAGGGCCAGTTCGGGGGCAAACTCGGCGGGGTCCAGGGGCGGGCAGAGTGTAACTTCTGTCCCATCCTCCAGAGTCACCGTCTGGGGTGTGATGGTAATCCGGTTCAATTCCATTCAAGCCCTCCGCGGTGAAACGGGATCGGATTCGCCTCCGGCAATCACTCCCGCACCTCCTGGATACCTATCCGGCGCGACGGAAAGTCAGCCTCAGCGCCCTTCCACCATCCTGCGCAAACTCAACGCAAACGGCGGATAGGCGATCCCCTTCTCGGTGATGATGCCGGTGATGTAGCGGTGGGGAGTGACGTCAAAGGCGGGGTTGGCAACCCGGACTCCCGGCGGCGCGATGGGCATGCCCCGGAAGACCAGGTCGGTCACCTCTTCCGGCGGCCGCTCCTCTATCGGGATGTCGTCCCCCGTGGGGGTGGAGAGGTCAATGGTGGAGGTGGGGACGCAGGGGTAGAAGGGGACGCCGTTCTCTTTCGCCACCACCGCCAGTTTGTAGGTGCCGATTTTGTTGGCGACGTCGCCGTTGGCGGCCACCCGGTCCGCCCCGACCAGGACCAGGTCCACCTGCCCGGTGCGCAGGAAGTGGCCGGCGGCGTTGTCGGCGATGAGGGTGAAGGGGATGCCCAGTTGCCGGAGTTCCCAGGCGGTCAGGCGGGCCCCCTGCAGGAGGGGACGGGTCTCGTCCACCAGGACGTGGACGCGCTTGCCCTGTGAGTGGGCGGTGCGGATGACACCCAGGGCGGTGCCGTAGTCCACCGTCGCCAGCGCGCCGGTGTTGCAGTGGTGGAGGATGGTCGCGCCGTCGGGGACGACCGCTGCGCCGACCTCCCCCAGCCGCCGATTGATCTCCACGTCCTCATCGGCGATGGCCTGAGCCTCCGCCAGCGCGACCTCCCGGATGGCCCCGGGGTCCGCTTCGGCAGCGCATCGCCGAAGGACCCGCTCCAGCGCCCAGGCCAGGTTGACGGCGGTGGGACGGGCGGCCCGCAGGACGGCGGCGGCCTCTTCCAGGTCGCGCCAGAGGCCGGCGCGGTCGGCGGCGCGGCTGCGGCGGGCGGCCAGCGCCAGGCCGAAGGCGGCGGCGGCACCGATGGCCGGCGCGCCCCGCACGGCCATCTCCCGAATGGCCCGCGCCACCTCCTCCGGCGTCTCCAGCCGCAGGACGCGGAATTCAGCAGGCAGAACCCGCTGGTCAATCAGACAAACCCTCTCCTCACACCATTCTACCGTCCGCATCCGCTGAGGTATGGTAACATGGGGATGGGGTTTTGTCAACCATCAATGGACGACGGACGACGGACCACCACTTCCCCCAGTTCCAGGGAGTCTCCCGCCGGCGCGCCATTCAGAGAGAGGGGGAGTCGCTCGCCGGTATCCACGTGGTACATCCCAACCATCAGCCGGTACCGGCCCGGGGGCAGGTCCGGCGGGAGGTACACCCCATGCCGGTCGGTCACCACTTCCCCCACCGACCAGATGAAGGTCGGGGAGAGGTCGCCCCGGGGTTCGGCATCGTTCTGAGCGACCAGATTCCCCTCCGCATCCAGCAGGTGGAGGAAGACCTTGTACCGCCCCGGCGGCGCGTCCGCCTCCCAGAAGAGGGTGACCGGTATCACATCCCCAGGAGCGAAGGGCCCCTCCCCGACGGCGCAGCCGTGCAAGCGAATTTCCGGGCCGAATCGGGCGCGGACGGGAACCCAGGGCTTCTCCGGCAGCGGCCCCAGGCCATAGAGGGCCACCCGAACCCGACCGTACCAGCGGCCCCAGGCCAGGTATGCCCCGTCCGCCAGCAGATTCTCCATCCGCCGCTCCGGGTCCGCTTCCCGGTCCCCCCAGTAGAGGACGAAGAGCCGCCGGTGGGAGGAGAGAATCGGCGTCAGCCAGTCCACGACCTGCTCCGGGGTCGGGTGATACGGTGCCGGATAGAGGGGGAGGTCGCCCCGGTAGTAGTACGTGAAGACCTCCCACTGATTCGGGGCGTTCAGGATGACGCCGTCCCCAGGCCGGCCCAGCGCCGCTATGTCGGCGGCAATCTGACGGTAGTCGTCCCGGGCATAGGAGGGGTTGAAGTAGAGGTTGCGGAGGGAGGGGACAAAAGCGTGAAATGTGAAAGCGTGAAATGCGAAGATGTAAAACGTAAAGAGGAAGAGGGGGCGAAGGAGACGGAACGGTCGGGCCAGGTTGTGGATTCCCGCCGCCAGCAGGATGTGGAAGGGGGGCAGGATGGCCAGCAGGAACTTGAGGTAGGCCGGTTTGTATAGGTCAAAGGCGAAGATGAGGACGAGGGGGATCAGCAGCCAGAGGGCCAGGGTAGCCACCGCGAGGGCCGTTTTCCGGCGGGGCCACAGGCCCAGGGCCAGCAGGGCTCCGGCGCCGATCAGCGCCGGACGGGCCGGCGCGGCCTCCAGGGTGAGGCCCACCGTCAGAGCGCGGAAGAGGTCCAGCAGGGCCGCCCCCAGGGTGTACCCCCGCCCGGCGGAGGGCCACCCCATCGCCCGGAGCGCGGTGGGGAGCCACGGCAGGTAGAGGAGCACCACCAGCGCCTGGAGGGCGATCCACCACCGCAGGGACAACCGCCTTTCAGGGGCAGGGGCCAGCGCTGCCCCGACACCCCATCCGAAGGCCAGCAGGTTGTGGGCGACCAGGACGAACAGGAAAGAATAGTGAACGTAGAGGCCGGCGGCGGCGGCCAGGGCGTAGAGGAGGCCCGTCAGCGGGCGGGGGCGGTGGAGGAGGCTCCAGAGGAGGTCGGTAGAGGCGAGGGCAGTGAGGCCCAGCAGACCGTACATCCGCGCCTCCTGGGAGTAGTAGACGGCCAGAGGGGAGAGGGCGACCAGGAACGCAGCCCCCGTCCCTACTTCGGCCCCCAGCATCCGCCTGCCCAGCCGCCCGGTGAGCGCGACCGTCAACAGACCAATATATACAGAAAGGGCCCGGACGGCGAATTCGCTATCGCCGGTGGGGATGCGCCAGAAGTGGAGCAGCAGGTAATAGCCCGGGGGATGGATGTCCCCCCGCGCCGCCGCGATGACCAGGGGGATAGGGCGCTGAGCCGCCCGAATGGCGTTCCCCTCGTCGCTCCAGAAGGACTGGGCGTCCAGCCGGTAGAAGCGCAGGCCGGCGGCCAGGAGAAGGATCAGGAGCAGCGCCAGGAGGAAAAGCCCGCGTCTTCCCTTCACCCCCTGCCTCCTGCTTCCTGCCCCCTTCTTCACCCCAGCAGGCGCCGGCGCATCAGGCGGGGCGGAAGGCTGCCACATCCCAGGATGGCGTCGTGAATCTGGCGCAGGGAGGCTTCCGGATGGGCGCGCCGGTAGTCCGCCACCAACTCCAGGATGGCCAGTTTGCCCATCAGGTAAGACTGGGGCTGGGTAGGACTGGTGGTGTAACGGCGGACCTCCGCCAGCGCGTTGGCCGGCTCCAACTGGCACTCCCGTACCAGAAAGTCCACCGCCTGGTCCACCGACATCCCGCGCGTGTGGAGGGAAACGTCCAGGATAATCCGCGCGGCCCGCCACAACTGGTCGGCGAGGCGGCCCAGGCGCTGGATCGGCTCAGCGATGTAGCCCAGTTGCTCCATCAACTCCTCGCAGTAGAAGGCCCAGCCCTCAATGAAGAGCGTCGCTAGGAAGGAGCCCAGCCGCCGGGGAATGGTCTCCTGGCGGTTGGCCCAGACCAGTTGGAGGTGATGGCCCGGGTAGGCCTCATGGAGCGCCGTCACCGGCAATTTGGCCCAACTGTGCCCCCGCAGCGTCTGCTCCTGGACCTCCGGCGGGGCATTGGGGTCCACGGGCGTGACCAAGAAGATGCCCTCCTGCCGCTCCTCCAGGATGCCCGGCGGCATGTAGGCGGCGTAGGGGATGACGGGCCGCAGGTAGGGCGGGGTCTCCACAATGCGCAGGATTTCCCCCTCCGGGATGGTGGCGATTTCCCGGTCCAGGACGTACCGGCGGGCCGCCGCCATCGCCTCCCGGTAGGCATCCAGAAGACCTTCCGCCGTCGGGTGGTCGTTTTTGGCCTCTTCCAGCAGGTCCTGGACAGACCGACGGGGGTCTATCTGCCGGGCGACCTCCTCCATCTGGCGGCGGGTGAGGTGGAACTGCTCCCAGCCGATCTGGAGCAACTGGTCGGCATCGTAGTCCACCATTTGCTCTTCCCGCAGCATCTCCTCAAAGAGGGCTTTGCCGGCCGCGAAGTCGCCGGTTGCGTGGGGGAGGACGTCCGTTTCTATGAAGGCCGCGTACTCCTGGACGGCCTGTGCGGCGGCCTGCCCAGCCTGCGCCAGGTCGGGCTGGAGGTCCGGGGCGGCCTCGGCGGCGATGGCGGGGAGCAGGAGGAAGAGGCCAGGGGCCTGGCGGGCCTGCTCCAGGACGATCTCTGCCCACACCCGGGGCACCCGCTCCGGGATGATGTTGGCCATCCCTTCCCGGAGGACGCGCGGGGTCTCCCGCACCCGTCCCAGGGCCGACCGCAGTCGCTCCGGCAACGGCGCGAAGTCCCGGATAATGAGCAGGAAGATGCCGCCCAGGGGTTCTTCTATGTAGCCGCCTGGATGCCGGAGGTGGCCTTGGAACTTCTCGTAGGAGCGGACGAAGGAGTCCAGGATGTGGGTGAGGAGAGTATGGTCAATGCGGGCATCCAGCCGGAAGTCGGAGAGGTCCATCGCCCGCAGTTGGGCCAGTGCGGCCCGGATCTCCTGCTGTTCCTCTTCCAGCGCTGCCAGGGTCCGGTCTCCCAGCCGGTGGTCGTACTGATGGATACCGATGTGGGTGGCCACGACCGGATTCCGCTCGGCCATCCGGTAGAGCCACTCTTCGGCCTGGCGGTAGAATCGGGCTTCGGTGGTCATCAGGGCCTCCTCAGGGAATGGATGAAACTTGCACTACAAAGCGCGGGCGATGCGGGCGGCGACGCGGGCGTTCCGGAGCAGGAGCGCCCGGTTGGCCCGCAGGGAGCGGCCGTCGGTCTGGTGGGCCAGGCGGGCCAGCAGGTAGGGGGTGAGGGCCGGCCCCCGGATGCCCCGCTCCTCCGCCTCCGCCACGACCGCCGCTATCTCCGACTCCGCTTCTTCCCAGGGGATGGCCGCATCTTCCGGGACGGGGACCGTCACCAGGAGCGCGGCGCGCAGGCCCAGGTCGTCCCGCGCCCGGGCCATTGCGGCGACCTCTTCCGGGGAGTCGGCGCGCAGGGGGAGCGGCAGGCCGGAGGTGGGACTGGTGAAGGCCGGAAAGGTATCCGTCCCGTAGCCCACCACCGGCACCCCCAGCGTCTCCAGCATCTCCAGCGTGCGGGGGAGGTCCAGGATGGCCTTGGCCCCCGCGCAGACGACGACCATAGGGATGGACCCCAGAGCGAGCAGGTCGGCGGAGACGTCTTCGGGGTGGCCCCGGTGGACGCCGCCGATGCCGCCGGTGGCGAAGACTCGCAGGCCGGCCCGGTGGGCCAGATGCACCGTCGCGGCGACGGTGGTCCCGCCGGTGGCTCCCCGGGCCACAGCGGCGGGCAAGTCCCGCAGGCTGATTTTGACCGGCGAGGGTTCAGCGGCCAGGCGCTCTATCTGGTCCGGGCTCAGGCCGATAGAGGGCCGGCCTTCCAGCACCGCGATGGTAGCGGGGATGGCCCCTTCCTGCCGGACTGCCTCCTCCATCTCCCGCGTGACGTCCCGGTTGAGGGGGCGGGGGAGGCCGTGGGTGATGAGGGCGGATTCCAGCGCCACCACCGGGCGGCCTTCCCGGAGCGCCTGCTCAACTTCGGGTGCTATCACAACCTTTCGCGCCATTGAGAGTTTTCGGGGAATGGGCATGGGAAGCAACGCAGACTAAAGCCTACATTAGCAGTTCCACGGCCAGTTGGGCGTAGACCTCCGCCGCCGTACAGACGTCATCTATATCCACCCATTCGTCGGCGGTGTGGGCCCGGTCGGGGTCACCGGGGCCGAAGCCGACGGTGGGGATACCGGCGATGCCCGCGGTGTAGGCACCCTCGGTGGAGAAGGCCCAGTGGCCGATGGAGGGACGATGTCCCAGGCGGGAGCGCGCCGCCCGAACCAGCGCCGTCACCAGAGGATGGGTTTCGTCAATGACCCAGGAGGGGTAGACTTTGCGGATGTGTCCGGGGTAACCGGTGTAACTGGTAGCGGAGAATTCCGCGATGCGGATGTCGGCGCGGACGGCCTCCCGGGCTACCACTCGCTGGATTTCCGCCAGGGCCATCGCTTCGGTCTCCCCCAGCGTCAGGCGGCGGTCCACGACCAGGTCGCAGCGGTCGGGGATGGCGTTGCGGCTGCCGGCCTGGCTGCGGATTTCGGTGACGGCCAGGGTGCCCGGGCCCAGGAACGGGTCCTCCCCCAGTTGTCCGGCCAGGAGTTCCAGGCCGAAGATCAGGCGCGCGGCGGCGGAGATGGCATTTTCCCCCAGATCGGGGCGGGAGGCGTGGGCGGACCGGCCGTGGACGGTGATCTCCAATTCCATCCGTCCGCGCTGGCCCCGGGCGACGGCCATATCCGTCGGCTCGGCGATGAGCACCCAGTCGGGCCGGACGCCCTCTTCTTCTATGAGTACCCGGCTGGCCAGTCCCTCGCAGGGCTCCTCCTGGACGACGCAGGCGACGACGATCCGTCCCCGGGCAGGGAGGCCCAATCGCCGCAGGAGATAAGCGCCGTAGAGCATAGCCGCCAGTCCGCCTTTCATATCGCAGGCGCCCAGGCCGTAGAGCCGCCGGCCTTCCACCGTAGCGCCGAAGGGGTCGTGGCGCCAGGCGGCGGGGTTGTTGAGGGCCACCGTGTCCATATGGCCGTTGAGCATCAAGATGGGGCCATCGTCCCGGCCCACCCAGCCGACCACGTTGCCGATGCGGTCGGTGCGGACATTTCGCAGGCCCAGTCGTTCCATTTCCTGAAGCACCCGCTCCGCCAGCGGCCCCTCCTGAGTGGAAGGGCTGGGGATGCGCACCAGGTCCTGCAGGAAGGCTACCAGTTGGGTCCGTTCGTCACGGGTGAGGCGCAGTTTGGTCATCGGATGTTAGCCTCCGGAGTTCGCCACGAATCTGCTCTATGACCTCTGTGTTCAAACAAAGGTCCAGTGGCCGGAGAAATACTCCTTCCAATCGTCCCGACTCAGTTGGGCCGCCTCTTTCGGGTGGGATGGAACTCTGCCCGTTTGGCCGGGCTTCTTGAAGACAAGGATGAACTCATAGTCCAGTTCCACAATCCCATTGGGCGGATAGGGGAACGAGCCCATTACCACAGCACCACCTGCGGTTCGCATCGTTGTCTTCTTCCAGATGATAGCGCCCATATGGTCAAAGCCAATGGTTTCACATTGGGCAATCATTTCGGCGTGAAGTGGGATAACTTTGTACCGGCCATATACTACCGCGCGGGCAAACTGGTCGCCAATGTTGATGGAGAGCCGACGGCCTGGCATCAGAACTCGCCAGCACTCCCTCCAGACCCGGCTGAGGTCCAGCAGATACTCATGCAGCGTTTGCCCATAGCCGATCTGGCCCGGCACCCCGTAGTCCTTTAGATGCCAGTACGGCGGCGAGGTGACTACCAGGCCGATGCTTCCGTCGGCCACCTCGGCCATGTTGCGGCTATCACCGATGATAATCTTGCCCTGAACGCTCATTTCACAGCCCCGAACCGGGCGAAATAACACGCTCCTTATTTATGCCTCATTTCCGCCAATAGCGCAAGTCGCGGACGCAGCGAAGCGGAGTGGCGCCGCTCGGAGTCAGGGCTATCCAGCCCCCGAAGGGGGCTTTGCAGAGTGAGCCCGACGATTTACCGTCGGGCGGACTTGCACGTTGGACAAAAAGGTGGTATAATATGAACAGCCCTGCTGTGCTCGTGATCGCCGAACTGGGGTTTTGAGCCAACACCTATACAACGGGATCCGATCTCGCGGCCAGGAATGCGGTAGCCCTGCGGGCAAGGCAGACCTGCCGGGTAGGTTCCCACCTGCGAAAGCGGGTTCAAAACTTTGCGGCACACGGCACGGCGGGGTCTTTTTTCAGCGAAGGCATCCCGATGAACCGACGAGAGTTCCTCCGGCTGGCCTGCGGAGGGGTGGCCGTCGCCTCTACCGCGTGCGTGGCCGGGCCATCCTGGGCCCTGCTGGTGGAACCCGTGTGGCTCAAGGGGGAGCATATCCGGATTCCCCTGAAAGCCCTCCCTTCCCCCCTGGGGGGTCTGCGCATCGCCTTCCTCTCCGACCTCCACCACGGCCCCCAGGTTGACCTTCCCCACATCCGCCGGGCGGTTCGGATGGCCCGCGAAGCGGCACCTCATCTGGTCCTTCTGGGCGGGGATTTCGTGACCGGTTCGGCCGCCTACGCCGACGCCTGCGCTCAGGAACTGGCTTCCCTGCAGGCCCTCCTGGGCGTCTACGCCTGTCTGGGGAACCACGATTACTGGACCGACCCGGAGGCCGTCACCGGAGCGTTGAGCCGCGTCGGGGTGCGGGTACTCCGTAACGAGGGAGTGAAAGTTACAGAGGGATTGTGGGTGGCTGGGGTGGATGATGTCTGGGAAGGGCAACCTTCGCTGGAGATGGCCCTGGAAGGGGCGCCCTCCAGCGCGGTAACGGTGCTGCTGGCCCACGAGCCCGATTACGCCGATGAGGTCGCCGCCGACGGTCGGGTGATGGTGATGCTCTCCGGCCATACCCACGGCGGACAGGTTCGGCTTCCTATCTTGGGGCCACCCGTCCTCCCCTATCTGGGACGGCGGTATCCTGCCGGCCTCTACGCTCTGGGCGATATGACGCTCTACGTCAGCCGCGGGGTGGGTCTGATCTCCCCGCCCGTACGGTTCAACTGCCGCCCCGAAGTGACCCTGTTGACTCTGGAGCGGGCCGTGGGGGGCCGGGAAAGGGAGCCCGAGCCCAAGACGCTTTGTAACTATTCAGCCCGATGGAGATCGCCCTCCCGCAGACCACGGACCATAGACCACAGACCATAGACCACGGACCATAGGCCACAGACGACGGTGGTCCGTCGGCCGTCGTCCATCGGGAACGGATGGCGCAAGCCGTCCGGAGGTCGCAGGCCCAGGGAGGCGGACTTCGGTCAGCGTAGCGGGCGGCGGCAGGCCGACCCGTGTAGCCCTCAAAGAGCGGCTATGCCTCGCTATTTCCCCGGTCTGGTGGCCCGGGACGGTTCTTTCTGCGCTCCCAGAGGCCGCGTTGCTTCCCACCCCCTCTTTCTCCGCGCAAGTGCAGGTTTTTCCCCGGCCCCGCTCCGGCAGGGTTGGACGAGTCACTCCCTTCGCACCTGCGTGGCCTATAGCAGTTTTGTCTTTTCGTTATTTGTGTGGTAAACTTTTCTATAGCACTCTCCCGGATGGGTCAGGAGGCCAAAAGATGAGCGAGAAGAAAGGCCGTGTCTTTTCCGGCGCCCGACCGACAGGTCGGCAGCACCTGGGCAACTACCTGGGTGCCATCCGCAACTACGTTGCCCTTCAGGACGACTACGATTGCATCTACTGCGTCGTGGACCTTCACGCACTGACCACCCTGAGGGATACCGAATACCTGCGGGAATGGACGTATGAAATGGTCCTGGACTGGCTGGCCGCAGGAGTGGACCCGGAGCGGGGGACCATCCTCTTCGTCCAGTCCCATGTCCCTCAGGTGACCGAACTGCACACCATCCTATCTATGGTCACCCCGCTGGGATGGCTGACCCGCCTGCCCACCTTTAAGGAGAAAGTCCGCCAGCAACCGGATAACGTCAACTACGGGCTGGTGGGCTATCCGGTGCTGATGGCGGCGGACATCACCCTCTATAAGGCTGATACGGTCCCCGTCGGCGTGGACCAGGCTCCCCATCTGGAGTTTACCCGGGAGATTGTCCGGCGGTTCAACGCCCACTTCGGCCCTGTGCTGGTGGAACCCCAGGCGAAACACACCGATTTCCCCAAAGTCCTGGGGATTGACGGCCAGCAGAAGATGAGCAAGTCCCTGAACAACCACATTGAGATCGCCGCCTCGCCGGAGGAGATTCACCAGCGAGTGATGCAGATGGTCACCGACCCGCAGCGGACCCACCGCCACATCCCTGGACGGCCCGAAGTCTGCAACGTCTTTTCCCTGCACCGGTTCTTCTCCCCCAACGAAGTGGCCCAGATTGATGCTGACTGCCGGACCGCCCGCATTGGCTGCGTGGATTGCAAGAGAATCTTTGCCCGCAATCTGACCGAATACTTCGCCCCGTTTCGGGAGCGACGGGCCGCGCTGGCGGCCAACCCGGATACCATATGGGACATTCTGGCCGAGGGAGCCCGCCGGGCTTCTGCGATCGCCACCCGGACCATCGCCGAAGTGAAAGCGGCGGTGGGGTTGCCGTAGGCACATACCAGGCACTTCCCCAAGCGCCTTGGCACATTGATTGAGGGGAGTAAAACGATGCGTGTCGTTGTTCAGCGAGTGCAGGCGGCGAGGGTGTCGGTGGGTGAGGAGACCGTCGCGGCCATCGGCCCGGGGGTGGTGGTGCTGGTGGGGGTGACCCATACCGACACGGAGGAAGAGGCCCGCTGGCTGGCCCAGAAGGTGGCCGGCCTGCGCATCTTTGAGGACGCCGGCGGCAAAATGAACGCCAGCCTCCTGGATGTGGGTGGCCAGGCGCTGGTCGTTTCCCAGTTCACCCTCTACGCCGACGCCCGCAAAGGCCGCCGCCCCTCCTTCACCGATGCCGCCCCGCCGGAGGTGGCGGAGCCCCTGGTGCGCCGCTTCGCCGAAGAACTGGCCGCCGTCGGCGTCCCCGTCCGAACCGGCATTTTCGGCGCCCACATGCTGGTGGAAATCCACAACGACGGTCCGGTGACCATCCTGCTGGAACGATAGCCCTTTCCCGTCTCCCGTTTCACTTTTCACTTTTCACTTTTCACGTTTCACTTTTCACGTTTCACTTTTCACTTTTCACGTTTCACGTTTCACGCTCTGAAAAATGTCCCTCCGAACCCGTACTCTACTGACTGTAGGTCTGACCATTGTCTTCCTGGTGGCGCTGCTGGGCCTGCTCTTCTCCCGGACCCTCCTGCGTGCCTTTGCGGAGGCCGAACTCCGGGATACAGAGCACGATGCCCACCGCGTCCGGGCTTTCCTGGAGGACGAACTGCGGCCTATAGACACCCTCAACCACGACTGGGCCTCCTGGGACGATACGTACGCCTTCATAGAGGACGTCAATCCCGCGTACATCCGCTCCAACATCACCGATGAGACTTTCCTGAACACCCACCTCAACCTGATGCTCTTCGTCCACGCCTCCGGCCGGGTGGTCCTGGCCCGGGCCTACGACCTGAAGGCCGCAGAGGAGGCACCGGTCCCCCGGGAGATTTACGACGCGCTGCCGGTCCTGACTCGCGTCCCCGAAGAGGGGCTGCGCGGCCTGCTCCTGCTGCCCGAGGGCGTCCTCCTGGTGACTGCGCGCCCCATCCTGACCTCCGAGGACCGGGGCCCTGCGCGCGGTGTTCTCGTCTTCGGCCGCTATCTGAACGCCGACCTCCTGGACTGGATGAGCCAGCGCCTGGACCTCTCCGTCACCGCCCACCGGGCTGACCGCTCCGAGGAGTGGCCTGAGGACCTGCGAGTCATCTACCCCCACCTCTCCCCCCAGACCCCCGTCCGGGCCCAACCGCTGGACGGGGCTCGCATCGCCGGATATGGGCTGCTGACGGACCTCTACGGCCGCCCGGCGCTGGTCCTGCGGACCGAGGGCCCCCGGGAAACTTACGCGCGCGGCCTGCTGGCTTTCCGTTACCTCATCGGCACAGTGGTCGCCCTCGGCCTCCTGGTTACCCTGGCGGTCCTCCTGCTCCTGGACCGGGACATCCTGGTCCGGCTGGCCGCGCTGGCCGCGCAGGTCCGGGCCATCGGCGCCAGGGGCGAGCCCGGAGGCCGGGTTACCCTGCGCGGCCGGGACGAACTGGCCGACCTGGCCCGGGCTTTCAACGAGACGCTGGATGCACTGGGACAAAGGGAAGAGGAACTGACCCGCCTCAACGCCGTCCTGCGGGCCATCCGCAACATCAATCAGGCCACTACCCGAGAAAAAGATAGGGAGTGCCTTATCCGGATCGCCTGCGACGAACTGGTTCGCACGCGCGACTACCTCGGAGCCTGGGCCGTTCTCACCGACGAGGCCGGCCGGGCTCTCTCCGGGGCCGCCGCCGGGCCCATCGGGACGGGCTTCCCCGCGCTGCTGAAGGCCTGGGGCGAAGGCCGACTCCCCACCTGCGCCCGCCAGGCCCTGACAATGTCCGAACCGCTCATCATCCCCGAACCGGAGGCCTGTCCGGATTGCCCCGTCCGCCTGACCTACCGGGGCGCCGCCGCAATGGTCGTCCGCATGGCCCACGGCGGGCGGACTTACGGCTTCCTCGGCATCGCGCTATCCCCCGATCTCACCCCGTCCCCCGAAGAGCAAAAACTCCTGAGCGAGATCGCTGAAGACCTGGCCTTCGCCTTCCATTCCCTGGAGCAGGAGGAGGCGCGGCGGGAGAGCGAGGAGCGCTTCCGCCTCCTGGCCGAACACGCACTGACCGGCGTCTACCTGATCCAGGACGGCCTGCTCCGGTATGTGAACCCCGCCGGCGCCCATATGTTCGGCTATGAGCCGGAAGAACTGATAGACCGGCTGGGGCCTCTGGATGTGGTGGCCCCCGAAGATCGGGAGCGGGTAGCGGAGAACATCCGGAAACGGCCGAATGGCGAAGTGATGAGCGTCCACTACACCATCCAGGGATTGCGCAAGGACGGCTCCCGTTTCCCCTGCGAGGTGCTGGGCACCCGCGTGGACTACCGGGGCCGCCCGGCCATCCTGTGCTCCATCGTGGACCTCACCGATCGGGTGCGGGCCGAGGAGGCCGTCCGCCGCCGGGCCGAGCAGATAGAAGCCCTCCGCCAGGTCGGATTAGAACTCTTTGCACGGCTGGACCTGGATGCCCTCCTATCCTCCATCGTCCGGCGGGCGGTGGACCTGGTGGGCGGAAGCGGCGGGGGCCTCTACCTCTACCGGCCGGAGGAGGATGCTCTGGAGTGGGTCGTCTCCGTCGGCCCCAATCAACCCCCCGTCGGAACCCGCTTGCGGCCCTCCGAGGGCGTGATTACCCGCCGGGTCTGGAAGACGGGCCGCCCCTTCTGGGTGGATAACTATTCGCAGCAGGAGGACCGTCCGGCGCAGTACGCCGGTTACCCCTGGACAGCGGTCATCGGCGTGCCGGTGCGGCGGGGAGAGGAGATACTGGGCGTCCTCATCGTCCTGGCCGACCCGCCCCGCACCTTCTCCCAGGAGGACGCCGACCTGCTGGACCTCTTCGCGGCCCAGGCCGCCATCGCCCTCTCCAACGCCCGCCTCTACGAGACCCTCCGGCAGGAGCGGGAGCAACTGGATTTCCTCCACCGCCTGGGGCAGCGGCTGGCCGGAACCCTGGACGCGCGGGCTATCGCCCAGGAGGCCCTGGAAGCCCTCTGCGGGATGACCGGAGCCCAGCAGGGAGTCGTCTTTGTGGCTGAACCGGGCACCCCCCGCCTGCGGCTCATCGCTGCCACCGGCCCCGGCGATAGGGAAGCGGAAAGCCTGGACCGTCGCCTGCAACTGACCGTCGGGAAAGGGCTGGCCGGCTGGGTCGCCCTCCACCGCCGGACCGCCGTGGTAGATGACGTGCTTCAGGACGACCGCTGGCTGGTATTTCAGGGGGTGGACGAGCATGTCCGCTCCGCTCTCAGCATTCCTCTCCGCTTTGGGGAGGAACTGGTCGGCGTGATGAGCCTGGGAAGCGCGCAGAGGGCCGCCTTCACCCCCGACCACACTCACCTGGCGGAGGCCGCCGGAGTGATCATCGCCGGGGCTCTGGCCGGCGCCCGCCTCTATGAGGACGAACGGGA
This sequence comes from Anaerolineae bacterium, assembly GCA_036172315.1. Taxonomy (GTDB): domain Bacteria; phylum Chloroflexota; class Anaerolineae; order B4-G1; family DUEL01; genus SpSt-77. The sequence continues at coordinate 86,608 of JASFBC010000093.1, read as the reverse complement.
GCGGGCCCGCCGCATGGCCGCCGTAGCCGAACTGGGGGAACGGCTGGCCGCCATCCTGGAGCCGGAGGCGGTCTGGCAGGAGGCGGTGGAGGGCATCGTCCGGGCTTTCGGCTACGACTACGTTGGCCTGATGCTTCTGGACGAGGCGGCGGGGGAACTGGAGTTCGTCGCCGGGGCGGGAATCTGGGCCGGCCTCACCCCTCCGGGCTTCCGCCAGAAGGTCGGCGAGGGGATGATCGGCTGGGTAGCCCGGACCGGCAAGACGCTCCTGGCCAACGACGTGAGCCAGGAGCCCCGCTCCATCGCTCCGTATCTCACCGGGACTCGCGCCGAACTGGATGTCCCCCTGAAGTATCACGGGCGGCTGGTGGGTGTGCTCACTCTCCAGAGCGCACGCCGGGGTGCCTTTACCCCGCTGGACGTGGCCGTGATGGAGACTCTGGCGGGCCACATCGCCGCCGCCATCACGAACGCCCAACTCTATCAGGCCCAGCAGCGGCGAGCCGAAGAGATGGCCTTCCTTTATCAGGCCGCCGTCACCATTTCCTCCCAGCGGGAACTGGACGCCGCGCTGGAAGCGCTGGCCCAGCAAATCGGCCAGGCGCTGGATGTCACCAGCGTCTACATCAGCCTCTGGGATGAGGCGACCCATACCGCTACCGAAGTGAAGGGGTGGTTTGGCCCCCAGGCATCGGAAAAAGAACGGGCAGCGGCCCTCACCGATATAGGCCAGACCTTTGACCTGAGCCTCCATCCGAGAGTGGTTCGTGCGCTCCGGGAGCGGCGGCCTCTGGTTCTCCAGGCCGGCGGCTACCTGAATGCGGGCGACCGGGCGGAGGTGGAGCGGTACGGCTGGAAATCCCAACTGGTTGTCCCCCTGGTGGTGCGCGATCGCGCTATCGGCTTCGTCGCTCTTTGCGAGAGCCGCCAGGAGCGAGCGTTCGCCGAGGCCGAAATCCGCCTCTGCCAGACGCTGGCCGCGGACGCGGCCGCGGTCATAGAGAACGCTCGCCTCTATGAACAGGAGCGGGCCGCCCGGGAGCGTCAGGAGGCCCTCTACCGTATCGGCCAGGTCGTCAACTCCACCCTGGATACGGAGGCCATCCTGGACCGGCTGACCGAAGAGGCGGTACGGGCCACCGGCGCCACCCACGGCTCGGTCCTGGTGCCCGACCCGGAGCGGGGGGTCTTTGAGCGCCGCTCCCTGCGCGGTTATTCCCCCCAGGAGCGGGAGCGGGCCCTCACCCAGCCCCTCAGCCTGACGGAGGGCATCCATTCTCGCGCCTACCGCACCCGTATGACCTGCTACGTCCCCGACGTCCGGCAGGATCCGGACTATTTCCCGCTGATCCCCACTACCCGCTCCGAACTGGTGATCCCACTCCTGCGGGGCGACCGGGTCCTGGGCAACCTGGACCTCCAGAGCCCGCAGGTGGACGCGTTCCGGGGAGTGGACATGGAGTTCCTGCGCGCGCTGGCGGACCAGGTGGCGGTAGCGCTGGAGAACGCCCGCCTCTATGAGGAGGAGCACCGTCGGGCGCAGGAAGAGGAGATCCTGGCGCTCATCGCCACCGCGCTGAACACCCTGGAGGTCCGCCAGGCCTTCCGCGTCCTGGTCCATGGCCTGTGTATCCTCACCGGCTGCGACCGGGTTGCCGTGGCGCTTCTGGAAGATAGGACCCATTACCGCATCGCTGTCCTGGAGACCCCCTTCCCCATCCTGGAGGAAGGCACCCTCCTCCCTCTCTCCACCACCCCGGTCTGGGACGACCTGCTGGAGGGCCGGCCCCGTTTTTGCCCCGATATGAGCGCCGAGAAGGAGTACGCGGCTATTCAGGCTCTCTACAAGGCGGGCTTTCGCTCCTATGTGAGCCTGCCGCTGCGGGTGGGCATGCAGGTCATCGGCGCCCTCCACGTCGTCAGCACCCGGGAGCGGAACTTCCGCCACGGGCAGGTTCCTCTCCTCCAGCAGGTGGCCGACGCGCTGGCCAGGGCGATAGAGAACGAGCGGCTCTACCGGGCCGAACGGGAGCAGCGGGAACTGGCCCAGGCGCTGGCGGAGGCGGCCGCTGTGATCACCCGCACCCTGGACCCGACCCAGGTGCTGGAGCACATTCTGGAGCAGGTGGCGCGGGTGGTGCCTGGCGATGCCTTCAATGTAATGTTGATAGAAGACGGCATCGCCCGCATTGCAGGCGGACGGGGATACGAACAGTTCGGAGCAGAAGAACGGGTTGCCTCTCTGGGGTTTCCGGTGATGGAGATCCCTACCCTTCAGAGAATGGCCCGGACCGGTGATCCGCTGCTTATCCCCGATACCCATGCCGACCCCCTCTGGGTCCGGCTGGAGGGGCTGGATTGGATTCGCTCCTATGTGGCCGCGCCGATCGTTGTCCGGGGGATCACCGTGGGCTTCCTGAACGTGGACGGCACCCGCCCCCACCAGTTCACCTCTGCCGACGCGGCCCGGCTGAGAGCGTTCGCCGACCATGTCGCCATCGCGCTGGAGAACGCCCACCTCTACACCGAACTGCGCCGCTATGCCGGGACGCTGGAGGAGCAGGTGCGGGAGCGGACGGCGCAACTGGCGGCCCAGTACGCCCGATTGGAGGCCGTCCTGCGCAGCACCGGCGACGGCATCATCCTGGCCGACTCTCAGGGGGAGATTCTCCAGGCCAACCCGGTCGTCCAGGGATGGCTGACCCGGGACCTCTCCCCCGAGGACGCCCAGCGGCTGGAGGAAGCGGTTCGGCGGGTAGCCCGAAAAGCCCGGGAGCGGCCCGAGGAGGTGGTGGAATTGCCGGGGCTGGACCTGGAAGTCCGGGCGTCCCCGATTGAAGGAATTGAGGGGGAAACGGCGGTCGTCGTTGTCCTCCATGATGTAACCCAGTACAAGACGCTGGAGCGGCTGCGCGTCCGGTTCATCTCCAATATCTCCCACGAATTGCGCACCCCCCTTACGACCATCAAGACCTATCTCCACCTCCTGCGGAGGACGCCCGAACTGCTCCCCGAATATCTGGAGATTATGGAGCGGGAGGTGGAGTGGCAGGCCCGCCTGGTGGAGGATGTGCTGGAAATTTCCCGGCTGGATTCCGGGGCTACCCGGATGCAGTTCGGCCCGGTGGGGCTCAACGCTCTGGTAGCAGAGGTGGTGGACGCGCAGCGGCCCCTGGCGCTGGCCCAGGGGCTGGTGCTGGAGTGCCACCTGGCGGAGGAGGAACCGGTTGCCCGTGCCGACCCCGACGCGCTCCGCATGGTGCTGAACAACCTGATCCGCAACGCCATTCAGCACACCCCTTCAGGCGGACGGGTGGAGGTGAGCACCGGAGAGGGGGAACGAGAGGGACATCGCTGGGCAACGGTCACCGTCGCCGATACCGGCATCGGCATTCCCAAAGATGAACTGCCCTATATTTTTGACCGCTTCTTCCGGGGGGAGCGGCCGCGCCAGATGCAGATTCCTGGCACCGGCCTGGGCCTCTCCATTGTCAAAGAGATGCTGGACCGTCACGGTGGGCGGATTGCGGTGGAAAGCGAGGTAGGGAAGGGCACCCGCTGCACCGTCTGGCTGCCGCTCCTGGAAGTTGTCCGAAAACCGGACTCCCTCACCCCCCTTTCCCCTCCCTCTCCAGACCCTCAATCTGAAAAGAGGAGGGGGTGGCCCGAAGGGTCTGGGGAGGGATAATGAACCACTCAAGCGGCGGGCTCAAGCGGCAAAACCCTTCGGGCTATCCAACCCCCGAAGGGGCTTCGCAGAATGAGAATCCGCCCCGCCCCCAGGGGAGAGAGATGGATACTCACCAGTACCCGTACCTGCAATGCACTCGCTGTGGCTACCATGAGCCGTTCACCCGTCCCCTGGAGCGCTGCCCGCAGTGCGATGGGGACTGGCTGGACGTTATCTATGACTACCCGAGCGTGGCCCGTATCTGGCAGCGGGAAATGCCCCGCCGTCCCCAGACGATGTGGCGCTACCGGGAACTCCTTCCCCTCCGGAATGATGCCCACCGGCTCAGCATGGGCGAGGGAGGCACCCCTCTCCTGCGGGCCGTCAACCTGGGGATGATGCTGGGATGCTCCCATCTCTACATCAAGGACGAACGGCAGGGGCCGACCGGCTCCTTCAAGGACCGGCAGGCCGCCCTGGCGGTTTCCGTGATGAAAGAACTGGGAGTCACTGAGGCGGTTCTGGCTTCCACCGGCAATGTCGCCATCTCCTACGCCGCCTACTCCGCCCTGGCGGGCATTAAAATCTGGACCTTCCTCACCAGCCTGGTCCCGGCGGAGAAGATGCGCGAGGTCGCCATCTACGGCGCCAAAGTCGTCAAGGTCACCGGCACCTACGACCAGACCAAGCAGGTGGCGGCGGAATTTGCGAAGCGGCGGGGGCTCTATCTGGACCGGGGCATCCGCTCCATCGCCGCGCGGGAGAGCATGAAGACGGTAGCCTTTGAGATCGCCGAACAACTGGCCGCGCACCTGGGCCCCGGCCCCACCACCCCCTGGCGCGCGCCGGACTGGTATATCCAGGCCGTCAGCGGCGGGCTGGGGCCGGTCGGAGTCTGGAAGGGGTTTGAGGAACTGTTGCGCATGGGCCTGATAGACCGCATGCCCCGCCTGGCCTGCGTCCAGGCCGAAGGGTGCGCCCCGATGGTCCACTCCTTCAAAAAGGGGCTGGAGAAAGCGGAGCCGGTCCTCAATCCCCGCACCCGCATTATCACCGTCGCGACCGGTGACCCCGGCCCGGCTTATACCTTCCTGGCCCGGGTGATCCGGGAGCATGGCGGCGCCTTTGAAATGGTCAGCGACGAAAAGGCCTTCCGCGCCATCCATGTTCTGGCGAAACTGGAGGGTATCTCCATGGAGCCGGCGGCGGGCATTGCTTTCGCCGGCCTTTTCCAACTGCTCAGCAAAGGGGTCATCCGGCGGGACGAGGTGATCGTCGTCAACTGCTCCGGCCACACCTTCCCGGTGGAGAAACACCTGCTGGGAGAAGACTGGGTGCAGACGGTGGAGGCGCCTGCCCGCGCGCCGGCCCCGGAGGAGGGACTGCTGGGGTCGCTGGAGTCACTGGGTCGGGACGTCCGTCGCGTGGCCATCCTGGAGGACGACCCGGGCGCCCGCCGCCTCCTCCGGCGCATCCTCCAGGTCCGGGGCCCCTACCAGATTCTGGAGGCCGAGAACGGCCGGGAGGGACTGGAACTCATCCGCCAGGAGCGCCCCGACCTCATCCTGCTGGACCTGATGATGCCGGAGGTGGACGGCTTCGGGGTGCTGGAGGTGCTCAACGCCGACGAGGAATTGCGGGATATTCCGGTCATTGTCGTCACGGCCAAAGAACTCACGCCCAATGAGCGGGCCCGGCTCAGCGGCCACATCCAGGCCCTGCTTCAGAAGGGCGCCTTCACCGACGAGGAACTGCTCCGCGAAATCAGCGGCGCGATGGAAAATTTGTAACTATTCAACGCTGACGGAAAGTCCGCCTCCCTGGGCCTGCGGCCTCTGGACGGCCTGCGCCGTCCTCCCAGGGCGTCAACGGAGGTTGACGCCCGGCGCGAAAGCGCCCAGGGGAGGCCGATTTCCAATCGGCGCCAAGAGGGCGATCTCCATCGGGCTGAATAGTTACGAAAATTTGGAGGAAGGGGAACATGCACCGAAACGCACGCGCCTGCATCCTGTATGTAGAGGACGACCCTTCCAGCGCCCGACTGGTGCAGCGGGTGCTGGAGGCCGAAGGCTTTGAAGTGCGCATCGTCACCGATGGGATCGCGGCCCTGGAAGCCGCCCGGCAACTGCGGCCCGACCTCATCCTGATGGACATCAACATCAGCGGGCTGGACGGCTATGAGGTCACCACCCGGCTGCGCGCGCTGGAAGAACTGAAAGACGTCCCCATCGTCGCCGTGACCGCTGCCACCCTGCGCGGGGACCGGGAGCGGGCGCTCATCGCGGGATGCGATGGATACATCCCCAAACCGATAGATGTGGACCGTTTCCCCCAGCAGGTGAAGGCGTTCCTGGGCGGCTTGCGGGAACGGATAGAGTCCCCTCAGGAGAAAGCGGACTATCTGGTAGAGTACAGCCGCCGCCTGGTGGAGCGGCTGGAAGGGAAAATCCGCGAACTGGAGAAGGCCCACGCCGAACTCCAACGGCTGGATAAGATGAAAACCGATTTCATCATCCTGGCCGGCCACGAACTGCGCACCCCTCTCACCGCCATCTATGGCTACAGCCAGATCCTGCTCTCCATCCCCGACATCCCTGGCGGCCCGGATGAGGAAGGGAGTCCCCGTCATCTGCTCCATCAGGTCATGCAGGCCACCCGCCGCCTGAATCAGGTGGTGGACGACATCCTGAACGTCTTCCTCATTGAGGCCAACAAACTGGAACTGAGCATCGGCCCCGTTCCCCTGAATTCCCTCATCCAGAATGTGGTGCGCAACATCCGCAACCTGGGCCCGGAGCGACAGTTGACCTTTGAGTTTGAAGGACTGGAGGCTCTGCCGATAATTATGGCAGATGCCCAGCGGCTTTTCCAGGCCCTCTGGCATGTGATCAGCAACGCGGTCAAATATACCCCCGACGGTGGCACGATCCGCATCACCGGACGGGTGGTGGACCACACCATCCATCTGAGCGTCCAGGATACCGGTATCGGGATTGATCCAGCGGAGCGGGAGCGCATCTTTGAGCGGTTCTACGTGGTGGAGGAGACCTTACTCCACCATTCCAGCAAGACGGCCTTCAAGGGGGGCGGACTGGGCCTGGGCCTCAGCCTGGCCCGGGGAATCATTGAGGCCCACAAAGGGAGAATCTGGATAGAAAGCGAGGGGCGGGATGAGGTGCGCCTGCCTGGAACAACCGTCCACATCCTGTTGCCCCTCCCCGAATCCTGAGCAGCGCAGCACAAAGATTGTAACCACCTGCCAGGCGGTGGTTCAGCCCTTCCCCTGCCGGGGGGTGAGGAAGGCACGGAGCAAAGCACTGTTCTGAGAACGAGGTGTCTATGCGTCCCCAACCTACCTCCCGCATGTGCTTCGTCTGCGGCCGGGAAAACCCCTGCGGCCTGAAACTGAAGTTCTACGAGGACCCGGAGGACCAGGTCGTACGGGCCGAATTCACCATCCCGGAGACCTACCAGGGCTATCCGGGCATCGCCCACGGCGGAGTGATCGCCGCTATTCTGGACGAGGTCTCCGGGCGGGCGGTCATGCTGCATACCACCCATGAGACCTTCATGGCAACCCTTCGCCTCACGGTCCGCTATCGCCGTCCCACTCCGACGGGCACGCCCTTGCTCGCAGTGGGGTGGGTGGAGCAGATCGGCGGGGCTGGCGCTAAAGTGGCCGGGCAGATTCGCCTCCCCGATGGAACCGTCACCGCTGAAGGGGAGGCCCTGCTGACAACGGCTCCCGAGGAGTTCCGCACCCGCTGGGAGGCGGAGCGCCCGTACTGGAAAGTGGAATAGGAAAGATGCCCCCCATGCGTTGGCATCCGCCGCGAGGACAAGTCGGTCTGGGAGCGGCGCGTCCCCATCACCCCCCAGGACGCTCGTGCCCTCCAGGAACAACACGGCCTGGCGGTCGTCGTCCAGCCGTCGGAGATTCGGGTCTTCTCCGACCAGGAATACCGGGCCGCCGGGGTCACCGTCCAGGAAGACCTCTCCGGCTGCGACGTCATCTTCGGCATCAAGGGGATTCCACCGGCCCAACTCCTGCCGGGCAAGACCTATATTTTCTTCGCCCACGTCATCAAGGGCCAGCAATATGCCCATGCTGCGCCGATTGATGGAACTGGGCTGCGTCCTGCTATGAAAGGGTGACGGACGAGAAGGGCCGCCGCCTCATCGGCCGCCATGCCGGGTGGGCCGGCATGCTGGAGACCCTTTGGGCCCTGGGCCGACGGCTGGAGTGGGAGGGCATCCCCAACCCCTTTGTCGGCATAGACCGGGCCATCCACTACCCCGACGGGGAAGCGGCCCGCCGGGCAGTACGGGAGGTGGGCGAGCGCATCCGCTCCCAGGGCCTCCCCCCTATCCTGGCACCGCTGGTGGTGGGCTTCGCGGGCTACGGCAACGTCTCCCGGGGCGCCCAGGAAATCTTTGACCTGCTCCCCTTCCAGGAACGGACGCCGGAGGACCTGCCTGCCCTCTTCGCGGAGGGACCGGACAACCACATTCTCTACAAGGTGGTGTTCCGGGAGGAGCACATGGTGGAGCCAGTCTCCCCGGAGGACCGGTTTGACCTCCAGGACTACTATCGGCATCCGGAAAAGTATCGCTCCCGGTTTGCGGCCTGGGTGCCGTATCTGACCGTTCTGGTCAACGGCATCTACTGGGAGGCCCGCTACCCCCGCCTGGTAACGAAGGCGTACCTGCGGGAACTGTTCGGGGCGCCGGCCCCGCCTGCGGATCATCGGCGACATCAGTTGCGACATAGAAGGCGCCATAGAATGTACCGCCCGCGCCACCGACCCGGGCAACCCCATCTACGTCTACCATCCCCGCACCGGGCAGACGACTGACGGCTGGGCTGGGGAGGGGGTGGTGATGGCGGTGGACATCCTGCCCAGTGAGATGCCCCGGGACGCGTCGGTGGATTTCAGCGCCGTCCTCCGGGAATTCGTCCCCGCCATCACCCGTGCCGATTACACCGTCCCCTTTGAGCAACTGGACCTGCCGCCGGAGATCAAGCGGGCGGTCATCGTCTATCGGGGAGAACTGACGCCGGATTATCGGTATCTGGAAGCGTACCTGGGAGGATGCTGCCTGCCTTCCTTCGGGTTTTCGGGGATGAGGGTGCGGCAGAGCCCCGAGGCGAAGCGAAGGGGCATCAAAACAGCGGCCTGGTGAGAGGGGCATTCTCCCGGAGGGATCCAGGGGACTCGTACTCAACGACGAAGCGGTTGCAGACGGCGTCGGTGCGGCCGGTGGCAAGGGTATATTGCTCGCGAACGGTCGGTGGATACCCGATGGGCCGCCCAGCCGCTCCCGCTCGTTGTTCATCCGGCGGGCAAACTCGGCCCCGCTGGATGAATCTCACGCTCCACTGCCTCAGGTGGCGACGGAGGGATTTGAACCCCCAACCAAGGGCTTATGAGTCCCCTGCTCTGCCGTTGAGCTACGTCGCCTGTGCTATTATTATAGCGAAAGAATTCCAATTGTCAAGATGAGATTCTGAGGTTCAGACGCGAGTTGGGACATAGGGCTGGTGGGGGTATCCTCACCCTACCCCAGGGGCTTTGCCGCTGCCGCCGAAGGCGGCGGGGAGGGGTGAGGACTTCGCAGGCCATCGCGGGCTGCCCGCTAACCTGTGGAAGGGCGAGCGGTTTATGGAGGGGTCCGTAGCCCCCAGTCCATGTCAATGGTCTATAGTCCGTCGTCAATAATCAAATGGAGGCCTTCTATGATCGGAGCCGAACTCTTCGTCCAATGCCTGATTCAGGAGAACGTCCGTTACGTCTTTGGCATCCCGGGCGGCCAACTCTGCCCCGTCCTGGATGCCATCCGGCGGCTGGGGCCGTCGGCGGGGATGGAGTTCGTGATGACCCGCCACGAACAGGCCGCCGCCCACATGGCCGACGCCTACGCCCGCGTCAGCGGGGAGCCGGGCGTCTGTATGGGCACCGTCGGGCCGGGGGTGGCCGACCTGGTCCCCGGCGTCTACGCCGCCTGGGCCGACTCCATCCCCCTCATCGTCCTGGGCGCCCAGAACCAGACCTGGAAGAGTTACCCCGAACGGGGCTCCATGCAGTCCCTCAACCAGGTGGACCTCCTGGCCCCTATCACCAAGTGGCGTGCCCGCATCACCCACTGGAAGCGTATCCCTGAACTGGTCCAGCGGGCCTTCCGGATCGCCCTCTCCGGCCGCCCCGGCCCCGTCTACCTGGACCTGCACGTGGACGTACTGCTCTCGCGGGTGGAGGAGGCGGAACTCACCTACCACCCCTGGCCGCCCCGGCGGTACCGGGCCCTGGAGCGCCCGGTCGCGCCAGCCCATCTGATAGAAGAAGCCGCCCGAATGCTGGTAGCGGCGGAGCGGCCCCTCATCCACCCCGGCGGCGGCGTCCTCCGCTCCGGCGCCTGGGACGAGGTGCGGGAACTGGCGGAGTACCTCTCCGCGCCCGTCACCACCTCTATGGGAGCCAGCGGCGTCCTGCCGGAGGATCACCCCCTCTGCCTCATCCCCGGCGGCTACGGCGCGCTGGGCGCGCAGAACGAGGCGGACGTGGTGCTCCTGGTCGGCGGGCGGCTGGGGGATGTGGACTTCTGGGGACAGCCGCCGATGTGGGGCGAGCCGGACGTCCAGAAGTTCATCCAGATTGACGTGGAACCGGAGAACATCGCCCTCAACCGCCCCGTGGACCTGGCGCTGGTAGGGGACGCGAAGGCCACCCTGCGCGCGCTGATAGAGGCCGTCCGGCGGCTGACCCCCCCGGTTCCGGAGCGGCCCCAGATGGAGGCTTACCACGCCGCCCAGCAGGCCTGGCTGGCCAACTTTGAGAAACAGGCCGAATCGGACGGGAAGCCCATCCATCCCCTCCGGCTGATGCGGGACGTGCGCGCCTTCTTCCCGCGCCAGGCCATCACCGTCGTGGACGGCGGGAACACGACCGTCTGGGCCCACTACCTGAACCGGGTCTACGCGCCCCGGTCCTTCCTCTGGGCGGCGGATTCCGGCCATCTGGGGACGGGGCTCCCCTACGCCATCGGGGCCAAACTGGCCGCGCCGGACCGGCCCGTCTACGCCATCTGCGGCGATGGCGCCTTCGGCCTGAACATACAGGAACTGGAGACGGCCGCGCGGCTGAAGGTCCCGGTCGTCGTCATCGTCGCCAACGACCGGCAGTGGGGGATGATCAAGGCCTCCCAGATGGCCAACTACGACGCGCGCTACATCGGCGTGGACTTCACCGACATCCGCTACGACGAAATTGCGCGCGCCTGCGGCTGCTGGGGGGAACGGGTGGAGGACCCGAAGGAAATACTGCCCGCGCTGGAGCGGGCCGTCGCCTCGGGCAAACCGGGAGTGCTGGATGTCATCGTGGACCCGTGGGCCAACCTCACCCCGCCCGACCTGGAGAACCTGGCGGCGGTCTGGATGGAGGGGTGCGAACTGCCGGAGTAGGTCCTCACCCCATCCCCTTCGCCGAAGGGCCGGGGGAGAGGTGAGGACCGTTTTTACGGCAACCGCTGGATGCGGAACATCCGCTCCGCCGAGAACGGCGTCGTGCAGAGGGGCTCCCCGTCCTGCACCACTGTCACCTGCCCGCTCCGGACACTGGTCACCCAGACCCGGTTCGTCGTCGGGTCCAGCGCGACCCCCTCCAGCGGGTACGATGGCAGGTCCAGCGGCACCGGCGTCGGCGTCCCCATCGGCCAGACCGGGATGAGCAGCACCTGGTTCAGCCCCCCGTCCTCTTCGGAAGTGACCGTCCACAGGTGGCCGTAGGCGCCGATGTCGGGGTTGACGGCGATGACCCGCAGCGGCACCCGGGAGCCGTCGCCCCGCTTCACGTCCATCGCCCCCACAATCGTATCCGTTGCCCCGTCTATCAGCGCGATGCGGCCCTGGGAGATGCCGGTGGCGTAGATACGGTTGCGCCGCGCATCCACCGCCACGCCGTAAGCATCCAGCAGCACCAGCGCCGGATTGGTGGACTGGATGTAGCGCCAGGCGTGGGTGGCGCCGTCAATGACCACCACCCCCTTGAAGGTCCCGTGGTCCGCCACGTAGATTTTGTTGGTGGCGGTGTTGACGGCCGTATGCGCGGGCTCGCCGAAACCGGTCAGCGTGGTGATCGGCGCGAGGGTGGCGGCGTCATAGACCCCCACCGTCCCGCTGCCGAAGTTGCTGACGTAAACGCGGTCGGTGTTCGGATTGTAGGCGACGGAATGCACGCCGTTGCCCGCCGGAAGCGTCGCCAGCAGCGCGTATGTGCTCCCGTCCAGCACCCGCACGCGCCCTGGGGTGGTGTCCCGCGTCGCCACCCAGATGCGGTTGCGCTCCGGGTCGTAGGCGATGCCGAAGCCGGCGGGCGCGGAACGGATGTCGGTGATAACGGTGTGGTGGACGGTGTCTATCACCCGAACGCCCTGGTCATGGGCGATGAAAGCCCGACGGCCCGCCGGGTCTATCGCCACCCCGTAGGGGTACGGCCCGGCGTCCAGCGTGGCGACCCGCTGGGGCGCGCAGAAGGGCACGGGCGGGAACGACCGCATCACCAGAGGCAGATAGACCGGCCCGACGGTGACGAACCGGATGGTGGCGGTGCCGGAGGCGCCGTCGGCGGTGCCCGTCACGGTCACCGTTCCGGCAACGGTGGAGGAGACCCACGTCCGGGCCTCGCCGCCCCGGGTCGTGCCGGTGACCGGGGCCACCGTCGCCGGAGGACCGGCCGCGAAGGTGACCACCGTCCCATTCTGCACCGGATTCCCGAAGCGATCGGCGACGGCCGCCTGGACCTCCACAGAGGTGCTGACCGGCGCCATCAGCGGGGCCGTCAGCGCCACCGAACAGGGCGGGCCCGGCTCCACCGTCAGCGCGCGGAAGGATGTGCTCGTACAGCCGGTCGCGGCGATAGCGGTCACGCTGGCCACCACGCCGCCCGTGCGGGTATAGACGTGAGTGGTGGAGGGGACGGCCGTATGGGCGGTGAAGCCGTCTCCGAAATCCCAGAGCCACTCCTGCCCGCCGCTGCCAATGTCCCAGAAACCGGTGGAGACGCCTGCCCGCGTCGGGCTGGGGACAATGAGGAGGTTCGGCGAGGGAAGCGGGTAGACCGTCACCGGGCCTGTGATCACGTCGGTGCCGCAGATACCGGTGGCGGTCAGGACGACGGTGTAGGTGCCGGGGCCGGCGTAGAGGTGCGTCGGGTTGGTCTCGGTGACGACGGGTGACCCGTCGCCGAAGTTCCACTGATAGGCCGTCGCGTTCTGGCTGAGATTATAGAAGCCGACCAGGCGGCCATGGCAGACCGGCGCGGTGTGGGTAAAGGCGGCGGTGGTGCGGACGACCGCGAGGCCGTGCTCCCAGAGGGGGACGTTGGGCAGGACCTCCGGGCTGGTGAAGCGGTAGGTCGTGGTCAGGAGGGTGCCGGTAGGCGTGCCCGGCGCGACGGTGGCGGCGAAGGTACGGGTCACCGCATTGCCGCCAGAGGCGGAAAGGACCGTCGGGATGGTCCAGGTGACCGTCGGGGAGACCCAGATGCCGCCATCGGAGACCGTCTCCGAAACGACCGTCAGCGGGGGAGGCATTCCGCCGGTCAGGGTGAAGGGGACGCGGGTGGAGACGCCGCCGGGGTTGGTGACGGCGAGGGTGTAGGTGACCCGCCCGCCCGCGCAGACCGGTGCGGTCGCGCTCACCGCCAGGCCGAAGTCCGGCGCCCGGATGAGGGTGGTGACCGGCGCGGTCTCGCAGAAGGCGCGCGGCGTCCCGTCCACCGTCCCGCTGAAACAGTAGGCGGCATTAACGATGGGAGTGCGGTCCCGCAGGGGCGGGGTAAAGGAGACGTTGTAGGTCCCGACCAGGGACAGGGTATCCGAGAGGGTGCGCCCGGATGTATAGGTTACAGCCGTACTGCCTGCCACCAGAACAGCGACCCAGTCAGAGCCGGTGGTCCCGTTTTCCAGTGTGCCACCGGGCGGGAGATCATCGGTAACGGTGGCTCCAGCGGCGACGGCGCGGTTCTGGGGATTCTGAAGGGTGAGCGTGTAAGGGATACGGATGGGGTCGGGCCAATTCTGATAGAGGAGGGGCGGGGCGGACTTGGTGAGGGTAATGCCAGCGGTGGCGCTCTGAGCGGCCAGGGGCCGGGGGCTGGCAGCGGTCGGCGGCCCCAGGGCCAGGAAACAGAGCAGGAGCAGCAGGACCCCCGCCAGACCCGCCGCAGTGGGTTTAGAAAGACCTCTCTGATTCATCGGGCTACCTCCTTTTAGCCCTGCACTGTTGCCAAATCAGCCTTTCCATGTTATCCTTATACACCAGCCCGGCGGGATATGAATTGCGTTTCGGTTACAGTTCGGTAAAAGCAGGACAACTCCTGTGAAGTTGTCCTGCTACACGGGAGGGACCAATGGCAAAAAGACGGTTTATGCCCGGCGGATTCGGCGCCTCCGGCGACATGTGGCGGCGATTGCAGAGCCTCCAGGACGACCTGATGAAGGCGCAGGAAGAGATCGCCGCGATGACCATCACTGCCACGGCCGGCGGCGGAGCCGTTACGGCTGTCGTCTCCGGAGACCGTCGGCTGAAATCCCTCCAGATTCAGCCCGATGTCGTGGACCCCAACGACGTGGAGATGCTCCAGGACCTGATCGTGGCGGCCGTCAACCAGGGACTGGAGCAGGCGGAGAAGGCCGCCGCCGAGCGGATGAGCGCAGTGACTGGCGGCCTGGGGCTGGATCTGGGGCTGTAGAAGGGTACTTGCCCCGATGTCTGCTCTCCCGCCCTCCGTCCTGCGGCTGATAGAGACCTTTTCCGAACTCCCCGGGATCGGCCCCAAGACGGCCTCGCGCCTCACCTTCTTTCTCTTGCGGGGGGAGTCGGACCTGGCGCTGCGGCTGGCCCAGGCCCTGCAGGACCTCCGGGCCCAGACGCGCCTCTGCTCCGTCTGCTACAACATCACCGAACAGGACCCCTGCCCCATCTGCTGCGACCCGGCGCGCGACCGGACGACCATCTGTGTGGTGGAGGAGCCGCTGGACGTGGTGGCGATTGAGCGGACGGAGCACTATCGGGGATTATATCACGTCCTCCACGGCGCGCTGGCCCCGATGGAGGGGGTGTTCGCCGAAAATCTGCGGATCGCCGAACTGCTGCGACGGGTGGAGGGCGGGGAAGTGCGCGAAGTCATCCTGGCGACCAATCCCACCAGCGAAGGGGATTACACGGCCGCCTATCTGGTCGCCAAACTTCGTCCTCTGGGAGTCCGGGTGACCCGCCTGGGGCGGGGGCTTCCCGTCGGGGGCGACCTGGAATATGCCGATCAGGTCACCCTGACCAACGCCCTGGAAGGGCGACGGGAACTGTAGCGTGTCCGAAACCCGCTGGCGAATTACCTACGCCGTAGAGGGCCCCATACGCTACATCTCCCACCTGGAGCAGGTGCGGGTGTGGGAGCGGGCCATCCGGCGAGCCGGCCTGCCCCTGGCCTACACCAGGGGCTTTACGCCCCGTCCCCGCCTTCAGGTCGCCGCGCCGCTGCCTCTGGGCTTCGCCTCGGAAGCGGAATGGCTGGACCTCTGGCTGGAGCGACCGGTAGAGCCGGAGCGCATCGTCCAGGCCCTGACCGCCACCCTCCCCGAAGGACTGACGATACGGAGCATAGAAACGGTTCTCCCCGGTGCCCCGTCCCTCCCCTCGCAGGTAGTGGCCGCCGAATATGCGGTGACGGTGGAGACGGCCGTCCCGGCAGAAGAGATCCAGCGGCGGATAGAGGACCTGCTGGCGGCGGAGACGCTCCCCCGGGAGCGCCGGGGCCGTCCCTACGACCTGCGTCCGTTGATTCTGGACCTCTCTCTGGAGGAATCCCGCGCAGGGGAGATCGTGCTGACGATGTGCCTTTCGGCCCGCGCGGGTGCGACGGGCCGACCGGAGGAGGTGCTGGACGCGCTGGGTCTGGCCGATGGCTTCTTCCGGGTCACCCGGCAGAGAATCCACCTTATGGCCTCTACCGCCCCTGCCAGAGGAACAGCAGAATCATCATCGTCCCCAGAATCATCTGAATGAGGCCGGAGAGCAGGCATCCCACCAGCCATCCAGTGCCCGCGCGGGCGGCCGCCTTCCACTCCTTCCAGCGAAGATATTCCACCAGCAAAATCCCGGCCAGGGCCCCCACCAGTCCTCCCGGCACGGCTCCGATGCCCCCCACGAACAGGCCGATGATGAATCCGACCGCGCCAAGACCCAAACCGGCCAGCAGCGCCTGCCAGGATGCCCCACCCAGACGGCTCCCCAGGTGGCCGGCCCAGATGTTGGCCGTGATACCGAGGGCGGCCAGCACGGTCAGTGCGGTGAAGGTCAGAGGGTCAATCGTGACGAATCGCTCGGCAATTGCGTAGACCAGCGCGGCCAGCCAGATCAGTTCCACGCCGGGCAGAACGGGAATCAACGTCCCGATGAGCCCCACCACCATAACGCCCAGCGTCAGCCAGAAGGCCCACTCCGGCAGAGGCATGCCTGCTCCTTATGTATGCGAAAAACCCTCCCGCCAGCGTTCGCCCTGCGGGAGGGTAGTGCGGCCTGTGAGCCGTGCAGGATTTGAACCTGCGACCAAGGGCTTAAAAGGCCCCTGCTCTGCCTGACTGAGCTAACGGCCCTCGCGCACAGGAGAGTATAACACGGGAGGAGGGGATTGTCAAATGACCACAGACCACGGAGGACTCGTGTTGATATGACCGGAACAGCGGCATATAATGGCGTCGCCCATCGTCCATCGTCGGTCGTCCGTCATCCGTAGTCCACCCAGGAGGCCCCGATGCCCTTTCTCCAGATGACCGTCAACGGCCAGGCGGTGAGCCTGGAAGTGTCCGAAGGCCGCACTCTGGCCGATGTCCTCCGAACCGACCTGGGGCTGACCGGCACCAAAGTCGGCTGCGGTGAGGGCGCCTGCGGCGCATGCACCGTCCTGGTGGACGGCAAGCCCGTCCGCTCATGCCGCTTCCCGGCCCTCCGGGCCCAGGGCGCGCAGGTGCTCACCATTGAGGGCGTCGCCCGGGGCGGCATCCTCCACCCCCTGCAGGAAGCCTTCATCCGCTACGGCGCAATCCAGTGCGGTTTCTGTACCCCGGGGATGGTGATGGCCGCGCTGGGGCTCCTCCTGCGCAACCCCCATCCCACCGATGAGGAAATCTTCGCCGCCATGCGCCATGACCTCTGCCGCTGCACCGGCTACCGGAGCATCGTGGCGGCCGTCCGCGCAGCCGCCGGACGGGATACCGGGCTGTTCATCCCCGCCACCCGGCCGCCGGGGCGCGCGGTGGGCCGCCCCCTCCCCCGCCCGGACGCCCTGGCCAAAGTGACCGGCGCCGCCCGCTACGCGGATGACCTCGCCTTCCCCGGAATGCTCCACGGCGCCGCCCTGCGGGCCGGCATCCCCCACGCCCGCATCCGGCAGATAGAGGTCTCCGAAGCCCGCACTCTCCCCGGCGTTCATGCCGTCCTGACCGGGAAGGACGTTCCCGGCGAGAACCGGCACGGATTGATCCACCGGGATTGGCCTGTCCTCTGCACCGACAAGGTCCGCTACGTGGGGGACGCCGTTGCGCTGGTGGCGGCGGAGAGCCCGGAGGCCGCCCGGCAGGCACTGGAGCGCATCCGGGTGGAGTACGAGCCGTTGCCGGTGGTGGCGGACGTCTTCCAGGCCCGCCGCCCGGATGCCCCGCGCGTCCACGAAGACCACCCCACCGGTAACCTCCTGGAGGAACTCCACGTCCGCCGGGGGGATGCGGAGCGCGGTTTCGCCGGGGCGGACGTGGTGATAGAGCGGACGTACCAGACCCCGGCAGTAGACCACGCGTTTCTGGAGCCGGAGTGCGCTGTCGCCCGGCGCGGCGAGGACGGCCGGTTGGAGGTGTACGTCGGCTCCCAGATTCCCCATGCCGACCGGGCCCAGATCGCCGCCGCGCTGGGGGAGGATGTCCGGGTGGTCGCCACGGTGATGGGCGGCGGGTTCGGCGGCAAGGAGGACATCGCCGGGCAGATTCATGCCGCATTGCTGGCCCGCGCTACCGGCCGGCCGGTCAAAATCCGCTACAGCCGTGCCGAGTCCCTGCTGGCGCACCCCAAGCGGCATGCGACCGTCATCCGGGTCCGGTTGGGCGCCCGGCGGGACGGCCGCCTGGTCGCCCTGGAGAGTGAAATCTGGGCCGATACGGGCGCCTACGCCAGCCTGGGAACAAAGGTCCTGGCCCGCGCCGTCAGCCACGCCGGGGGGCCGTACGAAATCCCCAACGTCCGCATTGACGGCTATCTCTACTACACCAATAACCCGCCCGCCGGGGCATTTCGCGGCTTCGGCGTCCCTCAGGTCGCTTTCGCCGTGGAGAGCGCGCTGGACGAACTGGCCCACGAACTGGGGATAGACCCGATTACCATTCGGCGGCGGAATCTCCTGCGGGTGGGCTCCGTCACCTGCACCGGGCAGCGGCTGCGGGAGAGCGTGGGGCTGGAAGAGTGCCTGGACCGGGTGGAGGCGGCGATCCGGCAGGAGCAGGGGCTGGGACCGGAGGAGCCGATTCGCTGGGGATGGCGGGAAGGCACGCGCGCCTTCGGCTGGGGTATCGCGCTGGCCTACAAGAACACCGGTCTGGGCGGCGGCGCCGCCGACTTCGCGATCGCCGAGGTGGAACTGACCGAAGAGGGCGGTGCCGAGGTGCGCGTCGGCTCGGCGGAGATGGGGCAGGGACTGCCGACCGTCCTGATGGCCATCGTTACCGAAGAACTGGGAGCCCCCGGCGAGCGGGTCCGGATCATCCCGCCAGATACCGACCGGACTCCCGAGGGCGGCCCCACCACCGCCTCTCGCCAGACCTTCGTCTCCGGCAACGCGGTGCGGCTGGCGGCCGTCCGGCTGCGAGAGCAGATAGCCGCCGGGGTGAGCGAACGGCTGGACGTCCCGCCGGATTCCCTGGAGTTCCGGGACGGGGCCGTTTTCACGCCACTCGGGGAAATCCCCCTGGCGGAGGCCGTCCGGTGGGCACGGGCTGAGGGGCGTCCCACCGTCATCCGGCACCGGTACGACATGCCGCCCACCCGGCCTGTGGACCAGGAAGGGGACACCTACGTGGCCTACAGTTTCGCCGCCCACGCTGCATTGGTGGAAGTGGACGAGGGGAAGGGAACGATTCGGGTGCGGAAGATGATCGTCGCCCACGACGTGGGACGGGCTATGAACCCGCTGGCGCTGGAAGGCCAGATTGAGGGCGGAATCGTGATGGGGCTGGGAGCGGCGCTGAAGGAAGCGTTCGTCCTGGAGGATGGTGTGCCCCGCACCCGCAAACTGGCCGATTGCCGCCTGCCCACGCTGGCAGATGTGCCGGAAATCCTCTCATTCGTTGTAGAGCACCCCACCTCGGAGGGGCCCTACGGAGCCAAAGGCATCGGGGAACTGCCGACGATTCCGGTGGCCCCGGCGGTCGCCAACGGGGTCTATCATGCTGTGGGGACACGTATTCGGCAGTTGCCGCTGAGGCTGAAACAGTAGACCTGATGCGGCGGCGGCCCTGCGGGCCGCCGCCGCAAAAATTCGGGCATGCCTAGGTATGGCGGAGGGCTATTCCCCTTTCCCACCCCGCTCCTGCGCGTAATCGTTCGGATGGATCTGCGCATGATAAGAGAGCGGGCGACGCAATTTCTCCGCGTTCCACAGTAAATCCGCCCGGCCAAAAGCCGCAATTTCCACCTCATGCCCCATCTTGATCGCGTTGAAGGGGCAGAATTCGGCGCAGAAGCCGCAGTTCATGCAGATACTGATGTCCACATAAAACTCCGCCGGTTCCCGTAACGGCTTGCCGGTTTGGGGGTCCGTGGCGCGGACAATCCAGATGCACTGGGGCGGGCAGACCCGCGCGCAGGTCCCGCAGGCCGTACAGCGGAGTTTCCCAGTCTCGTCGTCGTAGACCAGGAAGGGGAAGCCCCGGAAGCGCTCCGGCAGCGGCAGCCGCTCCGCCGGATATTGGACCGTGAAAATGCCCCGTTTGGTCAGAGGGTGTTGACGAATGGGCAGCGTCTCCGGCGTATACCGTTTCCCGAAGCCCTTTTTGAAAAGCCACTTGAGGTCGTCTATATACGACTCCACGAACCGACGGAAGGTAATCCAGAGCGCTTTGAGGATATTCCATCCGATGTACATAGCGTTGACCTCTTTCAGAAACAGGATTTGCCCCAGACCATAGACCGCAGACCCCAGACGACAGGGGTCGGTGGTCTGTCGTCCAGGCGGAGATTCATCTGGCTACCGGTCCACTTCCCCCAGCGTGATGTCAATGCTGGCCAGGATGATGACCACGTCGGCGATGAGATGCCCCCGGCAGATTTCCCCCATCACCCCCAGGTTGATAAACGAGGGGGCGCGGATATGGTAGCGGTACGGGTTGGGGCCTCCGTCGGAGACGATGTAGAAGCCCAGTTCGCCTTTGGGTGCCTCAACCCGACCATACGACTCCCCGGCCGGAACCTTGAGCGTCGCCGACTTCTTCCCGGCCATAATCGGCCCCCCGGGCAGGCGGTTGAGGGCCTGCTGGAGGATGCGCAGGCTCTGACGCATCTCCCCTATCCGGACCAGATAGCGGTCGTAGACATCGCCGTTCTGGCCCACGACGATGTCAAAATCCAACTCGTCATAGACCAGATAGGGCTCGGCCCGGCGGACGTCGTAGGGGACACCGGAGGCCCGCAGGAGCGGCCCGGTGCAGCCGTAGGCAACAGCCATCTCCGGCGGTAGCACTCCCACGCCGATCGCCCGGGCCTTGAAGAGTTCGTTGTCGGTGAAGTAGGCCTCCAGTTGGTCCACGAAACGGGGCAGTCGCTCAAAAGCCAGGGCGCGGGCCAGGGACAATGCCTCCTCGTTCATATCGTGGGCCACGCCGCCGAAGCGCATATAGTTGCACATCATCCGGGAGCCGGAGACCATCTCAAAGAGGTCCAGAATGTGTTCGCGCTCCTCCAGTGCGTAGAGCATCGCCGTAAAGTAGATGCCCAGGTCGTTGCCGGCGAAGCCGATGGAGACGGCGTGATTCAGAAAACGGGTGAACTCGGCCATGATGACCCGGATGTACTGGGCGCGCGGTGGCGGCTCCACCCCCAGCAGTTTCTCCACCGCCAGGACGTAAGGGAGTTCGTTGGACATCGCGCAGACGTAGTCCAGCCGGTCGGTGTAGGGGATATTGCCCAGCCAGGTATTGCGCTCGCCGATCTGCTCGTGGCAGCGATGGAGGAAGCCCATCATCGGCTCCAGTTTGACGATCCGCTCCCCTTCCAGCGTGGCCAGGAGACGGAGGACGCCGTGCGTGGAGGGGTGGTGGGGGCCCATATTGAGCACCACCCGGTCGGCGGGGTGGTCGGGGTTCTCCTGCCGGGCCAGTTCATCATGGGGCGCGTATCCCCAGACATCCACCAGGGGGCGCCAATCGCGCGGCGACCATCCGGGCGGATAGCGGAGGTTATCGCCGAAGGGACTGCGGCTCTCCGCCGGCACCGGCCGACCCTCCGGGAAGCGGCTGCCGTAGGGCTTGTGCTCCTCTTCGTAGTAGACTTCCTTCCAGTCTTTGCGCAGGGGATGCCCGTCAAACCCCTCCCAGAGGAGAATGCGCCGCAGGTCCGGATGCCCCTCAAAGCGGACCCCCATCAGGTCCCATGCCTCCCGCTCCTGGACCAGAGCGGAGGGGAAGAGAGGAGCCAGCGAGGGGACGACGGGATTTTCCCGGTCCACCTGGACATGGAGGGTGAGCGGCCCCCCCCGGCCCTGGAAAAAGTGGTAGACTACGTCAAAGCAGGGGGGCATCCCGTTCAGCGGCTCGGGGTAATCCACTGCGGTGACGCTGGAGAGATAAACAAACCCCAGTTCATCCCGCAGATACCGGGCGACCTCCACCAAGCGGTCCCGGGCGACGATGGCTCCCTGGTACGGCGTTGGGACGGGTTGTATGGCATCGGGGAATTGCTCCTGAAGGTGAGTGAGAATAGCGGTGGCAGGTCCTGAAATCCGTTCGGTTGCCATAAGTAAGCCTCACTAACTGGGATTAGATCCGGAGCAGATACCGGAGTTGTCGCAGGCGAGGGCTTCCCTTCCCCTGAATCGCCCGGACAAAGTCGGAAAATGGCTCTAATTCTGGCCTGAGCGGACGCTGATAATTACGAAGCCTCTATCTTCTCCGTTAGCCGCCAGTCCACCAGGTCAGGGCCCAGTTCGGGGACGGGGATGGACTCCGGGGCCTCACCCTTCTTATACCAACGCAGATGGCGGAGGGACTCCCGCTCCATCTTGGCGTGGATGGTCAGAAAGCCATGAAGGAGCGCCTCCGGACGGGGCGGACAGCCGGGAACGTAGACATCCACCGGGAGATACTTATCTATGCCGGAAACGACATTATACCCCTCCTTAAAGGGGCCACCGGAGATGGCACAGGCACCCATCACCAGGACGTATTTGGGCTCCGGCATCTGGTTGTAGAGACGGACGACCTGGGGGAGCATCTTTTTCGTCACGGTGCCGTTGATAATCATCAGGTCGGCCTGACGGGGACTGGCCCGCATAATTTCCATCCCGAACCGGGAGGGGTCAAAGCGGGCCGCAAAGGTACCGATCATCTCAAAAGCACAGCAGGCCAGACCGAAGAAGATAGGCCAGAGGGAGCGCCTGCGCGCCCAGTTATAGATGGCGTCTATCGGGGTAATGTGAACAGTACCGACCAGTTCAGGGGGAATTTCCGGCAACTCTCTCTTCCGGGGTGACATTGGGACGTTTCCTCCGTTTGAGATAAATCGGGTCGGCTCAAACGGGTTATATTGTACACCGGAGTTTTCAAACGCGCAACCGCCCATTTGCCCCCTCTGAGGCCAAATGGTATAATCCAGCCGCCTGAGAAAAGCCGCAGATCCACCATACCCAAGGAGTCTTATGGAAGCGATAGAAACCGCCATTGTGGAATTTCTCCATTCCGTGCTGAACGCGATCGGCTGGCCCGGGGTCGTGTTGATCATGGCACTGGAGAGCGCCAATATCCCCATCCCCAGCGAAGTGACTATGCCGCTGGCCGGATGGATGCTGGTACAGGCGAAAGGGTTGCCGTTCTGGCGGGCCATCCTGGACGGCGGTTTCTACGGCGGACTTGGATGCTCTGTCGGCTCCATCGCCTCCTACCTGCTGGGGATGTGGGGAGGGCGCCCTTTTCTCCAGCGCTGGGGCCGATACATCCTCATCTCCCAGCACGACCTGGAACAGGCCGACCGCTGGTTCGCCCGCTGGGGTGACTGGGCCGTCTTCATCTCCCGCCTCCTGCCCATCGTGCGTACGTTCATCTCCTTCCCGGCGGGCGTTGTCCGGGTCCCGTTTGCCCGATTCACCCTTCTCAGTTTCGTCGGCTCCTTCATCTGGTGCGCCGCACTGGCCGCCGCAGGCCATGCATTCGGCAGCGAATGGGAGCGCATCCGGGAAATCATGCGCCCCTTTGACATCCCCATCGCGATCGCCCTTCTGGCCGGTCTGGCGTACTACATCTACCGGCACATCCGCCGGGCCCAGACTCCTATCGCCGCCGAAGAGGGCAAACCGATATAACCGTCAGCACAATGGACCTTCTCCAGCACCTGCGAGAACTCTGGCAGTACCGGGACCTGGTCCTCAACCTGGTCATCCGGGACCTGAAGGCCCGCTATAAAAACTCCATCTTGGGCGTGGCCTGGTCGTGGGTCAACCCCCTGATGATGATGGTTGTCTATACCGTCGTCTTCAACATTCTGGCGGGCCACTCCAATCTCCGCAACTATCCCGTCTTCATCCTCTGTGCCCTGTTGCCCTGGAACTTTTTCACCAACGCCATCTCCCAGGCAACCAATAGCATCGTGGACGCCGCCCCGCTGGTCAAAAAGGTCTATTTTCCCCGCGAGGTGCTCCCCCTCTCCGCCGTACTGAGCAACATGGTCCACTTCCTCATCTCCCTCCCCGTTTTCTTCCTGCTGGCTCTGGCGATGGGGAATCCGCTGACCGGCTGGGCCCTGCTATTCCCGGTCACCCTGCTGATTCAGTTGATGTTCACCGTCGGCGTCGGATTCATCACCGCCACGCTGAACGTCTTTTACCGGGACACCCGGCTGATTATGGAGGTACTCCTGCTGGCCTGGTTCTTCCTCACTCCCATCTTTTATCCCCTTACTACGGTACCAGAGCGGTACGTCCTGTGGGGCGTCTCCATCAACGTGCGGGCCTGGCTGCTGCGGCTGAATCCAATGGCCTCCATCATATCTTCGTACCGCGACCTTCTCTACTGGGGGACCTCTACCGCGTGGGATTTTCTCCTGCGGACGGCCGTGACATCGCTCATCGTCCTGGTTATCGGCTACCTGGTCTTCCTGCGATACAGCCCCCGGTTTGGGGAAGAGGTGTAAAGAAGCAGGAGTAAGGGATAATGATGTGGGGGATAACCCGTTCCCGGATGATCGTCGCTGGCATTTTCGTGACGGTTATCCTGGCTTGTGCTCCTTCGGGGTTTCTGACCGGACTGCTTCCCACCACCCCGCCCACACCTTCGCCTCCTGACCTCTCCCTCACCCCCGAAGACGTCACCCTCTACCCGCTGCCGGCCCCCGGACCGGGGGGCCGCTGGCTCTTCTACCGGGGCGACATCATTTCCTTTGAGGTCGTCCCGCGCCATCTGGGCACCATCTCGCCGGAAGACCTGACCGTCCGTATCTACCGCCTCCAGGGGACGGAGCGGCAAGTTCTGGCCGAGGGGACCGTTGGCTATCCGGCCTTTGATGAGGTGCCGCGTGCCCACCTGACCTGGGCCTGGGATACGCAGGATGCCGGAGGACGGGAGACCCTGGTGGTCCACCTGGACCCTGATGACCGCATCCGGGCAGGAGACGAGGACCCGGCCAACAACGTGGTCACGCTGACCGTCCGGTTCATCGCCGACGCCGCCCGCCCGGCCCCGGAGGCTCTGGCCACCTGGGCGATGACGACCACCCACTGCTGCATACTCTACTACCTGACCTGTACCCGCGCCGAGCGGGACCTGCCCGTTCTGACTCAGGCCACCGACCGCGCTGTCGCCTTCGTCCAGGAGCGGCTGGGCGTCCGGCTGGCGTCGCCGCTGGAGGTGTACTTCATCGGGCGGGTGCTGGGCCAGGGCGGATATGTCCTGGGGGGCATTGTCCTTTCCTACCCGGATCGCCTCTACACCGGGGAGGGGCTGGAAACCGTCCTCCGCCATGAAGCGACCCACGTGCTGGATGCCTCGCTGACGGGCCCGATGACACCGGCTCTCCTGGAGGAAGGTCTGGCCGTATGGGTCGCCGGAGGCCACTACCGGCCCGAATCCATCCCCTCGCGGGCGGGTGCGCTGGTCCGGGGGGACCGGTATATCCCGCTATCCGAACTGGTGGAGGACTTCTATCGCCACCAGCACGAAATCGGCTACCTGGAGGCCGCCGCCCTGGTCGCCTATCTGGTGGAGACCTACGGATGGGAGAGATTTCTCTCTTTCTACCGCTGGCCGGAGGAAATGGCCCCTGCGCCGCCTCCTGAGGCGCTGGATAGGGCGCTGCGCCGTTCCTTTGGCCTGGGGTTGGAGGATGTGGAATCCTCTTTTCGGGCATGGTTATCCGCTCAACCCACCACTCCGGAAGAGATGCAGGATGTGGAATTGACCATTCGTCTCTTTGACGCCATCCGCCGCTACCAGCAGGCAAAGGACCCGATGGCGCACTTCCTGAGCGGATGGTTCCCCGATGCAGCGGAGGGGAAACGGCGAGGGATCACCACCGATTTCCTGCGGCGTCCGCGCTCCCCTCGCGCCATTGCGATAGAACTGATGTTCATCTCGGCCCAAGAAGCCCTTCGCCAGGGCGCTCTGAACGAGGCCGCCCTTCTGATCGGCGGCGCGGAGCGGGCCCTGGAGGGGGATTTTTCCGTCCCCTCAGCATCAGAGTACCTGGCCATCGCGCGAGCCGTCGCGGACCGGGGCGGCGAGGCTCAGCGAGTGGAGATAAGGGGAGAAACAGCCCATGTCTGGGTCACTCCTATAAGGGACGTGGCAGCCTGCCCCCCGATCCAAATGTGGACGCTGTACCGCGCCAATGCGGGCTGGGTAGCGGGAGAATAGGCCGCGTGATTGTTCCGCAGTTGAAAAGCCCTTAGGGCTACTTGACTTTTCAGCACTCCCGGCTATAATTATAACCAAAGCGGGTGTAGTTCAGCGGTAGAACG
This sequence comes from Anaerolineae bacterium, assembly GCA_036172315.1. Classification (GTDB taxonomy): domain Bacteria; phylum Chloroflexota; class Anaerolineae; order B4-G1; family DUEL01; genus SpSt-77. The sequence continues at coordinate 60,679 of JASFBC010000093.1, read as the reverse complement.
TCAGCTTCCCAAGCTGAATGCCACGGGTTCGAATCCCGTCACCCGCTCTTCCATAGCCCGGGTGCTCCACCGGGCTATTATGCTATATGCGGGGGGTGAAAGCCCATGGAAGAGCGGTCTTCTGCTCGGTTCCCCTTTTATGGCTGGCTCGGCGCTCTCATCGTCATCGGAGCAGAGGCGGGCCTGATTCTCCGCCAGCCCTTCGTCTCCCGCTGGTTTACCCCCATCGTCTGGACCGGCTACATCCTCTTCGCCGATGCCCTCGCCTTTCGCCTGCGGGGGCGTTCGCTGATCCGGAGCGAACCGCGACAAGCACTGATGATGCCCTGGCTCTCCGTGGGCAGTTGGCTCCTCTTTGAACTCTATAACCTGCGCCTGGGCAACTGGTACTACGTTGGCGTGCCGGAGAACCCATGGGAGCGAAACCTGGCCTACCTGTGGTCCTTCGCCACCATTTTCCCCGCCATCTTTGAGACGGCGGACGTGCTGGACGGCCTGGGCCTCTTCCGAGGGGTCCGGGCTTCGCCCCGACCGATGACGCCTTTCGGAGCCGCATTCTCCTTTCTGCTGGGGATCGCCTTCCTGACAATTCCTCCCATCCTCCCCGCGCCGGCTCGTCCCTTCACCTTCATGTTTGTCTGGACGGGCTTTGTCCTCTTTCTGGAACCGGTGAATCGGCAACTGGGAGCCCCCTCCTGCTACCGGGAATGGGAAGAGGGGAATCCCCGCCCTGCGTTGCTTCTGCTGACAGCGGGGGGCGTCTGCGGATTGCTCTGGGAATTCTGGAACTACTGGGCCACGGCTGGCTGGCGCTATACCATCCCATGGCCTCTGGATTTCGGAATCCACTACTTCCGGATGCCCATTCTGGGCATGCTGGGCTTCCCGCCGTTCGCGATGGAGTGCTATGCGATATACCACTTTCTCCGACGGATGCTGGGCGGGGATAGATTCTGGTAACCGCTGAGGAGAGAGCATGTCCTATCTGGAGCAGGAGATTCTGGAACAGCCGGAGGTGCTGGCTCGGCTGATGGAGCACGAGCAGGGGACGGTAAAAGCCGTTGCCGAAGCGATCCGGAAGCGCGCGCCGCGCTTTGCAGTCCTGGTCGCTCGCGGCAGTTCCGATAACGCCGCCCGTTACGGGCAGTACCTCCTGGGCGCCGTGAACGGTTTGCCGGTAGCGCTGGCAACTCCCTCTCTCTTCACCCTGTACCGCCGTCCGCCCCGTCTGGCTGATGCGCTGGTCATCGCGGTCTCCCAATCCGGCCAATCGCCCGACATCGTGGCCGTGGTGGAGGAAGGACGGCGGCAGGGGGCCCTCACGCTGGCGGTGACCAACGACCCGGTCTCCCCGCTGGCGCAAGCCGCCGAACTCCTCATTCCTCTCCACGCCGGCGCCGAGCGGAGCGTTGCAGCGACCAAAACTTACACGGCCTCTCTGTTCGCCCTGGGGATGATCAGCGCCGCACTGGCCGGGGATGCAGAGATGTTTGCTGCCCTGCGGACGGTGCCGGAGGCCCTTCGCCGGGTGGTATCCTCAGCGCCGGACATCCTTCGGGCCAGTGCGCGCTACCGGTATATGGAGTCCTGCGTGGTGGTCAGCCGGGGCTATAACTATGCCACTGCCTATGAGATCGCCCTGAAACTGAAGGAACTGACCTACGTCCTGGCTGAACCCTACTCCTCGGCCGATTTCCAGCACGGCCCGGTGGCGCTGGTGGAGAAGGGGTTCCCGGTCATCGCTATCGTGCCAGAGGGCGCAGTGACGGCCGAGATGGCGGACTTTCTGCACCGTTTACGGGAGCGGGAAGCGGAACTGGTGGTCATCTCGGCGCTGGAAGAGGCTCTCTTCCTGGCACAGACCCCGCTCCCGCTGCCCGAGGGGATTCCCGAATGGCTCTCCCCGATGGTCGCTGTCGTCCCGGGGCAACTTTTCACCCTGGGACTGACCCAGGCCCGGGGGCTGAACCCGGATCAGCCGCGCGGTCTGCAAAAAGTCACCCGAACCGAGTAGGGGATGGGGAAGGCAGATATGAACGGTATGGAATGGCTGGGGAAATGGATGGTGTTCTTGGGATTGGTCCTGGCCGCTATCGGCGGCCTGATCTGGCTGATGGGCCGATTGGCCGGAGTGGGGGATTTCCCCGGAACGCTCCGCATTGAGCGGCCGGGGTTCACCTGCGTCATCCCCATTCTGGGATCCATCATCCTGAGCCTGCTGCTCACCATCGTTCTCAATATCGTCGTGCGACTACTGAAATGATGGATTTTGCGGCGGCGGCCCTGCGGGCCACCGCCGCCTCTTCCCCTACCGGGGCCGGGAAGCCCCGCAGCCGCGGGCGGATCCGGTAGCCATCCCCACCACCGCCCCCAGGCTGACCACCGCGCCCAGCAGGAGCGAGCGGGGCTGAAACCGGAACTCCACCCGATGCCGCCCGGGGCCCAGATAAACAGCCCGGAACAGGAGGTCGGCCGTCGCGATGGGTGTTTCCCACCCGTCCACCCAGGCCCGCCAGCCCGGGTATTGGGCATCGGTCAGCATCAGATACCCTGGCGCGGTCATCTCCACCTCTATCTCCACACGCTCCGGCTCGTAGGCCGTGATTCGCACCGATTCGGGCCCCTCCGCATGCACGTCCAGTTCCGGCCCGCCCTCTACGATAATCTCGGCCGTCGGGTCAAAATCGGCCGGAAAGGCGTCCAGCACCCGCGCCCGATGGACGACGAACGCGCGCGGGAGGAGGTCCAGGTTCTCGTAGACCTTCACGTCGCCGGAGTGGACCAGACGGAAGCGGCCCCGGTCGGATATAACCAGCGCCTGGAAGGCGCCCGTGCGCTCGTCTATCAGGCTGAGCCCCCGGACCACCAGCCGCCCTTGAGGGAGGGTGACCTCTACGGAGACGGCGGTCGGGCGGGAGGCCCGGTCCCAGCGCAGGCGGACGGCGTAGTCGTTCCCCTCGGGCCGGCCCGGCCAGAAGTGGCCGCCGATGGGGGCGGGCGCGTGGGCCACCTCCGGCCCGTATACCCCCTCCGCCGTCTCCTGACCGGCCCGCAGCGGGAAGGTCTGGACTGCGCCGTCGGCGAAGGCAACCGTCACATAGCCCACCACGGTCCCGTCGGGCAGGGCGGCGGCCCCATCCAGATAACTGACCAGCCCCAGCGCGGTCGCCTCAAAGGGGGGAACCTCCGCCACCGCCGCCGACTCCCCCACCGTCAGATCGGCCCCGAACTGGAGGTCGTAGAAGACGTCGTCCAGCCAGGCGTCAAAAACCTTATCGGTGATGAAGTAGCGGACGTTGAGGAGACTCAGCCAGCGGCCGTCGGGGACGGTGCGCAGGTTCTCCCGCAGCCGTCCGTCTATGGAGACAGCCTCCTCGGGCAGGAAAGCCCGCTCCAGGGCAACGTAGCGGGCCAGCGGCAGGAGGCCGCCGTCGTATCCGTCCACTGCCGGGACGCGAAAGGCCAGGGGCAGGTTGGGGGAGAGGACTTCCCGGTGTTTGGCGGCGATCAGGAGGCTGTAGACAGCGTCCCGGCTCAACTGCGGGCTATAGATGATCTCCAGTTCGGGCTTATCGCCGGGGTCAAAGGCCAGGGCGGAGAGGCTGAGAAAACGGTCGGGCGGGTGCTTCCCTCTGCCTGATGCCAGGAGGTGAGCAGTGGCGGGGCGGAGGGAGGTATAGGCCTCCGGTGCAGTGGCGCGGGCATAGGGGAGGGTACGGGCAGCGAGGAGGAGTTCCGCCAGGAGAAGCGCAACCAGTCCCAGCGCGGCGGGACGGGGAAAGCGGCGGCTCAGGGTCAGGAGCACCCCGCCCAACACGGCTGCCGCCGGCCAGAGGGCGATGGTCAGCCGGTCGGCCTGGCCTCTCGGCGCCCCCCATAGGGAAAACACCAGCAGCGCCAGATAAATCTTGCGATCTATCTTGCCTTGCGCCGCAGCGACCCGGTCTAAGCCGATACCGGCCAGCGCGGCGGCGCCAAAGGCCCAGAGGGCCAGCCAGCGGGCCGGGGCGCGGAAGTGGGCAAACCCCGGCACGAAGCGGGCTAGGAGGAGATAAAGGGGGTTGTAGAGGCCCAGGGCCAGGAAGAGGCCGGAGAGGGAGAGCCAGAGAGGGGGAAGTTGAAGGGTGAAACGGGAAGCGTGAAGGGCGAGGAGAAGGCCGGTGACGCCGATAAAGGCGACGTACTCCAGATGCTCCGGCGCGACGGGCTGGCCGTAGCCGGGGAGGAGCGCGCGGGCCAGGTAGAGGGGTGAGAGGGAGAAGGAGACCCGCTCGTTGAAAGGGAGGCCACCGCTACGGACGGAGTAGCGGGCCAGTTCGGCGGTAGGGATCAGTTGCACCGCCGCCAGCAGGGCCCCCAGCGCTGCCGCCCCGGCCAGGACGCCCAGGCGGCGGCCCAGGGGCACCCTCGGGCGGGGGATCAGCGCGTTGACCCCCAGCCCCATCAGTCCGATGAAGGCGGACTGGGTATGCCCGGCCAGCAGCATCAGCCCGATGCCGATGGCCAATCCACCGAGCGCGCCCCGCCAACAGCGACCGTCCCCCCGATCCACTGCCCGTTCGTAGAGAAGCAAGGCCCAGGGAAACCAGGAAAGCGCCTGTAACTGGTTGACGTGTTCCACCTGCGCGCCCAGGTATCCGCCCAGGGCAAATGCAACCCCGGCCGCCCATGCCCCCAGCCGTCCTACACGCAGCGCCGCGCGGGCGTAGAGATAGGTCCCGCTTCCCGCCAGCCAGAGGTGGAGAAGCGCGCTCCAGTGGAGCGCGGCGTGGGGCGGAAGGAGGAGCCAGAGAGGCCAATTGAGGGGATAGAGGACTCCGGCCTGGCTGTTGGCCAGAAGGGGGACGCCCATAAAGAGATACGGATTCCAGAGGGGCAACCGTCCGGCCCTCAGCGCCCGCGCCCCCTCGGCCCAGTACGGATAGAAGTAAGTGAAAAGGTCTCCGCCGGCAATCACCCGGCCCGCCGGGCCGATGGGCCAGAAAGCCAGCAGGATCAGCAGACCCAGGGCCAGGATTGCCCCGCCCCCGGCGAGCCGGTCGCCCCAGGGGACGCGGATCAACACGGACGGACGAGGGTTTGTCATTCCAGCCGCTGGAACCGACAGCGAAACAGAGTCTTCAGAACAGTGAAAGCGTCCTTCCAGGAGATTTTCTTCCCCTCGGTGAACTCCCGACCCGTGTAAGAGATGGGTACTTCGTAGATGCGGTAGCCTCGCCGGAGAATCTGGGCCGTAATCTCGGGGTCAAACCCCCAGCCCCGCTCGGTCAGGCGCAACTTCCCGGCCACCTCACGGGTGAACATCTTGTACCCCGTCTCCATATCGGTGAGGATGGAGTCGTAGAGGATATTGGTGACCAGGGTGAGGAAGCGGTTGCCGACCATGTGCCAGAAAAACATGGCCTTCGTGGGACCGCCCCGGAAGCGGGAGCCGTACACCACCTGAGCGCGCCCTTCCAGAATGGGCCGGAGCAGGGCCGGGTAGTCCCGGGGGTCATATTCCAGGTCGGCGTCCTGGACGATGAAGATGTCGCCGGTGGCGTGGTCCAGTCCGGTACGGACCGCCGCACCCTTCCCCTGATTCCGTTCGTGGTAGATCACCCGGATGTCCGGCTCCCCTTCATACTCCCGCAGGACCTCGCGCGTCCCGTCGGTGGAACCATCGTCCACAATGACGACCTCCCGCTCCAGTTTCACTACCTCCCCATTTTGGGGCCCGTAGCCGATGGAGACGGTCAGCGGGACGGCGCGCACCCGGCGGAGAATCTCCCGAATGGTACCGATTTCGTTGTAGACGGGCATGATCACAGAAAGTTTCACGGCTCTCCTCCTGCACAGGGCAAGTATATCAGAACCTCCGCGATTGGCAACTCTTCCAGAGTGTGTTAAAATACAGACCGCGCGGTGGAGGAGGTGGATGTAGAACTCCAGCATCAAATTCGGGATCGGTGGGCCGGTGTATCTGCTTGACACCAATATCTTACTGGAACTGTTGCTGGACCAGGAGCGGGCTGACGAGGCGGAACGCTGGAGAAGTACGGCCTCCCACTGGTCAATTTGGACGCCGACTTTGACCGCACCCCGCTGGGCCGCCGGACGCCCGGCCAGATTCTGGAAGAGCAAGCCATGGCAGAAGTAGCGGTTCAGGGGAAAAAGGAGCCTATGACCTCGCTGCAGAAAATCGCTATCACCGGCAAGGGCGGTGTCGGCAAAACCACGCTGGCCGCCCTGCTGGCCCATATCTACGCCCAGGAGGGGCGCAACGTCATCGCTATTGACGCCGACCCGGCCGGCGGGCTGGCCGGAGCCCTCGGCTTCCCGCCCGAATTGGCGCAGAACCTCACCCCTATCTCCGAAATGGAGGACCTCATCTACGAGCGAACCGGAGCCAAGCCCGGCTCCTTCGGCGGATTTTTCAGCCTGAACCCCCGCGTGGACGACATCCCCGACCGCTTCAGCATCCTCCACAACGGCGTGCGGCTGCTGAAACTGGGCACATTGGAGAAGGGTGGTTCCGGCTGTCTCTGCCCGGAGAACGCCCTGCTGAGAGCGCTGGTTACCCACCTGTTGCTCTACCGGGGCGAGATGCTGATAATGGACATGGAGGCCGGCGTGGAGCACCTGGGGCGGGCCACCGCCCAGGCCGTGGACGCAATGCTGGTGGTGGTGGAGCCGGGGAGGCGAAGCCTGGAGGTCGCCGAGCGGATTCGGGAACTGGCCGGCGACATCGGGCTGAAGCGACTGTTTGTCGTGGGCAACAAGGTCCGCACCGACGCCGACCGGGCTTTCATCGCCGGGCAGAGTCCCTTGCCGGTGTTGGGGTATCTCTCCGCTAATCCGGCCATCATTGAGGCCGACCTGCGCGGGATGGCGGTGTACGAGGCGGCGCCGGAGGCAGTGAAGGAAGCCCGGGCGATTATGCGGCAACTGGAGCAAGCCGTGGCTGAGGAGGCAGGCCCGAAGGCGTGAGGGCCGGTGGTGGGCCGATCACCAGGAAAGGCGACGTCGTCTGGCCGCCGGACGCCCGGCCAGATTCTGGAGAGCAAGCAATGGCAGAAGTAGCGGTTCAGGAAAAAGTTGAAGTTATCCCCCGGGTGGAGGTCGTCTATCTCCCCCCCACCCCCGTTGAGTACCCCGAGTCGGATGGGAAGCCGATGGGCGAGACGGACGCACACATCAGCCAACTTATCTACCTCCGGGAGGCCCTGGCGGACTACTTCCGGAACGACCCCAACGTCTATGTGGCGAGCAACCTCTTCGTCTACTTCGTGGAGGGCGACCCCTCTCAGGTCGTGTGCCCCGACGTCTTCGTCGTGAAAGGGGTCCCGAAGGGCGAGCGCCGCATCTACCAGGTGTGGAAGGAGGGGAGGGGCCCCGATGTGGCCTTTGAACTGACCTCCAAAAAGACCCGCTACGAGGACCTGGGGGCGAAGAAAGGCATCTACGAGTTGCTGGGGGTGCAGGAGTATTTCCTCTTTGACCCCCTGGGCGAGTACCTTCGCCCGCCCCTGATAGCCTTCCGGCTGACGCCGGAGGGGTACCGGCAGGTGAAAGAGGAGCCACTGGTGAGCCAGGTGCTGGGGCTGGAGTTGCGGGTGGAGGGGAGTTTCCTGCGGCTGGTGGACCCCCGCACAGGGGAGCGATTGCTGACGCCACTGGAGGCTCAGGAAGCCCGCCGTCAGGCGGAAAGGGCCCGCCGTCAGGCGGAGCGGCGGGCGGCGGAGGAGGCGGAGGCCCGCCGCCGGGCGGAGGAGGAACTGGAGCGGTTGCGGGCCGAACTGGCCCGCCTGAAAGGAGGTTGAGCCCCCGAATGACGGGAATGAACCGATTCATCAACCGGGTCCTGGCCCTCTTCTTTTTCCTGCCGGTGACTGTCCACGCGGCTCCTGGCCCCCCCGAATCCGCCTACGTCCCCGGGGTAGTGGGACATCGGCAGGAGCGCCCGCTCAGTTGCGAGGCCCGTTCGGCCGTGGACCTGGCCGCTTTCTGGGGCGTCACCGTCAGCGAGGAGGATTTCTTCCACACCCTGCCCCGCTCCGATAACCCCCACTCCGGCTTCGTCGGTGACGTGGACGACCCGCCGGGGAGCCTGCCCCCGGGCGGCTACGGCGTCTACGCCGGCCCTGTCGCCACCGCCCTGCGCCGGTACGGGCTGGATGCCCACGCTCACCGATGGTTCGGGCTGGAGCCCCTGAAAGAAGAACTGGCCGCCGGACGTCCCGTGGTCATCTGGGCCACTTACCGGATGCTCCAGCCGGAAATCGCTTCCTGGACCGCCGCCGATGGCACCGTCTCCATCGTCGTCCAGTGGGAACATACGTTCATCGCCGTCGGATACGACACCAATGGCCTCTACCTGATAGACGCCTACGACGGACGAACCCACTATTATCCGTTCAGCCTGTTCCTGCCGGCCTGGATGCAACTGAACGAGATGGCGGTGACAGTGAACGGGCGCCTGGATGGCCCTCCGTACCCCTGGACGGATATGCAGGCCGGAGGCCCCAACCTCTGGTCCTCATTTTCTCCCATGTGGTAACCCCCAGTTCAACTTCGAGGAGGAACTATGCGCAACTGGAACGACGTTCGGAAGATGCTGGAGAAAGTGGGTATCCCGGGGCGGGATGCCTACGACCTGCCCGATAGCCCCAAGCGCTTCCCCGACGGCGCCCACTACCGGATGGAAATCTCCGGCGTGGAGCGGCCTCAGGTGTTGGAAGCGCTCATTGACGAGATGCGCAAGCGCAACGTCCCCATCCATCGGCTCATCTCCACTGTGATGGGCTCCACGTTGCTGGACGATGCCGAACTGCGGGATTTCGCCCAGATGGCGGCGGAGGCGAAACTGGAGGTCATCATCACCCCCGGCCCCCGCTCCGGCTGGGACGTGGGGCGGCAACTGGCGACCCCCGAGGGCGCCCTCTCCGGCCTCCGCTACCGGGGCTCCGATCAACTCTCCTACGTCATCGCCGAGATGCTGCGATGCATTGACATCGGCTTTCGGGGCTTTCTCTGCATTGACGAGGGGCTTCTCTGGGTGGTCAACCAGTTAAAAAAGACCGGCGACATCCCCGAGGATGTGGTCTTCAAGGTCAGTATCTTCGCCGGTCACGCGTCGGCCGCCGGCGGGAAGGTGCTCCAGATGCTGGGCGCTTCCACCTTCAACCCCCTGGGCGATCTCTCCCTTCCCCAACTGGCCTCCATCCGCCAGGCTATAGACATCCCGATGGACCTGCACATCTACCTCTCCGACTCCTTCGGCGGCTTCAACCGCTTCTACGAGGGGGCGGAGATGGCGCGGGTCTGCGCGCCCTGCTACTTCAAGATTGAGCCCGGACCGGCGCTGGCGGCGGGAGCGGGGGCCATCTATCGTCCCTGGACCAGCCCGGACTTCCTGGCCTGGCAGGCCCGCGAAAAGGTGAAGTACGCCCAGATTATCCACGAACTCATCCAGGCCACCTACCCCCACCTGAAACTCTCCGATCAGGGCCCGGCGGATCTGGCCATCCCAAAGCCACGATAGTAACGCCCTTGGCTCTTGCGACGAGCGGAATGCCGGAGTGCCACAGCATGCAGTTCCGATATTCTAAACCGACGGCAGTTGCAGCAGCAAGTATCCCAGGAAGGGAGGTAAGGATGATGGAGCAATTTTCTATAGAGGAGTGGATTGAGTCCGTTGAGCGGAGACTCCAGGAGCAGGAACGGCGTATCCGGGAGATGGAAGCCCGGATGCGAGATCTGGAGGAGCGTGTCCAGGCGCTGGATGCCGAAGTGCGCCGGTACCGGCAGCGCATCGCGTTGATGGAGAGAATCCTGGTAGAGAAAGGGCTGATGCAGCCTGACCTTTCCGCGTACGATCGCTGGCTGATCACCCTCCACTGAGGAAGCCTTTCCCGCCGCCGAAAAGCACGCGCGTCGGTCACGAAGCGCGGCAAAGGGGCGTTGCTCAGGAGGAAATGGTATGGACCTGACCGAACCTCTGGTAGAACTGATCCGAAGGGCCTCTACCGACCTCCCCGCCGACGTAGAGGCCGCTCTGCAGGCCGCCCGCGATCGGGAGGAAGCGGGTTCCGCCGCCGCCAGCGCGCTGACGGCCATCCTGGAGAACGTCGCCCTGGCGCGCGCCCGTTCCCAGCCCATCTGCCAGGATACGGGCACCCCCATCTTCCATATCCGTTACCCGGCCGGGATGAGCGCCGGGAAACTGCGCGCCCAGGCCGAAGCGGCAGTGGCGGAGGCTACCCGCCGCGCCTACCTGCGCCCCAACGCCGTGGATTCCGTCACCGGGCGGAATAGCGGCAACAACCTGGGCATCGGCTTCCCGGTCTTCCATATGGAAGAGGTGGACAGCGATGGACTGGAGGTCGCCCTGCTCCTCAAAGGAGGGGGCAGCGAGAACGTCAGCATCCAGTATAGCCTCCCCTCCGAGCCGTTGAAGGCCGGCCGCGACCTGGAGGGGGTCCGGCGAGTCGTGCTGGACGCAGTCCACCGGGCCCAGGGCGAGGGGTGCGCTCCGGGCATCCTGGGCATCTGTATCGGAGGCGACCGGGGAACAGCCTACTCCTACGCTAAGATGCAACTCCTCCGTCCGCTGGATGATGTCAACCCGGTGCCGGAACTGGCCGCGCTGGAGGAGCGACTGCTGCGAGAATGCAACGAACTGGGGGTAGGCCCCATGGGCTTCGGCGGGAAGACCACCATCTTCGGCGTCAAAATCGGCGCGGCCCATCGGCTGCCCGCTTGCTACTTCGTCACCGTCGCCTACATGTGCTGGGCATGCCGCCGGGCGCGAATGGAAGTCAAGAACGGGACGATGACGTACTCCTGATCCCGGTCAGGGAGGAAAAGGATATGGCAACCGTTCATCTGACCATTCCCATCTCCGAAGGAGCCGTCCGTTCCCTTCATGTGGGGGATACAGTTTACCTCTCTGGTGTCATCGTCACCGGGCGGGACGCGGCCCACAAGTACATGGTGGAGACGTTCATCCGCTCCGCCGCTGTGCCGGAGAGCGAGCGGGCCCTCTATGAGGAATTGCGCCGATGGCTGGCGGGCAGCGCCATCTACCACTGCGGGCCGGTGGTCCGCCAGCGAGAAGACGGCCGCTGGGAGTTCGTCGCCGCCGGACCCACCACTTCCATCCGGGAGGAGCCCTATCAGGCCGACGTCATCGCCCACTTCGGCCTGCGGGGAGTCATCGGCAAAGGAGGAATGGGTCCCCGGACCCTGCAGGCCTGCCAGGAACATGGCGCGGTCTACCTCCACGCCGTGGGGGGCGCGGCCACCCTCATCGCCGATACCGTCCAGGAGGTCCTGGCCGTCTACAAAAAAGAGGAGTTCGGGGTGCCGGAGGCTTTCTGGGTCATCCGGGTGGAGAACCTCCCCCTGGTGGTGACGATGGATAGCCACGGCCGCTCCATCCACGAGGAGGTGCGGAGGGTCTCTCAGGAGCGCCTCCAGCAACTGCTGTAAAGCAAACGTGCCAGGCACTCTCCCAGTGCCTGGCACGTCCCCTTGTCGGGGCGGACGGATTTGAACCGTCGGCCTCTACAACCCCATTGTAGCGCGCTAGCCAAACTGCGCCACGCCCCGTTCGTTTATATTATAGCAGGCCTGCGGATTTTGGCAAGTACGGCATTGGAGGCATCGCGAATGAACCTCTCCGGTAAAGTCGCTCTGGTCACCGGGGGAGCCGTGCGAGTGGGGCGCGCTATCGCCCTGGGATTGGCCTCCGCCGGCGCCCATCTGGTTGTCCACTATCACCGCTCCGCCGAAGCCGCCCAGGAGACCATCTCCCAGGCCCGCCGGCGGGGCGTGGAGGCGGTCGCTCTCCGGGCCGACCTGACCAACCCAGAGGAAGTCCTCTCGCTGGCCCGCGCGGCTGAGGCCCACTTCGGCCGCGTGGACGTCATTATCCACGGCGCCTCCCCTTTCGTGCGGGCCTCTCTCTCCGGGACGACGCTCCAGGTCTGGCGCCAGGTCCTGGGAGTGCTGGTGGACGGGTTCTTCATCCTGGCCCGCGAACTGACGCCGGGGATGGTCGCACGGGGAGAGGGGAGCATCGTGGTCATCCTGGACCGGGGGACCTTTGACCCGTGGCCGGACTTCCTGGCCCACAGCGTGGGGAAAAGCGCGCTCTGGGCACTGGCCCGCAACCTGGCGGTGGAACTGGCACCCCACGTGCGGGTAAACGGAGTGGTGCCCGGGCCTGTTCTACCCCCACCGGACTATCCGGAGGAAGACCGGGCGCGGATCGCCCAGGGGACCCTGCTGGGGCGCTGGGGAGACCCCCAGGATGTGACGGAGGCCGTCCTCTTCCTCCTTCACGCCGATTCCATCACGGGAGAAGTCCTCTTCGTGGATGGAGGCGAACGCTGGGCCCACCGCCGTCCTATCGGCCCACGCCAGAACTAAATTGCAAATCTCCGGCATAATGGTATAATAGCGCCGTCCGGCGACCCTCCCGTCAATGGGACCGTTTCCACCCCAACATACCTTTTATTACGGAGGTTCAAAATGGCATACGTCATCACCAGCCTGTGCAAGCGGGCCGGAGCCTGCGTGGATGTCTGCCCGACCGACTCTATTCACTTTGTGGATGGAGACCCCAACTGGCCCACTTACTATATCGACCCCGACACCTGCATTGAGTGCGGGGCCTGCGCCGCGGAGTGCCCCAACGAGGCCATCTTCCACGAGGATGAGGTGCCAGACGCCTACAAGGCCGACATCCAGAAAAACGCCGATTACTACAAGGTCGGTCCAGGGAAAGATCAGGTGTAGTTCAAACGCCCTCCGGCCAAAAGGCCGCCCCCCACAGGGGCGGCCTTTCGGTATATTAGAGGAAAGGGCGGGACTTTGCTGCCCGTACTTTCTACTCTTTCAGCCACTCCCTCAATTCCTCCGGCGTCTCCGCCTCCACAGGGATGTAGATGACCCCCGGATAGTACCGTTCAAAGAAAGCCCGCAGGTCTCCGCCCCAACCTGCCGGGTTGACCGCGAACACCCGTCGGAAATCCAGGTCGCCAATGCCGGCGTCGTCAGCGCTGCCGCCGAGGGTGTAGCGATGGCGGTCCCATGTTGCCGCCACCACCGCCTCGGCCCAGGCCCGGCCGGCCTGCGGCGGCAGGAGGACGTAGGTTCGGCCGTACTGGACCCGGGGCAACCCACCGGATGAGGGCGGCCCTCCCGGCCCGTCGGGTGAGGGCGGCAAGGTCCGCAGAATCTCCGCCAGTTCCTCCGGACTCTCTGCGCTGACCGGCACCAGAGCCACTCCCGGGTAGTGCTTCGCGAAGAAGGCCGCCAGGTCGCCAGGCCAGCCCTCCGGATTGACGGCGATCACCCGCCGGACCGGCAAGTCGCCGATACCGGCATCGTCGGCGCTGCCGCCCACGGTGAAACGGCGGGTGTCCCATGTGGCCATCACCACCGCCTCAGCCCAGGCCTGGTCGGCCTGCGGGGGTAGCAGGACATAGGTACGCTCGTACGGCACCCGGGGGGTGCCCCGCACCGGCTCCAGATAGCGCCGGGGATTCAGGTAATGGCTGGTGGGCCGCAGTTCCAGCCCCCCAATCCTCATCCCCAGATGGAGATGGGGGCCGGTCGCCTGACCGGTCCGCCCCGCCAGACCGATCACTTCTCCCGCTGAGACCGTGCTGCCGTCCGGCACCAGAATCTCCCGCAGGTGGCCGTAGAGGAGGGTGACCTGGCCCACTCCGGGCACGTTGCTGATGATCCGGATGTACTTCCCGTAGGCGGTGCCCGGCGGCCCATGAAAGGCCTGCCCCCGCAGGCAGGCCAGAATGGGAGAGCCCTCCGCCGCCTGCAAATCCACCCCCTCGTGCCCCCCGTGCAGCCAGTAGGTCTGGTTGACGGGGTCCCAGGAGGCCTCGTAGTAGGTCTGCTGACGGTCGCCGTAGGCCTGAGTGTAGGCCCGGGTAACCGTCGGCCAGATCAGCCGCAGTGCGGCCGGATGGGGCATGCGTTTCCGACTGCCCACCGCGCCCGGAATGGCCGTCGGAGTGCCGTCGGGACGAAGCCAGGCCAGCCCGGTCCAGGAGGGGTCGGAAGGGCGGAGGAGGAAACCGTATGCCGCCTCTATCCGGTCATACTGCGTACAGAAAAAAAAGAAGTCGGCGTATTGGGCGCCCTTCTCCGCGTCCGATAGGGCCGGGTTGACATTGGCAAATTGGGAAATGACGACCGGCCTGGGACGGACCTCCGGCCTTTCCATATAGAGGCGCAGGAAGCGCAAGGCGCCGTTGTAGTTCTCCATTTCGGCTCGCGTTGTCCAGTAGACATGGCAGCAGACGAAGTCGGCGGCGGTCAGCGCTTCCCGGCACTCGCTCAGGAACGTCTCATCAGGGACGAGAGGGGTCAGTCCAGGCAGGGCGGGGCCGGCGGGAGCCAGGCCGGGGAAGCCTACCCGGAGGGGCGGGCCGAAGCAACGGCGCAGGCCGTCGGCCACGGCGACAAACCATGCAGAGAAGGCGGCGGGGGAATCCCAGGAGACGCCGTAGCCGCGCACGGCGGTGTTGGGCTCCCCGTGGATTTCAAAATCGGTGACGCCGGCCCGGAGGAACGCGGCCACCAGAGGGGCGAATTCCTCTACAAACACTTCCGGCGGAGTCGGCTCTGCGTCAGGCTGGGGGCTCAGCAATTGAACCAGGAAGCGCTGAATACCCAGCCCCCGTAGAGCATCCAGGTCGCCTACCGAGTTCGCTCCGGCCCGCAGCCGCACCGCTTCTACAGCGGCCTGCTGAAGGGTTTCCAGGTCTGGCGGACGAACGGGGCCTTCCCCGAGAGTCACTCCCGCTTTGGCGAAACTCATGGTCGGCCTCCTCCGGGGAGACAGCGAGGGTGGGGGGCGGCGGCCTTCGGCCGCCGCCCTCTATCCCCCTATGTCAAGCAAAAAGGGATACAAAGGCAAACTGCTCCACGTCCACCAGCCCCTGATCCGTCAACTTCAGCGCCGGGATGACCTCCAGGGGCAGGAAACTCAGCGTCATCAACGGGTCTGGCAGGGAAGTCCCCAGGGACCGCGCTGCCTGGGTCAGGCCGTCCATCTGGAAACGGACCATCTCTACCGGCTGATCCGACATCAGACCGGCGACCGGTAACGGCACTGTTGCCAGTACCTGCTCTCCCACCGCGACGGCCAGGCCGCCACCCATCCGGGCCACCGTGCGCGCCGCGGTCATCATAGAAACATCATCGCAACCGGCAACGATGAGGTTGTGGGCATCGTGCCCCACGCTCCCCGCCAGGGCTCCCTGGCGAAGTCCCAGCCCTTGCACAAACCCAAGCCCCACATTGCCGGTCCTTTGATGTCGCTCTATGACGGCCAGTTTCAGGATGTCCCGCTCCGGAGCGGCCACCACCTCTCCGTCCCGTACAGGGAGTTCCTCAATCCGGTGTTCTGTCAGGACCTGATCGGGGATGACGCCGATGACCCGTACCCGAACGCTCCGGGCGCCGGAGTTCGGAGCCCCTATCCGCAGAGAGACCCGCTCCCATTCCACCCGCACCGTATCCCGAACCGGGGAATCGTCCGCCGGAGGCTCCTCCCAGCGGCTAACCGGCTCTCCGGCCTGAGCCACCAGATGCCCGGCGGAGAAGACCATCTCCGGTCGGAAATTCCTCAGGTCCGAGAAGACCACCAGGTCGGCCCGCAGGCCGGGGGCGATGGCCCCCCGGTCACGCAGGCGAAACCATTCCGCCGCGTTCAGGGTGGCCATCTGGATCGCCGTAACCGGGTCCAGCCCTTCAGAAACTGCCAGTCGAATGAGGTGATCCAGATGCCCTTCATCCAGCAAGTCAGCCGGGTGGCGATCATCGGTGCAGAAGGCGCACCGACGGCTGTTCTGGGGGGTGATGGCCGGTATCAGGGCGCGCAGGTTTTTCGCCGCCGTGGATTCCCGGATGAAGACGCGCATCCCCAGGCGGAGTTTCTCCATCATCTCGGCGGCAGTGGTACATTCATGGTCCGAACCCGGCCCGGCGCCCACATACGCCTGGAGCCACTTCCCGCTGATGCCCGGGGCGTGACCGTCTATCACCCGATCCCGAAATGCTTCCACCTTTGCCAGCACGTCGGGGAATCCCAGAACCAGACCCGGGACGTTCATCATCTCGGCCAGGCCCAGAACGCGGGGGAGATTTGCCAGAGGCAACAGGTCGGCTGCGCCCAATTCGGCGCCGGCGGTTCCCATTGTCGTGGCCGGTACACAGGAGGGAAGATTCACGTAGACGGTCAACGGCAACCCTTCCGAGGCGTCCAGCATATAGCGGATCCCGGCCGTTCCGGCCACATTAGCGATTTCATGCGGGTCGCAGACGACGGTCGTTGTTCCCCGAGGGACAACGGCACGGGCGAACTGGTAGGGGGTCACCATAGAAGACTCTATATGGACGTGGGCGTCTATCAGGCCGGGGCAAAGATACCGGCCCCTCAGATCTATCTCCTGGCGGCCTTCGTATCCTCTCCCCACGCCGACAATGAGGCCGTCCGCGATCGCGATATCGGCCTCTATGATCTCGGCCGTATACACATTGATGACCCGTCCGTTTCGGAGCACCAGTTCAGCCGGTTCGTCCCCCCGGGCTACAGGAAGGAATCGGATCAGTTCCATAGGATACCTCCTGGGAATTCTATGGGTGAACGCTACTCCCACTCTGCTTACTGGAAATCACAACTCCTTCCACTCATCCACACCCCCCATTTCTGGCAGGGCAATTGTCCCCATCTCCCATATATGTCCTCTTTCCCACCCCGCGCCTCGTTCCGGGTGTGGATAACCTGCCCGTTTCTGTGGATAACCCGGGCCGCCTGTGGATAATCCCGCCCAGATACCGCGCTTCTTTGGCGAGAGTTCACCCTTCCAGATACAAGCCCCAGATGGGCTCTTTCCGGTTTTCCCATATCTATCCCCAACTTCCGAAGGCGATACCCGCTTCATCTATCCCCACTAATACACCTCACCCACCTCCACTTCCCGAGAATTAGGGGTTGCTGATTCCCCTTGCCCGGTTATCCACAAATCCACAGACCCTGTGATGACTATGAAGGATGTAAAATAACCTCTCAGATAATTGCGGCTATCTGCCGGGAAAGACGCGAAGAGTATTGTGACGATCTACAATTCTCGAGGAAGATGAGGCTTGGTGGCGATTTATCTTGCGCCACGTTTCCCGGCAATGAGTACTCCATGCGCTACCGGTACAACTTTTTAAGATTCAGCCATCTGTTTATCTCTTACTCTCCGGCCAAAGAAGAGCGTGATACGACTATCGCAGGAGTGCCACCCCAAGAGCTGAGTATGCGAATATCCCGATGCCGTTCAGGATCCCCCCGCCCACCCACCATGCCGGATGTTCTCGTCGCTCCAGCCAGGTCAGGAGCAGACAAATCGTGGCGATAATGAGGACAAAGGAAAAGATGACCCACAGGCTCACGTGACCGATCATCCGGGCGTCCAGGTATCGCCAGGTATGGGACTGATAGGCCATCTCTTCATACCAGGAGTGAACGACTGTCCCTCCTGCTGTGATCAACGCAGTGGTGAGGCCGGTGCCCAGCCGGGGGCGTAACCGGAGGAAGAGATACCCCAGTTGCAGGAAGGCGAATCCCCATCCGGCGATGATATAATCAGGGGTATCCAGCACTCTGAACAGGAAATCGTCATAGACCAGTGTGTGGACAACTCTGGCATGGTAAAAATCGGTCAGCAGTTGAGGGAGATTGCAGGCCAGGGCAAAGGTCAGAAGCCGCAGGAACAGAGGGTTTCGGGTTATCCCGATATAAGCCAGGTAGAGGGCTACCATCAGCCAGGCAATAAGGGAAAACATCCATGGCCAGCGAAAAAGGAGCCCGGTGAGAGAAACTCCGACGATAACCAGTGCCATAGAGATGCCGACCAAAATGTCAGTACGACGATTCATCGTTCCCTCTTGCAAGGAAAGATTGAACGGTCTGGAGAGTTGTATATGCTGGTTGCCAGCCCAGTTGTCGGCGGGCCTTCTCGTTGCTGGCCACAAGGGGAAACCGGGTCAGGTTGACCTGACCGGGATGGGTGACGTAGCCCAGCCGCTCCATTCGCCAGAGCAGGCCAAAGATCAGACGCGCGGCTGGCCAGGGAAAGTTCAGAAGTTTCTTCCCGACGCTGCCCCAGATTTCCCGCCAGGGAAGCCAGTCATTGGGGGTTGCATTAAAAGCCCCCCGGACATCGCTCCGCAGGCATTTTCCGATCAGGTCCACAAGGTCGTCTTCATGGACAAACTGGCCGGGGGCATATCCTCCGTCGACGATGACCGCGCTGGAGCGCCGAAGAAAGTCCGCCAGGGGACCCCGGGCATGAGGGCCGAAAATTCCCGGGGGACGCAATATGATGCATGCGACCTGAGGGTATTCCTCTGAAAACTCACGGCAATGTCGTTCCACCAGACCTTTGTGCACACCATAGGGGTAGTTAGGATTGGGGCGGAGAGGGTGTTCTTCGGTTAGCGGGATTGGGTTATCGGGCCAGGCACCGTAGACCGTGATGCTGGAAAGGATGATCAAGCGACAGATTCTCGCTTCCCGGCAGGCCCTCAGGACATTGATGGTCCCCCCTACATTGACCTGTTCCATCAGGGCCAGTCGGCGAGGATGGGGGAAGAGGATAAACGCAGTGTGGACTAGGCTCTCTACTCCGCAGCGCCGGAGAGTATCTCCCAGTGTGGGGTCGCGAATGTCCATTTGAAGAAACATCGCGCCGGAGGGAAGCGACATTTCAGGAAGCCGAATGTCCAGGCCGAAGATTTGTTCCACCTCAGAATCGGCCCCCAATCGGGCCATCAATTGTTGCCCCACATATCCTGCTGCCCCGGTAATCGCGACGTTCATCCTTTTCTCCCCGATTTCTGAGAGGTCGCCCATTCCTCCTTGCCTGCAGAGCGGGCCAGGCGGTTATAGAGCGTCCGCAGGTTGGCCGCGTGGAGCCGAGGGGCTTCTCCATTCAGAGCCACGCGAGGAACCCCGCACTTCTCCACGTCGGTTTTGAGAAGTGTGGCCCGACGCCGTTCGTTGGTCACCGCCTCACTCGCGATCCGCTGAATGGTCTCCAGATACGCGATGTTAGTCCGCAGCGCATCCTTGACTTCTCCCCGCAGAATCACCTCTCCGTGTCCCTGGACGATACTATCGGGTTCTATGGCCTGGATTTTCCGAAGCGACTGCTTCAGCACCTCCGGGTCGCCGTCCACAATTGTGGGGATAGGCATCATCGCGTCGCCCGCGAAGAGCACCAGGTCTTCTTCCACGTAGATGGAGAGACCATCATCGGAGTGGCCGGGGGTCTCAAAGATGCGCAGGGTCTTGCCGCCTAAGGAGAGGATCATCTCACCGCTATCCAGCGTGATATCGGGCAGACGGATGACCACATTCTCCAGGAGGTCTGGCGCCTCCGCGCGCGCGGCTTTTAGCCCTTCCTTCCCCGAGAGGAGCAGATGTTCCCGGCATCGCGCGTGAGCGATGACGGGGACATCGGGGAACAGATGGGCACCGTAAATGTGGTCCGCGTGGTAGTGGGTGAAGATGATGTACCGGAGGCCAGCCGGCACCCGGCGAGATAGAAACTGGAGAATGGCCTGGGTCTCTATAGGAAACGGGAGGGTGTCCACCAGGACGGCTCCTGCCGGGGTCACGATGACACCGGCGGTGACCTGGGTATAAAGGTCGCTGGTGAAGAGGTAGATGTCGGCGGAGACCCGTTCCTGGAGCATAGGTCACTTCCTTTATTCGCTGCTTGCAGATAGGGGTGGGGTAGTGCTGCTGCCTCCAGCCCCCCATTGGGGAGGTAGAAGGATGATAGCATAAACCGGAGGGGGTGTCAAGCCCTCGCCCGAGATTGGGACATCCGTTGGGACAGGGAAGTCCTCACCTCATCCCCGGCGGCTTCGCCGCTACCAGGGGGGCAGAGGGAGGGGCAACGAGGCAGTCGTAGTCGTAGGCGCTGAAGGCCGGCATCCGCAAACGCAAAGACCCTCCCGCAGGTTGAGAATCTGCGGGAGGGTCTTTTCCCCGGCCCTTTGCGTTTTTCGCGCTACCGCTTCGTATACTGCGGGGCCTTACGGGCGCGCTTGAGGCCCGGCTTCTTGCGCTCTTTCACCCGCGCGTCGCAGGTCAACAGCCCCTTCTGGCGCAGAAGCGGCCGCAGTTGGGGGTCCACCTGGAGCAGCGCCCGCGCCAGGCCCAGCCGCACCGCCCCGGCCTGACCACTGATCCCGCCCCCCTTCACCTGGACGGAGATATTGAAGCGGCCATCCATCCCGGTGACCTTCAGCGGCTCCATCAGGCGCATCACATCTATCTTGCGGACGAAGTACTCCTGAAGGGGCCGGTCATTGACCACAAATTTCCCGTCGCCCTCGGGGTAGAGCCGCACCCGCGCGGTGGCTTCCTTGCGACGTCCCACGCCTTCATAATACTGTTGCTGTTCTGCCATCGGTTCTCTCCTCACCCTCCTACAACTCCAGCGGTTTCGGGTTCTGGGCCTGATGAGGGTGGTCTGGCCCGGCATATACCTTCAGTTTCTTAAACATCCGCCGCCCCAGAGCGTTCTTGGGGAGCATTCCCCAAACGGCGTACTCAATGACGCGCGTCGGGTGACGAGCCAGCATATCCCGCAGGCTAATCTGTTTGAAGCCGCCCGGGTAGCCGGAATGGCGGTAGTAGAACTTCTGGGTCAGTTTGCGGCCCGTAACCCGCACCTTCTCGGCGTTGACTACGATGACGTAATCCCCTACATCTATCATCGGGGAGTAAATAGGCTTATGTTTCCCGCGCAGAATACGGGCCACCTCCGTTGCCAGACGCCCCAGCGTCTTCCCGCTGGCGTCCACAACGAACCACTCCCGTTTCACCTCATCGGGTTGGGTGACGTACGTCTTCACACTCATCACTCCTTGCTTCTATGATTCGCTGATTCTGAGATCTCCCTGTGGATACCTCACCGCCATCAGGCAGAGACCGTGCGGGGGTACCGCCGGTCCGGCCCGGCGGCGATCGCCGGAGACAAAAATCTCGCGGAACGCCTCCACCGATAGCCGTCCCAGGCCAACCCGAATCATCGTGCCGACCAGAATGCGGACCATCCGGTACAGGAATCCGTTGGCCTCTATGTCAAAGTACAGCCAGGGCGGGTCGGCGTGCCACCCGGCCCGCAGCACCCGCCGGATGGTGTTCTCCCTCTTCGGTGGGGTGCCGAAGGCGGCGAAATCATGCTCACCGACCAGCAGGGCCGCCGCTGCCTGCATTGCCTCCACGTCCAGCGGCCATGCGATGTGGAAACTGGTCCAGCGGGCCAGCGGCGAACGAACCGGATGGTTGTAAATGGTGTACCGGTAGTACCGGCTGATCGCATCGTAGCGGGGGTGAAAGTCCGGGGGGGCCGGAGCCACCTCCCGCACCGCGACATCGGGCGGGAGCACCGCGTTCAGCGCCCGCAGGAGCGCCGTCAGCGAATGCCTCCACTCCGTGTCAAAGGCGATGACTTGCCCTTCAGCGTGAACTCCCGTATCGGTGCGGCCGGCGGCCAGAATGGTGACTGGCTCTCCCGTCACCCGTTCCAGCGCCCGCTCCAGGGCCTCCTGGACGGTGGGCCCGCTGGTCTGTCGCTGGAAGCCCTGGTAGTGAGTGCCATCATAGGCCACGACCGCCCGAACGCGCATGGACAAATTCTATATCGCACGGCAATCCGCAATCCGTTACACCAGTTCCAGCACCACCATAGGGGCCGCGTCGCCCTTGCGCGGGCCCAGTTTGATGATGCGGGTATATCCGCCGGGTCGGTTCTGGTAGCGCGGCGCGATCTCCTCAAAGAGTTTCTTGACCAGGTCCACCCGCTCCCCCTCGGGGGAGACCACCCAGCGATTTATGCGGGCTGCGGCCAGACGGCGGGCATAGACGCCGTAGGCCGGGTCATTCGCTGCCAGCCCTCGCTTGGCCAGAGTAATGAGTTTCTCCGCATGCCCGCGAATGGCCTCCGCCTTCGCTTCCGTTGTTTCTATCCGCTCGTGGTAGATTAACGCCGAAACCAGATTCCGAAACAGGGCCCGGCGATGGCCGCTGGAACGATTCAGTTTCTTTCCTGCAACCCGATGTCGCATCCTCCTCCTCCCAACCGCTAATTCTCCCGATTCTTATTCCTCTTATGATTCTCCCAGTTCTCCCGATTCCCTCACGGGTGGCCGGGGCAGATAAGTCAAGTACCCGGCTGCGCCCAGTTTTTCCATTAATTCTGCCATAGACTTATCGCCAAAGTTGCGGATGGTCCGGACCGCCTCATCGCCCCGGCTCAGCACTTCCAGGACCTCTCCGACCCGGGAGATTCCCGACCGTTTCAGGGCGTTGTAGACGCGCGCGGTCAGCCCCAGAGTTTCTATCGGGACCTCGTAGATTCGGGCCGGGATCCCTCTCTCCTCTTCGCCCACTAACTCCGGCTCCTCCGTAATCCCGGCGATGAGGCGAAAGTGGGTGACCAGAATTCGGGCCGCCTCCTTGAGAGCCTCCAGCGGGCCAATGCGGCCGTCGGTCCAGATTTCCATATTCAGCCGGTCGTAGTTGGTCCGCTGGGCGACCCGTGCCCGCTCCACGTTGAACGCCACCCGCCGGACAGGACTGAACAGAGCATCTACTGGAAGTTCACCCAGGGATCGGCGCTCCCGCTCTTCGGCAGGAGAGTAACCCCGTCCCCGTTCCACGGTGAACTCCATCTCCACCACGGCCTCGGGGGAGTCGGTGGTGAAGAGATAGAGGTCCGGGTTGAGAATCTCTATCTCTGGCGGTGCCTGGATGTCACCAGCGGTCACCACGCCATTCCCCCGAACGGAGAGAGCCATTCGCATCGGGTCGTCGCCATCCATCTTCAGGCGCAATTGCTTCACCTGAAGAAGGATTTGCATCACGTCCTCCCGCACATGGGGGATGGTCGCGAATTCATGAGGGACATCGTAGATACGGACAGAGGTGACGGCCGCTCCGGGAAGGGAGGAGAGCAGGACCCGCCGCAGTCCGTTCCCCAGCGTGATCCCGTAGCCACTCTCCAGCGGGCCGATGACGAACCGGCCGTACTGCTGGGTCAGCACCTCTTTTTCAATTTTCGGCAAAACCGGTGCGGCAAATCGGAGTTCCCTCTGTGCAGCCATCGCCACCTACCGAGAGTAGTACTCCACGACCAGTTGCTCGTTGATCGGGATGTCCACATGCTCCCGCCTGGGCATTCCCAGAACCCGGGCGGAAAGGTCCGCCGCGTCCAGAGAGAGCCAATCGGGAACTCTCATCTCGCCCAGCATCTCCGCGCGTTCCTGGAAATATGGTCGCCTGCGGCTTCCTTCCCGCACCGCGATCCGGTCACCGGGCCAGACCAGGTAGGACGGGATAGTGACCCGTCGGCCGTTGACGGTGAAGTGGCCATGCTGAACCAGTTGGCGGGCCTGGGCACGCGAGTCGGCAAAGCCCAGCCGGTAGACTACGTTATCCAGACGGCGCTCCAGCAGGATGAGTAGATTTTCGCCGGTCAGGCCGGGCATCCGCAACGCCTCCCGGAAGTAGCGGCGGAACTGCCGCTCCAGAATGCCGTAGACCCGCTTAACTTTCTGTTTTTCCCGCAACTGGCGGAAGTAATCCGTGGGTTGTCCCCGTCGGAAACGGGCCATCTGCCCGTGCTGTCCGGGCGGGTGATCCCGGCGCTCCAGAGCACACTTGGGCGATGTGCAGCGCGCGCCTTTCAAAAATAACTTTTGTCCTTCGCGGCGACACAACCGACAAACCGGGCCTGTGTATCTGCCCATACTCACTCCTTACTCTAATTCATCATTACACTCTGCGCTTCTTAGGGGGCCGGCAACCGTTGTGCGGGATGGGCGTCACATCGGTGATGGAGCGGATTTTGAGCCCCGAAGCCTGGAGGGAGCGGATGGCTGCCTCCCGCCCCGGGCCCGGCCCCTTGACCAGCACATCCACCTCGGTCACCCCGTTATCCAGGGCGTCTTTGGCCGCGCGCTGGGCGGCCTGGCGGGCCGCGAAGGGCGTGCTCTTACGGGAGCCCTTAAAGCCCACCAGTCCCGCGCTGGCCCAGTTAATGACATTCCCCTGAGGGTCGGTGATCGTGATGATGGTGTTGTTGAAACTGGCGTGAATGTGGGCCACCCCGCGCGGGGTCGCGCGGCGCACCCGCTGGGTAACTCTGCGACGTCTTTGAGCACGAGACATAGTCAACTCCGTGAACAGATGGCAGATTTGCGGATTACTTCTTCTTGGCGCCCCGGCGGCGGCCGCGACCGGGAACGGTCTTGCGCGGCCCCCGCTTGGTGCGCGCATTGGTCCGCGTGCGCTGACCGCGCACCGGCAAGTTCATCCGATGGCGCAATCCACGATAGCACCCGATCTCTATCAGGCGCTTGATATTCATCTGCACCTCACGCCGCAGGTCGCCCTCCACCTTATACTCCCGATCAATGATCTCGCGCAGACGGGCCACCTCGGCCTCGCTGAGGTCTTTCACCCGCTTATTCGGGTTCACGCCGGCCTTGCGCAGAATCTGATTGCTCAGACTGCGCCCGATGCCGTAGATATAGGTCAGGCCGATCTCCACCCGTTTATCTCTGGGCAGGTCTACACCGGCAATACGAGCCATACCTCCTCCGATAGAATGCGTGAAGCGTGAATTAGCCCTGTCGCTGTTTGTGCTTCGGGTTCTCGCAGATGACCCGAATCACCCCTTTACGACGGATGATTTTGCATTTGGGACAGCGCCGTTTGACCGAAGGTGAAACTTTCACTCTATCCTCCTCTTACTCACTGACGACCTCGGCGGCATATGCTATAGCCGCCTGAAGGGCTCCCCGGCTCAAACCCGGATAACTTCACCTACAGCCGCGTCAATATCTCCGCCTCTCCGTCCCGGATCAGGACAGTGTGTTCAAAGTAGGCCGTCAGTTTGCCATCCACGGAGACGACCGTCCAGTGGTCGGGCAGGGTCCGGACCCGATGGTCGCCTGCCAGGACCATCGTCTCTATGGCGACGGTCATCCCCGACCACAATAGCGGCCCCCGTCCCGGCTCCCCATGGTTGGGAATCTGCGGCGGCTCATGCATCTGCCGACCGATCCCGTGCCCGGTGTACTCCCGCACCACGTTGTAGCCCTGGGACTCCACAAAGGTCTGAATGGCGGCGGAGATGTCGCCGACACGGTTCCCGGCCCGGGCATGGGCAATCCCGAGGTAGAGGGCTTCCTCCGTCACCTCCAACAGCCGCCGGGCCTCCGGGCTCACTTCCCCCACCGGCAGGGTGATGCCCGCATCACCGTGATAACCGTCGTAGATGGCCCCGACGTCTATACTGATAATGTCCCCTTCTTTCAGCACCCGGGGGCCAGGAATCCCGTGGACCAGTTCCTCGTTAACGGACGCACAGATTGCGGCCGGAAAGGGATGCGGGCTCCCTGGCGGATACCCTTTAAAGGACGGGATGCCGCCCCGGCGTCGGATCAGGTCCTCTGCCTTCTCGTTCAACTCCGCCGTGGTGACGCCGGGCCTCACCCATTCCCGCATCCGCAGCAGGACCTCGGCGACAATCCGCCCGGCCTGACGCATTTTTCCAATTTCGCCTGATGACTTCAGTTGGATCAAGGGAAGAAGGAAACTCAGCGCTGACGGAAAGTCGGCCTCTCCGGGCCTTCAGCCGGAGGACGGCCTGCGCCGTCCTTGTAGGGCAACTGCAGGGGTTGCCCCTCCATTGCCCCTGCCCCCCATCGGCGCATAGAAGGCGGTCTTCGTCGGGCTGAATAGTGGTTAAGGAAACCCGTAGACCGGTCTGGGTAGCGGCTCAGCGGGAAGCGCTTTGTGGGCTTTCTCCGCCGAGTCGGCCGCAGGCGCTCTCCACGGCTGCCCGCAGGTCGGCCTGGACATCTTCAATGGACTGCTCGCCGTTTATCTCCACCAGCAGGCCAGATTGACGGTAGTAGTCCACCAGCGGCGCCGTCTGTTCCTGATAGACCTTCAGGCGGCGGCGGTGAGCCTCCTCCGTCTCATCGGGGCGCTGGTAGAGTTCGCCGCCGCAGGCATCGCACATCCCGGCCTGCCTGGGTGGGTTAAACAGGGTGTGATAGACTGCCCCACAATTCCGACAGGTCCAGCGGCCCGCCAGACGGGCCAACGCGACCTCCTCCCGCACCCGGATAAAGGCTACCATATCCAGCGCGGTCCCGTTTCCTCGCAGGAGGCGCTCCAGCGCCTCCGCCTGGGCAACGGTGCGCGGGAAGCCATCTAGGATGAAGCCGCCGATGCAATCCGGGCGGGCGATCCGCTCGGCGACCATGCCGATGGTCACCTCATCGGGCACCAGGTCACCTCGCTCCATATAGGCCCGCGCCTGGCGGCCCAGTTCTGTCCCCTTATCCAGGTGTTCCCGAAACAGGTCACCGCTGGCGACATGGGGGACTCCCAGCGCCTGAGCCAGTTGCTCCGCCTGAGTCCCCTTGCCCGCGCCGGGCATACCCAAAAGGACAATCCGACAGCCCATACGATCACCCGTGTTACTTCCAGAACATGTTGCAGAATGTTCTAGACCTGTTCTTGCCCCTACATAGATGGCTTCCCGGTCAATCCGCTTCTTCCACAAAGGGTTCATCTCGGCGCCAGGAGGGCGATCTCCATCGGGCTGAATAGTTACTTTCTTCGTGGGAAATCGGCATGGTGTTCATCGGATGAATCCCTCATAATGCCGCATCAGCAACTGGGCCTCCAGTTGCCGCATCGTATCCACCACGACGCCGACAACGATGAGCAGTCCCGCAGAGGTGATGAGCAGCACCCGGGTGTTCATCACCAACTGAACAATAAAGGGCAGGACGGCGACACCGCCCAGGAACAGAGCCCCGAACAGAGTGATGCGCTTGTAGATCCCATTAATGTAGTCTGCCGTCTGCTTGCCGGGACGGATACCCGGGATGAACCCGCCGTATTTCTGCAGATTCTCCGGCAAGTTCTGCTGCTCTACCAGAACGAAGGTGTAGAAGTATGTGAAGCCGACGACAGCAGCAAAGTAGAGCACCGCGTAGAAGAGAGTGGTATACCACTCCACTGTGTGCCCGCTGAAGAAGTTCATAATATCCGCTGCCACCCTCGCCACGTTCACGTTGGACGAATTGGCGAAGAACTGGGCAATGACCGCAGGCAGAGTGAGCAGAGACTGGGCAAAGATGAGCGGGATCATCCCGGCCATATTGACCCGCAGCGGGATGTAGGTGCTGCCGCCGCCGTACATCCGCCGGCCCCGTACCCGCTTGCCGTACTGCACCGGAATGCGCCGCTCTCCCTCCTGGACATAGACGATAACGAAGACCACCAGCGCGGTGATGATCAGGAAAAAGAGAATGCCCAGGAGACCATCCGTAGTGTAAATCCGCGCCACGTTGGCCGGCGTCCGGGCCACGATGCCGCCGAAGATGATGAGCGAAAGACCGTTACCAATGCCCTGTTCGGAGATCAACTCACCCAGCCAGATGGCAAACATCGTGCCCGCCGTCATGGCCACCAGGACCGAGATGGTAGGCAGGATGAACTCCGGCCGATGGAAGCCGAAGTTGGGCAGGATCGGGCGCGCGGCCGCGCTGTTGAACAACTGGGCCTGACCCCAGGCCTGCAACATCCCCAGTGGAATGGTCAGGTAGTACGTCCACTGGTTCAGTTTCCGTCGTCCGGCTTCCCCTTCCTCCTCTGCCAGCCGTTTCAGCGCCGGGATGACCGGAACCAGCAACTGGATAATGATGGATGCGTTGATGTACGGATAGACCCCGTTTGCCAGCACCGAGTATTCCGCTACTGCGCCGCCAGAGAGCAGGTCCAGAATGTTGACCAGTTGGGCCGCCCCACCGGTCAGGCTGCGCAGAGCCTCCCGGTCAATGCCCGGCACCGGCACGTGAGAGGCTACGCGAAAGATAACCAGAATCAGCAGCGTGTAGAACAGCCGCCGTCTCAGGTCGGGAAGCCTCAGGGCATCACGTACGGCCTGGATCATCGCTTACCTCGCTTATCGCGGATCGCTTACCGCGTCCGGTAGCCGCCCCGCTCCCAGGGCAACTCTTCCACAGTGCCGCCAGCGGCCTCAATCTTGGCCCGCGCGCTGGCGGAGAAACGATGGGCCTTTACCGTCAGCGGGATGTCCAACTCCCCGCGCCCCAGGATGACCACCCACTCATCGGGGTCCCGAATCAGGCCGGCATCCGCCAGTTCCTCTGGAGTCACCACGCTCCCCGGCGCGAACTGGGCCAGCCGGTCCACGTTGACCGGTGTGAAACGGGCCCGCCAGGGATTCCGGAAACCGACGCCCCGCGCGAAGGGGAGTTTGCGGACCAGCGGCAACTGCCCGCCCTCAAAGTACGGTGGGATGCTTCCTCCACTGCGGGCCTTCTGCCCCTTTGTCCCGCGCCCGCCGGTCTTCCCCTGACCGGCCGCGATGCCGATGCCCTTCCGTTTGCGGCGCTTCTTAGAACCCTCAGCCGGCTGCAAATCGTGCAGTTTCATCCCTCAACCTCTTCCACCTTCAACATATGCTGGACCTTAGCCACCATCCCCCGGATGGTCGGCGTGTCGGCCTTCTCCACCGTCTGATGGAGACGGCGCAGACCCAGCGCCCGGACGGTCGCCTTCTGGTCTCTGGAATACCCGATTGGGCTGCGAACCAGGGTGATACGGAGAATCTTCCGCTTTTCCATTGCCTCTCCCGTGTCTGCCAATCTACCGTCCCCGCATCCAGAACGGCATCACCCGGGTCTCCGGCAGGCCCCGCTCCCGCGCCAGTTCCTCGTGGGAGCGCAGTTGCTGCAGGGCCTCCATGGTCGCCTTCACCACGTTGAGCATGCTGGAACTGCCCATAGACTTGGTCAGCACGTCGTGGATACCCGCTGCTTCCAACACGGCGCGCACGCCGCCGCCCGCGATGACGCCAGTACCCGGTGAGGCGGGCTTGATCAGCACCCGGGCGCCGCCGCATTCGCCCATCGCATCGTGCGGGATGGTCCGCCCGACCAGGGGGATCGGGATCATAGAAGCCCGGGCTCGCTCCGTGGCCTTGCGGATGGCGTCCGGGACGGCGCGCGCTTTGCCCACGCCGATGCCGACGCGGCCGTTGCGATCGCCGACCACGGCCGTCACCCGAAAGGCGAACCGGCGCCCGCCCTTGATGACTTTGGCAACCCGCTTGATCTCCACGACCCGCTCGTCCAATTCTACCGGCGCCGTTGGCTCCAGTTCAAATTCCTGATCCAGGTCCATTCGCTTGCCTCCCGATTCCTTGCTCTGGGTTCCGCTTAGAAATCCAACCCACCCTCGCGGGCGGCATCGGCCAGCGCTTTCACCCGACCGTGGTATTTGTATCCCGCCCGGTCAAAGGCCACTTTGGTGACCCCCCGGGCCAGGGCACGGGCCGCCAGGACCTTCCCCACCACCCGGGCCTGCTCCCTCTTCTTCAATCCTGCAATCTGCTCCCGGACTTCCGGGTCCAGGGTAGAGGCGGAGACCAGTGTATGTCCCACTGTATCATCAATCACCTGGGCGTAGATATGCCGCAGACTGCGAAAAACGTTCAGACGCGGGCGCTCGGGCGTGCCGAACACCTTCTTGCGCACATGCTTGCGTCGGCGCAGTCGTCCCAACCGGCGATCTTTTTCCACCATAATCTTGCTCCCTGATCCTTACTTCTTCCCTTTGCCTTTGCCCTTACCCTTGCCGGCCTTCCCGGCCTTCTGGCGAATCTGCTCGCCCAGGTAGCGGAGCCCTTTCCCCAGATACGGGTCAGCCGGGCGCCAGGCGCGGATTTCGGCGGCAACCCGTCCCACTGTCTCCTTATCCGCGCCCCGGATGGTAATAATGCCCATTTTGGGGTCTACATCAAAAGTGATGCCCTCCGGCGGGCGGACACGGACCGGGTGAGGGAATCCCAGGTGCATAACCAGCGTCCCGTCGGGCTGGCGCTCGGCGCGGTACCCAACGCCGCGAATCTCCAGTTGCTTCTGGAACCCCTGGGAGACCCCTTCCACCATATTCGCCAGCAGGGCACGGGTCAGCCCATGCAGCGCCCGATGGTGCCGGGCATCCGTGGGCCGGTAGACCCGCAGGGTATTATCTTCTTTAATAATTTGCATCGCCGGGTCAAACGTACGCGTCAGCGTCCCTTTCGGGCCGCTTACGGTGACCTGGCTACCCTGAATTTCCACCTTCACCCCGGGGGGCAAAGGGATCGGCATCCGACCAATTCGCGACATCCCGTCCTCCCTACCACACGTAGCAGATAACCTCGCCGCCCACCCGCAGCCGTCGGGCCTGTTCGCCGGTGAGGATTCCCTTGGGAGTGGAGAGGATGGCGATGCCCATACCGCTTTTCACCCAGGGAATCTCGGACGCGCGGGTGTAAATCCGGCGGCCCGGCTTGCTGACCCGTCGCAGTCCCTGGATGACGGACCGCCGCTTCCGCTGTTCCCCGATATACTTCAGGCGGATCACCAGGCGATAGCGAGGCTGCTCCGGCGACTCCACCACCCGGTAGTCCTCAATATACCCCTCTTCCTTCAGGATGCGAGCGATGGCGACTTTCATTTTGGAAGAGGGCATCTCCACGGTGGGGTGCCCCACCGCAATCGCATTGCGCATGCGGGTCAACATATCGGCAATCGGATCTGTCACCGTCATCGGTCCGTCACCCTCACCAACTGGACTTGGTCAGCCCGGGGATCAGCCCCTCCAGGGCCAACTCCCGCAGGCAGATGCGGCAGAGGCCGAAGCGGCGGTAATAGCCGCGCGGTCGGCCACAGCGCTTGCAGCGGTTTCGCACCCGCACCTTATACTTCCGTCGCATTTCCCGATAGGGCATGCATTTTCTTGTCATACCTGTATCTGCTCCGACAAAGAGGATGTCCGGCTAACTGGATGAGGTCATACCGCCATTACGTGAATCTCAATTGCCTGACTCAGCGCTCACCTCTGCAGCCACTTCTGGCGAAACCGAGATCCGCAAATCGGCGACTCTCGGAGGGGAGAACCACTCCCCCTCAAAAGGCGGGTGGTGAAAAACAGACCGGTCTCCGGATTCAGGCGGGCGATAATTTCATCCCCCAACCCCTCTGATTCCTGCGCTGAATAGGGCGAGACGGTGTTGATAGACAGGATATCCGCTTCCCGGTCGTACTGGAACATGAATCCCCCGACCATTCCACCGAACCCTTCAGATAGGGGCACGGGAAGGCCCGCATTGCGGCTCCCCTTACCGCCGGAAGGGTATCCCCAGAAGTTCCAGCAGCCGCCGGGCCTCCTCATCCGTCTTCGCGGTGGTCACGATGGTGACTTCCATGCCGCGAATTTTGTCAATCTTATCATAGTTGATCTCCGGGAAAATCAACTGCTCCCGCAGACCCAGCGTATAGTTCCCCCGTCCGTCAAAGGCAGAGGGAGAAACACCGCGAAAGTCCCGCTGCCGGGGAAGCGCCACGTTGCAGAGCCGGTCCAGGAACGCCCACATGCGCTCGCCCCGCAGCGTCACCTTCACCCCGATCGCCCGGCCGGCCCGCAGTTTGAAACTGGCAACGGATTTGCGCGCTTTGGTGATGACCGGCCGCTGCCCGGTGATGGTCGCCAGGTCCTGGACAGCAAAATCCAGCGACTTAGGATTATCCAGTGCCTCCCCCATACCGATGTTGATGACGATCTTCTGCAACCGGGGGACTTCCATAATGTTGCGATAGCCAAATTCCCGCATAAGGGTCGGCCGAATCTGTTCCCGATACAAAGCCTGCAATCGCTGCATTGGATTCACCTGATCAAAAGTTTGCGAATGTGCAAGTTAGTAAGCGAGCCGATAAACGAGGTTAGAAAGACTGTCCGCACCGCTTGCAGATGCGCACCTTGCGCCCGTCCTCCTGGCGCTCAAAGCCCACCCGCGTCGCTTCCTTGCAGTGCGGGCAGACCGGCATCACATTGGAAAGATGAATCGGCGCCTCAAACTGAATTCGCCCTGGCTGAATCTGTCCCCGGCCCGCGCGGATCGGCCGCTGATGCCTGGTGACCAGATTCACACCGGAGACCACCACCCGATTCTCCTTCGGAAGCACCTGGCGGACCTCCCCACGCTTCCCCCGGTCATCCCCGGCGATGACCTCCACCGTATCTCCCTTTTTGACCCGAATGCCCATTCTTCACCTCTCGTTCCACGAAATACACAGAGGACGAAAGTACGCAATTTCGTGCTCACAACACCTCTGGTGCCAGAGAAATGATCTTCATAAATCCCTTATCTCGCAACTCCCGGGCGACGGGCCCGAAAATGCGGGTGCCGCGCGGATTGACGCCCGTGGCATCCAGAAGAACTGCCGCGTTGTCATCAAAGCGGATAGTGGAGCCGTCGGGTCGCCGGTACTCTTTGGCCGTGCGGACAATGACGGCCTTGACCACATCCCCCTTCTTCACCGACGCGTTGGGCGTGGCCTGTTTGACCGTCGCCACGATGACGTCCCCGACGTAGCCGTACCGCCGCTTGGAGCCGCCCAACACGCGAATGCAAAGCAGTTCCTTTGCCCCGGTGTTATCTGCCACCGTCAAACGGGTCTCCTGCTGGATCATACGGCCACCTCCTCAGGACGTTCGGACCGTTCCAGAATCTCCTCCACCACCCACCGCTTTAGTCGGCTCAGCGGCCGGGATTCCACAATCCGTACCAGGTCACCGGTGCGGCAGGAGTTTTCCTCGTCGTGGGCGTAATACTTTTTCCGCACCCGCACCACCTTACCATAGAGGGGGTGGCGATGGGTCCTTTCCACCTGCACCACCACCGTCTTCTGCATCTTATCGCTGACGACACGCCCGACCAGCCGCTTTCGTCGTTCTTTCATTGCGTCGCCTCCTGCATCATGCGGGCCAACTCCCGCTCCCGCAAGATGGTCTTGATGCGGGCGATGTCCCGTTTGGTGGCGGTGATGCGGTTATTGTCCTGCAGACGATTCATAAACCAGTCCTGCCGCAGGACGAACAGTTCCCGATAGGCATCTTCCAACCGGGCACGCAATTCAGCATCGGTCAACGACCGGAGTTTTCTGGCTCGCATGCTACTCCCCCATCAATTTTTCCCGGGTGACAAACTGGCATTTGATGGGCAGTTTGTTGGCCGCCAGCCGCATCGCCTCCCGGGCCTGCTCTTCGGGCAGACCCGCCAGTTCAAAGAGGATGCGGCCTGGCCGAACCACAGCCACCCAGTGGTCTACGGCGCCCTTCCCCTTCCCCATGCGGGTCTCGGCGGGCTTGGCCGTGACCGGCTTATCCGGAAAAATCCGAATCCAGTACTTTCCGCGCCGGCGGACGAAGCGGACGATGGCCCGCCGTGCGGCCTCAATCTGGCGACTGGTGATCCAGGCCGGCTCCAATGCCTGCAGGCCGTATTCACCAAAGGCAACTTCGGTGCCCCGGCTCTCGCGGCCTTTCATCCGTCCGCGCATCTGTTTGCGGTATTTCACCCGTTTCGGCATCAACATGGGCTTTGCCCCCTTGTCACGCTGATCTATCGTTTGTAACTATTCCGCGCTGACGGCAAGTCCGCCCCCGTTGACGTCCGGCGCGAAGCGTCCAAATATAGGGGCAGGCCTTGCGCCTGCCCGCCCCTGCCCCCTATCGGCGCTAAGAGGGGGATCTCCGTCGGGCTGAATAGTTACCCGAATGTTCATCAATGGTCTGCCCCTCACAAAGGCAGGGCCCGGCCCTCATACCACAAAGGGCTGCGGTTGCTCTTCCACCCTTTCGGGCTTCGCCTCAGGGGAGAGGACATCCCCTTTGTAAATCCAGACCTTCACGCCGATGCGGCCGTAGGTGGTATAGGCTTCCGCGCGAGCGAAGTCAATATCGGCGCGCAGGGTTTGGCGGGGCACCCGGCCCTCCCGCATCGCCACCGGGCGGGCCATTTCGGCGCCGCCGATGCGGCCCTTGCAGACAATCCAGACCCCCTGGGCCCCGGCCCGCATCGCCTGTTGGATGGCTCGCTTCATCGCCCGGCCGTGGGAAATCCGGCGCTCCAGTTGGGCCACGATGTTCTGGGCGACCAGTCGGGCGTCCAGTTCCGGCTGCTCCACTTCCCGCACATCTACATGCACCCGCTTGCCGGTGATCTCCTCCAGGTCCTGCCGGAGCACCTTCACTGCGCCCCCCTTCCGCCCGATCACGATGCCCGGACGCGCCGTCCAGATGGTTACCTGCACCTGGTTCGGGAAGCGCTCAATTTCAATCCAGGAGACCCCAGCCGGTGCCAGTTCCCGCTCCATGTACTCCCGAACGCGGAGGTCTTCCTGGAGCAGGTTCTGGTAGGCCTTACCGTCGGCATACCAGCGGGCCTTCCAATCCCGCAGAATTTTCAACCGGAAGCCGTAGGGATGAACCTTTCGTCCCAAAATATTCCTCCGTGGTGCTGATGGATTCTCTCACTCTTCCTCAAACTCATCCAGGACAACGGTGATGTGGGAGGAGCGGCGGCGGATCGGGCGATACCGTCCCCGGGCGGCAAAGCGCGGCCGCAATCCCTTCCCCGGCGCCACCCCAGGCCCCTCGTCGGCCACAATATGGGCGATGTACAGGTTGTCCCGGGAGAGGCCGATGTTTTCTTCCGCGTTGGCGACAGCCGAGCGGATCAGTTTCTCCACCGGGCGCGCGGCGGCGTGGGGCATCAGCCGCAGTCTCTCCAGTGCCCCCACCACGTCCATGCCTCGCACCTGGTCAATTACCCGGCGCACCTTTCGCGCCGACATCGGTATATGTTTCGCCTGTGCGCGGACCTCCATAGTTCTTAACTCCGTACTCCGTACTCCGTACTCCGTAGTTCGTATTCCGTGCTACTTCTTCTTCCGAACCTCGCCCTTCTTCTCTTTGGTGACGTGCCCCCGATAGGTCCGGGTCGGGGCGAACTCCCCCAATTTGTGACCGACCATATTCTCGGTAATGTAGATAGGCACATGTCGCCGCCCGTCGTGAACGGCAATGGTGTGGCCCACCATTTGGGGGAAGACGGTGGAAGCCCGGGACCAGGTACGGATAACCCGTTTCTCCCCGGCCCGATTCAATTCCTCAATTTTTCGCAGCAACTTCGGGTCTACATACGGGCCTTTTTTCAGTGAGCGTCCCATATTTTCTACTCCGTACCGTGTATTCCGTCCGCTTACTGCCGGCGTTTACCCCGCCGACGGATGATATACTTATCCGTCGTCTTGTTGCGCCGGGTCTTCTTGCCCAGGGTCGGCTTGCCCCACGGCGTCTTTGGGCCGGGCATGCCGATAGGTGAGCGCCCTTCGCCGCCGCCGTGGGGGTGGTCGCGCGGGCTCATCGCGGACCCGCGCACATGCGGACGCCGTCCCAGCCAGCGCTTGCGGCCCGCCTTGCCCAATTCGATATTGATGTGATCCTCGTTCCCCACCTGCCCGACCGTGGCCATACATTCCTTGCGGATCAGCCGCACCTCACCGCTGGGCAGCCGGACCGTCACGTAGTCCCCTTCCTTCGCCAGCACCTGGGCCGCACAGCCTGCCGACCGGACCAACTGTCCGCCCCGTCCGGGGTACAACTCAATGTTATGGACCGTCGTCCCCAGCGGGATGCGCTCCAGCGGCAGCGCGTTCCCCACCCGAACCTCGGCGGTCGGGCCGCTCGTCACCCCATCGCCGACTTTCAGGCCCAGCGGAGCCAGGATGTATCGCTTCTCACCGTCCGCGTAGACCAGCAGGGCGATGCGCGCTGAGCGGTTGGGATCGTACTCTATAGATGCCACGCGTGCCGGAATGCCGTGCTTATCCCGCTTGAAGTCAATCAGACGGTACAGCCGCTTGTGGCCACCGCCCCGATGGCGAATGGTAATCCGCCCCTGGACGTTGCGCCCACCCTTTTTCTTCAGGGGGACAACCAGACTTCGCTCCGGCTCCGTTTTCGTGATCTCCTCAAACAGTGAGCCTGTCATCCCCCGACGCCCGGGAGATGTCGGCTTATAGACCTTGATCCCCACCTTAGCCCTCCAGCACTTCCAATTCCGGGATGCGTTCCCCTTCGGCGAGGGTGACCACCGCCCTCTTCCAGGCCGGAATCCGCACTACCCGACGGCGTCCCCACCGCCGGACGGCCTTGGCCGGCATATGGGCGATGTTCACCGCCTCCACGTGGACCCGATAAATCGTCTCCACCGCTTGCTTGACCAGGGCCTTGTTCGCCCGCCGGTCCACTTCAAAGGTGTATTGCCGCCGCCGGAGCGTACCGGCCCTCTGGGTCTTTTCCGTCAAAACTGGACGTTTGATGACCTCGTACAGATGCATGGCCCTACCCCAGAATGGACTCTATCACCTGCAGGGCGCCCAGCGGCATGACCACTTTCTCGTGCTGCAACAGGTCGCGGATATTCAGATAACCGGCGTGGAGCGCCTTGACCTTCGGCAGGTTGCGCACTGACTTCTCCACCGCCTCATTGCGGCCAGGCAGGAGAATGAGGGCATCCTCACCCACGTTGAGCCGGGAGAGGACCTCGCGCATTCTCCGCGTCTTCGGCTCGGGCAACTCCAGCCGGTCCACCACCACAATCTGCTGCTGACCGGCCTTCACGCTGAGGGCGCTGCGCAGGGCGGCCCGACGCATTTTCTTCGGCATCCGCTGCTCGTAACTGCGAGGTTTCGGCCCGTGGGCGATGCCGCCGCCGACGAAGCTCGGCGCGTTCCGGCTGCCGTGGCGGGCCCGGCCGGTCCCCTTCTGCCGGTACCACTTGGCTGTGGTCCGGTTCACCTCGCCGCGCGTCTTGGTCTTGTGAGTGCCCAGGCGGGCGTTCGCCAACTGCCGGACCAGCGCCTGATGCATCAACGGCCCATTGACCGGCGCCTCAAAGATGTCGGGCCGTAACTCTATCTCATCCACCTGCTGCCCGCTCATGTTCCAGACAGGAGCCTTCATTTTATTACTCCGTACGGCGTACTCCGTTATCCCTTGCGCAGTTCCTTCGTTTTTCGGGCCTGTTTGATCATCACCAGGCTGCCCCGGTGGCCCGGGACGGCTCCGCGCACCGCCAGCAGGTTCCGCTCCGGGTCCACCATAACCACTTCCAGGTTCTGCACCGTCACCCGCACGCCGCCCATACGGCCAGGCATCCGCAGTCCCTTCAGCACCCGGCCCGGCGTCGTAGTGGCACCGATGGAGCCGTGGCGACGCTCCCGGTCCGATTGACCATGGGTTTTGGGCTGGCGGTTGAATCCGTGGCGCTTGATGCCGCCGGCGAATCCGCGCCCTTTGGACGTGCCCACCACATCCACCCGGTCGCCCACCTGGAAGACCTCCACGGTGATTTTCTCGCCCTCGGCAGGTGCCTCTTCCGGCCTCACGCGGAATTCCCGCAGGCGGCGGAGCGGCCCGGGTATCCCCTTCAGCACCCGCCGACGCGGGTGGACGGAATCGGTCTTCAGCAGGCCCAGATGGCCCAGTTGCCCACGGGTCAGGCGGGAGGGTTTCACCGGCTCAAAGCCCAACTGGACCGCGCTATAGCTGTCCCGCTCCGGTGTCTTGACCTGAGTGACCCAACAGGGTCCGGCCTCAATCACCGTAACCGGGATTGCCTCTCCTTCGGCGGTAAACAACGTTGTCATTCCTACTTTTTTCCCCAGGATTCCCTTCACGATGCTCACCCCTCCATGGGACTGCCAGCCCTGGGACAGGCCGCATCATCCCGGTTTCAGGATGCAAGGATACAAGGGCCCAAAGAGCCCTCCCCTGTCCACTTGTATCCTTGTCTACTTACAACTTGATCTCTATATCCACCCCGGCGGGCAGGTTGAGCCGCATCAGCGCATCTATGGTCTTGTTATCCGGCTCCAGGACATCTATCAGCCGTTTGTGGGTCCGGATTTCAAAGTGTTCGTGAGAGTCCTTGTCAATGAAAGTGGACCGGCGCAGGGTGAAGCGCTCTATTTGGGTCGGCAATGGGATCGGACCGACCACCGTCGCTCCCGTGCGCTCGGCCGCCTCCACGATGCGCCGGGCAGACTCATCCAGCACGCGATGGTCGTACGCTTTCAAGCGGATACGAATCCTCTGCTTGGCCATGTCAATTGGGTAACCTGGTAGGCTGGTAGCGGGGAATGGGCGTTAGTCCAGAATCTTGGTGATGACACCCGCGCCAACGGTCAGACCGCCCTCGCGAATGGCGAAGCGGGAGCCTTGCTCCACCGCGACCGGCTCAATCAGTTCCACGATCAGGCTGACGTCGTCGCCGGGCATGACCATCTCCACACCCTCAGGCAGGGTGATGGTCCCCGTCACGTCGGTGGTGCGGATGTAGAACTGAGGCCGGTAGCCGGAGAAGAAGGCCTTGTGCCGCCCGCCCTCCTCTTTGCGGAGGACGTAGACCTGGGCCTCAAACTTCCGGTGCGGCGTGATGGTGCCGGGCGCGGCGACCACCATACCCCGGGAGACCTCGTCCTTGCTGACGCCGCGCAGGAGGAGACCAGCGTTATCGCCCGCCACCACCTTGTCCAGTTTCTTGCGGAACATCTCCATATCGGTGACGACGGTCCTGATGGGCCGATCGCGCAGGCCGACGATCTCCACCTCGCTCATCGGCACCAGCGTACCCCGCTCCACCCGGCCGGTGACGACCGTGCCGCGTCCCTTGATGCTGAAGATGTCCTCAATGGGCATCAGGAACGGCTTATCCTCCTCCCGCACCGGGGTGGGGATATATTCATCCACCACGCGCACCAGTTCCCAGATGCACTGGTATTCCGGTGCGTTCGGGTCCGTGCTGGGGGACTGGAGGGCCTTCAGGGCGGAGCCGCGCACGATGGGCGTCTCGTCGCCCGGGAAGCCGTAGGAGTTCAGCAGTTCCCGCAGTTCCAGTTCCACCAGTTCCAACAGTTCCTCGTCCTCCATCAGGTCCACCTTGTTCAGGAAGACCACGATGGCCGGGACGTTCACCTGGCGGGCCAGCAGCACGTGCTCCCGGGTCTGGGGCATCGGGCCATCGGCGGCGGAGACGACCAGGATGGCTCCGTCCATCTGGGCCGCGCCGGTGATCATGTTCTTGATGTAGTCCCGGTGGCCGGGGCAGTCCACGTGGGCGTAGTGCCGCTTCTCGGTCTCATATTCTACGTGGGCGATGGCGACGGTGAGGATTTTCGTCGCGTCGCGGCGGAACATCTTCGCGTCCGCTTTGGCGACCTCCTCGTAGGACTTGTACTCCGCCAGGCCCCGCATAGCCAGCACTTTGGTAATCGCCGCCGTCAGTGTGGTCTTGCCATGGTCGATGTGCCCAATGGTCCCCACGTTTACGTGCGGCTTTTCACGGATGAACTTTGGCTTCGCCATTTCTCCTCTCCTTTCGTTAAAAGGTTTCGCTAATGATTTTACCCGACCTGGACTTGACCTCAAATTCAGTAATGAAGCAGTTCGGGCCGGAGTTATCCCCCGGCCCGAACGGCACTGGAGAACAACTCCCAACCTTGTGAGAGCGTCTTCTACCAGCCACGACCGCCATATAAAATGGCCTCCATCTGCTCTTTATCTACCGGTGCGTAGTGGTGGAATTCCATCATAAATGTGCCCCGCCCCTGGGTCAGGGAACGGACATCGGTAGCATAGCCGAACATTCGGGCGAGGGGCACCATCGCTCGGACGGCACGCACACCGCCCGGCCGCTCTTCCATCCCCTCAATGGTAGCCCCCCGACTGTTCAGGTCACCGATGACCTCCCCCAAGGACGCTTCGGGCACCACCACCTCCGTCCGCATCACCGGCTCCAGCAGCACCGGCTTCGCCTCCTCCACCGCCCGCTTGAAGGCCATAGAACCGGCCACTTTAAAGGCCAGTTCGGTGGAGGTTTCCGCGTCCCAGGTCCCATCCAGCAGGGTGGCCTGTATGTCCACCAGAGGGTAGCCCGCCAGGATGCCGCTCTCCATCGCCTCGCGGCACCCCTCCTCCACCGCCTTCACGAAGGGCGGCGGCAGGAGTTTCCCCCGACTGGGGTCCTGGAACCGGAATCCCCCTCCCGACGGCAACGGTTCCACCGCCAGCCGCACCCGGGCATACTGGGGGTTCCCACTGATGGGCCGGTCAAACACGGCCTCCGCCTCCGCGCGGGCGGTCACTGTCTCCCGGTAGGCCACCCGGGGACGCCCCACCCGTCCTTCTACGTGGAACTCCCGCACCAGCCGGTCCACCAGAATTTCCAGGTGGAGTTCCCCCATTCCGGCCAGGATGGTCTGCCCGGTGTTCTCGTCGGTGCGGACAAGGAAGGTGGGGTCTTCCTCCGCCAGCCGCCGCAGGGCCTGGTGCAGTTGCTCCTGGTCCGCCGCCGTCTTGGGCTCAATGGCCACAAAGACCACCGGCTCCGGGAAGGTAATGGGCTCCAGGATGATGGGAGCCGTCGGTGGGCAGAGGGTGTCGCCGGTGAATGTGACCTTCAGGCCGACCACGCCGCCGATGTCCCCGGCCGTCAGTTCGGCAATCTCCTCCCGGTCCCGGGCAAACATCCGCAGGAGTTTGCCGATGCGTTCCATCTGCCCCTTGCCGGGGTTATAAACGGAAGAGCCGACCTTGAGTTTGCCCGAGTAGACCCGCACATAGACCAGGCGGCCCACGTAGGGGTCGCTGGCGACTTTGAAGGCCAAAGCCGCCAGTGGGGCATTGACATCGGCGGGGCGAGTCTTCGGCTCTCCGGTGCGGGGGTTCTCCCCTTTCACCGGCGGGATGTCCAGAGGGGAGGGCAGATAGTCCACGATGGCATCCAGCAGGGGCTGCACTCCTTTGTTGCGGAGCGCGGAGCCGCAGAGCACCGGGACCAGTGTCCCGGCGATGGTAGCCCGCCGCAGGGCCTGCCGCAGGTCCGCCACCGGGATCTCCTCCCCGTCCAGGTAGCGGGCCATCAGGCCGTCGTCCGTCTCCACAATCTGCTCCAGGACCCGCTCCCGCAACGCCTGCACCTCATCGGCCAGTTCCGGAGGGATGGGCTCTACCACCGGCTCTTTGCCCAAATCATCCACCCAGATGACCGCGTGCATTTCCAGCAGGTCTACCACGCCCCGGAATGAAAGTTCCCGACCGATCGGCCACTGGAGCATCACCGGGTTAGCCCCCAGCCGCTCCCGGATGGTCTCGGTGGCGTGGGCGAAGTCGGCGCCCAGTTTGTCCATCTTGTTAATGAAACCGATAAGAGGCACACCGAAGGAGCGAGCCTGCCGCCAGACGGTTTCGGATTGGGGCTCCACTCCGGCAACGGCATCAAAGACCACGACACCCCCGTCCAGGACGCGCAGGCTGCGCTGTACCTCGGCGGTGAAATCTATGTGCCCCGGCGTATCTATGATGTTAATCTGATGGTCCCGCCAGAAGCAGGTGACGGCGGCGGCGGTAATCGTGATGCCCCGTTCCCGCTCCTGGATCATCCAGTCGGTGACGGTGGTCCCTTCGTCCACCGTCCCCATCCGATGGGTTCTTCCCGTGTAAAAGAGGATCCGCTCGGTGGTAGTGGTTTTCCCCGCGTCTATGTGGGCGATGATCCCGATGTTGCGAACCCGCTCCAGTGGCCATGCCATT
The DNA here is from genome assembly GCA_036172315.1 of Anaerolineae bacterium. GTDB lineage: Bacteria > Chloroflexota > Anaerolineae > B4-G1 > DUEL01 > SpSt-77. The sequence continues at coordinate 19,062 of JASFBC010000093.1, read as the reverse complement.
GCATCTGTCCCTCCGGGTCGCCCGGGCTCCCACCAGAGCAGGCGCTACCACCGGTAGTGGGCAAACGCCTGGTTGGCTTCAGCCATCTTGTGGGTATCTTCCCGTTTCTTGATGGCGGCGCCGGTCTTGTTGACCGCGTCCATCAGTTCGGCGGCCAGTTTTTCGGCCATGGAGCGCCCGGACCGATGGCGAGCGGCATTCAGAATCCAGCAGATGGCCAGGCTGGTCTGGCGATAGGGCGGTACCTCCACCGGCACCTGATAGGTCGCCCCCCCGACGCGCCGGGGTTTGACCTCCAGAATCGGGGAGACGTTGCGCACCGCCTCTTCCAGCACCCCCAGCGCCGGCCGCCGGGTCCGCTCCTGAAGAATGTCCATCGCCTGGTACATAATGCGGGTCGCCAGGCTCTTCTTGCCATCTTTCATTATTTTGTTGATGAATTTGGCGACCAGGACGCTGTTGTAGCGCAGGTCCGGCTCAATTTCTCGTTTGGGTGGACGGTATCGTCTGGGCATTCTTCCCCACCAATTCTTTGGCCTGCTGTATGATCTCTGCGTCTCAGGGGCGGGGCGGATGTGGGAGGATGTGCGCCCGCCACTCCCTCCGTCAACCGCCCTGTGCGATCCGCAACATCGTGCAACACGACTATGCAGGCCCGTCTTCGGCCGGGATTACTTCTTTCCCGGCTTGGCAACGGGCTTGGCGCCGGGCTTGGCCGGGCCCTTGCCGCCCTTGCCGGCTTTGGTGCCGTACTTGGAGCGCTGCTGGGCGCGGCCTTCCACGCCGGCGGCATCCAGCGCGCCCCGAATGATATGATAGCGGACACCGGGCAGGTCCTTCACCCGACCGCCACGCACCAGCACCACCGAGTGCTCCTGGAGGTTGTGCCCCTCGCCAGGGATGTAGGCCGTGATTTCAATGCCGTTGGTCAGCCGCACGCGGGCAATTTTGCGCAGCGCGGAGTTGGGCTTCTTCGGCGTCATCGTCCGCACCTGGGTGCAAACGCCCCGCTTCTGCGGCGCGCCCTTCGGCATCCGGAAGCGCCGCTGCTTGAAGGAGTTAAAGATGTGCTGCAGCGCTGGCGCCTTGGTCTTTTTCTCTTTCGGCTTCCGCCCTTTGCGAACCAATTGATTGATCGTCGGCACGGCTATTCTCCCGTAATATTCAGCGCTGACGGAAAGTCCGCCGGAGGACGGCCTGCTCCCTCCCTCTCCCTTAGATTCCGCGAAGAAGGCCATCTGTGCCAACCGATGGCCTCCTTCCGCCTTCACGAGTCCTTTCGTGTACGGCAGGGGCTCTGGCTGCCGTCCATCTGACGAGTGAGCATTTTACCACAAGTTGTGAATTTAGTCAAACTCACCGGAGTGGCGGTCGCTCAGGCCCAGGAGACCCATCGCCAGGCGCGGGACGCGCGGCCGGCTCTCCTCCCGTCCAAACCGCAAGACTTCTCCGCTCTCCGTGACAGCCTCCACGGCCAGCCCGAGGCTCTGCAACTCCTTGACCAGCACCTTGAAGGAAGCCGGCACGCCGGACTCGGTGATGGGTTTCCCTTTCACAATGGCTTCGTAAGTGCGCACCCGTCCCTGGACGTCGTCGGACTTGATGGTGAGCATCTCCTGAAGGGTGTAGGCAGCGCCGTAGGCCTCCAGGGCCCAGACCTCCATTTCGCCGAACCGCTGGCCGCCAAACTGGGCCTTTCCGCCCAGCGGCTGCTGGGTGACCAGGCTGTAGGGGCCGGTGGAGCGGGCGTGGACCTTATCCTCCACCATGTGGGCCAGTTTCACCATATAGATCATGCCCACCGTCACTGGCTGGTCAAAAGGCTCGCCGGTCATCCCATCGTAGAGGATGGCCTTGCCCAGGGTGGGCAGCGGGTCTTTCTTCTCCAGGCTGACGCGGGTTGCCAGCAACTCCACTTTCTCATCGGGCAGGTTGCTCGTATCGTGCCCGTGGTCGGCCAGCCAAAGGCGCAGGCAGGCCATCTGCGCAGCCCGATCGGCCTTCTCCCGCTCCGCCACCGAGCGCGGGTCGTCCTCAAAGGAGAGGAGAAAGTCTGGGTCATACCCCTGTTCCTTCAGCCATTCCCGCAGGACGGAGCGGCGGGCATAGACGGTATCCCGGGCCAGTCGCTCTTCATCGTAACCCCGGTCGGGGAGCCAGGCCAGGATGTACAGCAGGCGGGCCTCGTCGTCGTTGGTGAGGGTCTCCGAAGGATATTCCTGGGCGGTGAGCCAGGCCCATGCCCGTTCGGTGACCTCCTTCCAGGCCCGGTCTATCATCCAGGCACGGGCCAGTTCGGCCGCAATCTGGCTCTCTGTAGCGCCATCAAAGACGGGGCTGACGGCCCGGAAGCCCAGCCGATGGACGGCCCAACCCAGGTGGGTCTCCAGAATCTGGCCGATGTTCATGCGGCCCGGCACACCCAGGGGGTTCAGGATCATTTCCACCGGTGTCCCATCGGCCAGGAAGGGCATATCTTCAATGGGGACGACGCGGGAGACGACGCCTTTGTTCCCGTGGCGACCGGCAACTTTATCGCCCTCGGTAATCTTCCGCCGCTGGGCCACGCTGACGCGTACCATTTTCTCCACACCGGTAGGCAGGTCGCGGTACTCGCTGCGGTCAAACACTTTGACGCTGACCACCTTACCGCGCTCGCCATGGGGCATGCGCAGGCTGGAGTCCTTAACCTCGCGCGCCTTCTCGCCAAAAATGGCCCGCAGCAGTTTCTCCTCCGGCGTCAGTTCTTTCTCACCCTTGGGGGTGATCTTGCCCACCAGGATGTCGGACGGGCCAACTTCGGCGCCGATGCGGATAATGCCCTTCTCGTCCAGGTCCCGCAGGACATCCTCGCCCACATTGGGGATGTCGCGGGTGATCTCTTCGGGGCCCAGTTTGGTATCCCGGGCCTCTGTCTCGTGCTTCTCAATGTGAATGGAGGTGAACTTGTCGTCCCAGATCAGGCTCTCGCTGATGATGATGGCGTCCTCAAAGTTCCAGCCTTCCCAGGAGATGAAGGCACAGAGGACGTTCTGGCCCAGGGCCAGTTCGCCGCCACAGGTGGCGGAACTATCCGCCAGGACCTGCCCTTTGCGCACGCGGTCACCTCGGTGGACCAGCGGGCGCTGGTCTATGCAGGTGGACTGGTTGGAACGGTTGTACTTGCGCAGGTTGTAGACCCTGCGGTTCCCGTTGTCCTCCAGGACCAGGATGCGGTCTCCGGAGAGGCTGACTACCTCACCGTCGGCCTCGGCCAGAATGACCTGCCCGGAATCCACAGCGGCCTGCCACTCCACACCGGTGCCGACCAGAGGCGGCTCCGGCAAGAGGAGCGGGACGGCCTGACGCTGCATGTTGGAGCCCATAAGGGCGCGGTTGGCGTCATCGTGTTCCAGGAAGGGGATGAGGGCGGCGGAGACACCGACGATCTGCGCAGGGGCCACATCCACCAGGTCCACCCGGTCGGGCGTAGTCAGCAAGAATTCATCCCCACGCCGGGCAGAGACGCGCGGGTTCAGGAAGCGCCCTTTCTCGTCCAGCCGGGTTGTCGCCTGGGCAATTGTGTAGTGCTCTTCCTTATCGGCAGAGAGATAGACAATCTCGTTGATTACCCGGGGGTGGATGGCGATTTCATCGGTCAGGTTCAGGGCGGCAATGCGCTGGGCCAGTTCGGGCGTCACCTCCACACCGGCCTCAGCGACCACCTCGCCGGTCTGGGGGTCCACAATCCGCTCCCGGAGAATCTCCCCCACCAGGGCATCGGCCGTCGGCGGGACGGAGCGGATGACCTTGCGGTAAGGGGTTTCCACGAACCCCAGTTCGTTGACCCGGGCGAAGGTCGCCAGACGGCCGATAAGGCCGATGTTGGGTCCTTCCGGTGTTTCAATGGGGCAGATGCGGCCGTAGTGGGAGTGGTGGACATCTCGGACCTCAAAGCCAGCCCTCTCCCTGCGCAGGCCACCTGGGCCCAGGGCGGAGAGGGTCCGCTTGTGGGTCAGCTCCGCCAGGGGGTTCGTCTGGTCCATAAACTGGGACAACTGGCTGGAGCCGAAGAACTCCCGGATAACGGCCACCACCGGACGGATGTTGATCAGAGCAACAGGGGTGAGAGGCTCTGTCTCCGGATGGAGGGACATGCGCTCTTTAACCACCCGCTCCAGGCGCAGGAGACCTACCCGCAGTTTGTTCTGAATGAGTTCACCGACGGTCTTCACCCGTCGGTTGCCCAGATGGTCAATGTCGTCGGCATCCTCCACGCCGTTGTTGATGCGAATCAGGTGCTTGACGATGGAGACGATGTCCTCTTTGGTGACAGTCCGGCGCTCCTCAGAGACCCGCAGCTCCAGGCGCTGGTTAAGTTTGTAGCGGCCCACGCGCTGGAGGTCGTAGCGGCGGTCGTCAAAGATTTGAGCGACAAGGAACTCCCGGGCATTCTCCAGGGTAGCCAGATCGCCCGGTCGGACTCGACGATAGAATTCCAGGAGCGCCTCTCCGGCGATCGTCCGGTTATCCCGGGAATCCCAGTCCGGCTCCTGGCGGAGAGTGGTGAGAATCCACCGGATGTCGGGGGAGGTGTCTACGTCCTCAAAGAGTTTCAGCAGTTCCTCGGTGGTGCCTTCGGTGAGGACAGAGGAACCGGCCCCGTCGTCCACGGCTGCCAGGGCGCGCAGGAAGATGGTCAGGGGGAGGGTGCGCTTGCGGTTAAATTTGAGGGTGAGGTAGCCGGTCTTGCGGCTCTCAAACTCCAGCCAGGCCCCGCGATCCGGGATTAATTTGGCCATGCAGAGCCGTCGGCCGGTGGTCCGGTCCTCCTCCACCTCAAAGTAGACGCCCGGGGAGCGGATTAACTGGCTGACGACGACCCGCTCGGTGCCGTTAATGATGAAAGTGCCGTTCTCGGTCATCAACGGGAAGTCACCCAAGAAAATCTCGCTCCGGCTGATTTCGCCCGTCTCCCGGTTCTCCAGCGCCATATCCACATAGAGAGGCACAGCGTAGGTGAGGTCCCGATCCAGGCACTCCTCCTGAGAATGCGGAGGGTTCCCGAAGCGGTACCGTAGATTGAGTTGCTGGCTTTCGGGCTTACGACTGGGCAGGTGCAGCCGCAGGTTACCAGTGTAACTCTCTATCGGCGAAATCTCGGTGAACAGGTCCAACAGGCCCTCTTCCTGGAACCACTTGTAGGAATTCAGTTGGACCTCTATGAGGGCTGGCAGACTCAGTGAACTGGCCACCCGGGCGTATGATTTCTTTTGGTTTGTATTCCAGAGACTCATTCCACTCCCCCTGTAGAAATAAACCGCGAATTTATAGTATAGCACCAAAGGGCAAATTTGTCAAAGACAAAAGGACCCTCACCGGTTTTATCCCGTAGAATGTTACCGCTCATCATACGGGCAAAAAGAGGGTTTGGAGGCGGCATCGCTCCCTCCAATGCCCATCACTATGCGGGGCCCGAGTGCTCGGGGGTATTCCCTCAGAAAGTGTCTGAAAATTGGCGGAAGTTGCTTTTGGGGACGGGGTGGTCGCGAATTCCGGTCAAAACGGCACTTCGCGCCTTACTACGGGCAGAGCCCCAGGGCGAAGCGGAGGGACGTCGTTCGTAGTGAGTCACGCAGCGAAGCGGAGGGGCATCAGACAATCTCTCAGGAATGTCAGCACCAGGCGATGGAACACTCCCGGCTGGTCGGTTGGCATGGCGTGACCGCAGGGGAAATGGTCACCCCATAGGGCACTGGCTCCTCCGGAGAATCCTATTCTCGGGCTGGTACCAGCCGCAGAAAGCCCCGAGTGCCCACCCGCAGGATGGCCTCTTTCTCCGGCTCAACGACTGTCTCTATACTGGTGACCTTCACCCCATCCAGCAGGACGCCTCCCTGCTGGATCAACCGACGGGCGTCGCTCTTGGAGCGGGTCAGACCAGCCGCGTGAATGAGGTCCACGATGTTGACCGGCTCCCGCAGTTCCCAGATGGGCATCTCCGGCGGGAGTTGCCGTTCCTGGAAGACCCGGCGGAAGTGCTCGGCGGCCGCATCGGCGGCCTCCCGCCCGTGAAAGATGTCCACAATCTCCCAGGCCAGCCGCTTCTTGGCCTCCATCGGGTGGAGGGAGCCATCGGCGATGGCCGCTTGGATCCGGGCAATCTCCTCCGGCGGCCAGCGGGTCACCAGGTCAAAGTAGTTGGGCATCGCCTCATCCGGGAGGGACATGACCTTGCCATACATCACCTCAGGCGGTTCGTCCACACCGATGTAGTTGCCCAGGCTCTTGGACATGCGCAGTTTGCCGTCGGTGCCGACCAGGATGGGGTAGGTAATACAGACCTGCGGGGGCAGGCCATAGGCTTCCTGAATTTTCCGTCCCACCAGCAGGTTGAAGAGTTGGTCCGTGCCGCCGATCTGGACGTCGGCCCGGAGCATCACCGCATCGTACCCCTGAGCCAGGGGGTAGAGGAGTTCGTGCAGCCAGATGGCGTCTCCTTCGACATACCGCTTGGCAAAGTTCTCACGCGTTAAGAACTGCTGAACCGTCACCTGCGCGGCCAGAAAAATGAACTCTTCGTAGGAGAGTTTGGAAAGCCACTCCCCGTTGTATCGTACCTCCGTCCGTTCCGGGTCCAGAATCTTGAAGGCCTGCTGGATGTAGGTGCGGGCATTGGCCTGGACCTGTTCGCGCGTGGGACGGGGACGGGCCTTGTCCCGGCCGGACGGGTCGCCGATGAGCGCAGTATAATCCCCGATGATGAAGATGGCCTGATGCCCCAGGTCCTGGAAGAGCCGCAGTTTGCGCATGGTGATGGTGTGGCCCAGGTGGAGGTCAGGTGCAGTGGGGTCATACCCGCAGTAGACCCGCAGAGGACGGCCTTCCTTCAAGCGCTCCCGCAGTTCTTGGGTCATGCGTTCCCGGATTTGCTCATCGCCAAATTCAGCCCCATACATCAGCAGGGCGACCTGTTCGTCTACAGATAACGGCTTCATGGCTGGCTCCTTACAGGTAAGGATAAAGGAAAGGATAATAAGAATGAGACAGGGGTGTGTAATAAAGAGGATGGGCGAGGGCGGATTGTAGCGCGAGAAGAGCGGCCGGTCCGGAAGACCGCGCTACAATCCGCTAACGTAGATATAGGTGAGCGCTCTCCAGTGGTTCATACTATCTGGCCCGATGGGTTTGTTATTATGATAACCGAATTTGCCCAGATTGCAAGTGAGGGCTGGCATAGTTGACAATCGGGACCGCACCCGTGACCCGGCCCCGTACGCTTATCTCTGCCTCTCCCCCTGGTCGGTCCGGCCCATCTGCCAGCAAACTCGGGCCGAGATCGCCGCCATCCCCGCCCTTCACGGCGGCGCCCTTCTGGTGGATGATAGCGCAGACGCCCAATCGGGCCCTCCCAACGCCGGGGCCAGCCGCCAGTATAATGGCCGTCTGGGGAAGGTAGACCTCTGTCAATCAGGGGTCTTCCTGGCCTATTTCAAAGACCATATAAAGGTAGGGGTGGATGCCGAAGTTTACCCAGTTGCCCTCCCTGGTGTCCGATGGTATAATAAGGTCAAATGGAGACCTCAGACGCTCTTCGGGCTGACGACACCCGGAACGACGGACCGGCCTGGTGGGCATTCCTGCATGGGCCGCGCGGCCGTATCCTTATGGGACGGCTCACGGCCCATATCAGTGTCCTCCTGGCCACCCTGCTCATCCTGACGGTGGGTCGGGTTCGCCCCCCCACTCAGGCCCTGGGCGGGCCCTATCCGGAGCAACAGCCCCCTCAACCTCCACCGACGGCGCCGCCGGCCCGTGCCTGGGCGCCCACTCCGGTCCCGCCGCTCTCCCGCGCGGCTCTGCCCCATACCATCATCCCGGCCCGCCCGCGCGCTGCCGTCATCACCTACACCGTTCAGCCCGGCGACTCCCTCTCCTCCATTGCCGCCCAGTTCGGCCTCACCATCTGGACTCTCATCTGGTCCAACCGCGAAGCGGTCTGGGACGCGCCCTGGCTCATCCAGCCGGGCCTCACTCTCTACATCCCGCCGGTGGACGGTGTCTACCACACTGTCGCCGCCGGCGAGACGGCGGAGTCCATCGCGGCCCAATATCAGGTGGACCCGTCGGCCCTCTACAACGAATGGAACAACCTGAAAGAGGGTCAGCCGTTGACCGAGGGCCAGCAACTCATGGTTGTCGGCGGGAAAGATAAGTACATAGAACTGAACCCGCCGCCGCCCAAGCCCGCTGTCGGCGCGGCCCGGCGGAGTTCCGGCATCTGCCAGGGCGTTGCCTTTACCGGCCCGGGCGCCAACGGCTGGTTCGTCTCCCCCACCGGTAGCCGGCGGGTCTCCGGCTGGTACTTCCACGACCAGCGCAATCCCGGCCACATCGGCCTGGACCTGGCCTGCCGCCTGGGCGACCCCATCTACGCCTCGGATAACGGCGTGGTCACCATCGCCGGGTGGAACGGCGGATACGGCATCCTGGTGGAACTGGCGCACGGCAACGGTTACACTACCCGCTACGCCCATCTGAGCGAACTGGCCGTCGGCTGCGGGCAGTCCGTCTATCAGGGACAGATCATCGGGTACTGTGGGAGCACCGGCTGGTCCAGCGGCCCCCACCTCCACTTTGAAATCCGCTTCAGCGGCGCCCCCCAGGACCCGCTCCTCTACCTGCCATAAAGCATCCCAGGATCGGGAGAATCCGTGAACCGCCGATTCTCCCCATTCTTCCGATTCTTCTGATTCTATGCTGCCTGTCTTCGTATCCCTGGACCTGGAGACGACCGGCACGGACCCGGCGCGCGATACCATCATAGAGATCGGCGCCGTCAAATTTCGCGGCGAAGAGGTGCTGGATCGCTTCAGCACCCTGGTCAATCCGGGCCGTCCCATTCCCCTTGAAATCACCGCCCTCACCGGCGTCCGGGATGAGGACGTGGCCGGCGCGCCGCGCCTGGCGTCCGTCCTTCCCCGCCTGGCGGCCTTCGTGGGCGAGCGGATGCTGGTTGGGCACAGCGTGGATTTTGACCTGGCCTTCCTCCGCCGCCATGGCATCCTCCAGACCAACCGGTATCTGGACACCTTCAGGCTGGCCTCCCTACTGGCCCCCGACGCCCGTCGGTACAGCCTGAGCGAACTGGCGCGCCTGCTGGGCTTCCCCCCGCCCGTCTCCCATCGCGCGCTGGACGACGCCCTGACGGTTCACCAACTCTTTCTGGCCCTCTTTGACCGGGCCTGTGCCCTGCCTCCGGCCCTCCTGGAAGAACTGGTTCGTCTGGGCGAGCGGGTGGACTGGCCCCCCACCGAATTCTTTCGCCTGGCCTTGCGGCGGGTCTCTCAGGGCGTCTTCACCGGCACCATCGGCGCGCAATTGGCGGCCAAGCGCGGCCGCCCGGAGAGCGCTCCTCTTTTCACCGCCGCGCCTGAGGCGGAGCCGTTGAAGCCGGCCCCTCAGCGCACCCCCATAGACCCGGACGGGTTGGCGGCCCTCCTTCAGGGAGACGGTCTCTTCGCCCGCCGCTTCCCTGGCTACGAACACCGTCCCCAGCAGGTGGAGATGCTCCGGGCCGTCGCGCGGGCGTTCAACGAGGGCCGCCAACTCATCGTGGAAGCCCCCACCGGCGTCGGCAAGTCTATGGCCTACCTGATCCCCGCCCTCTACTGGGCCGTCCAGAACTCCGAGCGGGTGGTGGTCTCCACCAACACCATCAACCTCCAGGAGCAACTCTACCGCAAGGACCTGCCCGATCTGGCGCGCGTCCTGGGCATAGACTTCCGCGCCGCCGTGCTGAAGGGCCGTTCCCACTACCTCTGTCCGGCCCGCCTGGCCGCCCTGAGGCAGGTCGGCCCCTCCTCCCCGGAAGAGATGGACGTCCTGGCCCGGGTACTCATCTGGCTTCCCAACACCATAGACGGCGACGGCGATAGCCTTTTCCTCCCCACCCCCACCGAGCGGGCGATCTGGCAGAACCTCTCGGCGGAGTTTGACGGCTGCGACCCGGAGCGGTGCCGCTTTTTCTACCGGCGGGATTGCTTCTTCTACCGCGCCCGAGAGGCGGCGGAGGCGGCCCACCTGGTCATCGTCAACCATGCCCTTCTGCTGGCGGACGTCGCGGTGGGGAACCGGGCCATTCCCGAATACCGCCATCTGGTCGTGGACGAAGCCCACCATCTGGAGGCGGCGACGACCAGTGGCCTCTCCTTCTCCACTGACCGTAAGACGCTCCGGCGCCTGCTGGAGGAGGTCGGCCATCCCCGCGAAGGCGCTGCTCAGTCCCTCTCAGGCCTGCTGGGCGAGATCGTCTCCCGTTGCCGCGCCGCCCGCCTGGACCAGGCCGTCCTCCACAAAGTGGAAGATTTCGCCCGACAGATCGCCCATGCGGTGATGCGGGCCATCTACGCTACCGACGCTTTCTTTGACCGACTGGAGCAGTTTATGGAGGAAGTGCGGGAGGAAGAGGGGGATAGCAACTACGCTCGTACGCTGCGTATCACTCCGGCCCAACGGGCCCAACCGGGCTGGAGTGGGGTGGAGATGGCCTGGGACGACGCCGCTGTCCCCCTGAAAGCCGTCGCTGACGGGCTCCAGCGGCTGGCCGGCGCTCTGGAGGACCTCTCCGGTCTGGGCCTGAAAAACACCGACGATCTCTACGCCTCCCTGGTGGGCCTGGCCCGGACGCTGGCAGAGATTCAGGCGCGGATGAACGGCTTCATCGGCAAACCCGATCCCCAGACCATCTACTGGGCCGAGATCGGCCCCGGCCAGATTCCCGTCTCCGTCCACGCCGCACCGCTTCACGTGGGTCCCCTCCTGCGGGAGCATATCTTCAACAAAAAAGAGACGGTCATCCTGACCTCCGCCACGCTGCGCGCGGGCGGCAGTTTTGACTTCCTGCGGGAGCGGCTCCACGCCTGGGACGCCGAGGAACTGGCTGTAGACTCCCCCTTTGACTACGCCTCCTCCACCCTGGTCTATCTGGTGGAGGACATTCCGGATCCGGGCCAGCCGGGTTATCAGCGGGCGGTGGAGCAGGGCATGGTGGCCCTCTTCCGGGCCACCGGGGGACGGGCGCTGGCCCTCTTTACTTCCCACAGTCAATTACGGGCAACGGCCCGGGCTATTGCCGCCCCCCTGGCCCAGTCCGACATTGTCGTCTTTGCCCAGGGACAGGGCCTTTCCCGTACCCAGTTGCTGGAGAACTTCCGCGCCACCGAACGAGCCGTCCTGCTGGGCACCCGCAGTTTCTGGGAGGGAATTGACGTCCCCGGCGAGGCGCTCAGTTGCCTGGCTATCGCCAAACTTCCCTTCAACGTCCCCAGCGATCCCATTTTTGCCGCCCGTTCGGAGACCTTTGATGAACCCTTCACCCAGTACGCGGTCCCGGAGGCCATCCTGAGTTTCCTGCAGGGCTTCGGGCGGCTGATCCGCACCCGCACCGATCGCGGGGTGGTGGCCGTCTTTGACCGCCGCCTGCTCACCCGCTCCTATGGCCGCCTGTTTCTGGACTCGCTGCCGGGCCCCACGATTCGTCGGGGCCCGCTGGCTCGCCTCCCCTCCGCCGCGGCGGAGTGGCTGAAGAGATAACGTAGGGGCAGGAGCAAGCCCTGCCCCTACCGTTGGACGCTTCGCGCCCTTCCGGGTCCTATGAAATCCGAACATAAATCATCCGTGTCCGCCCGTGCCCGTCCGTGTTCTTCCGGGTCCTACTATATCCTCTCCCTGGGCTGCGCGAAGAACACGGTGGATTCGCAGGGCATGGCAACCTTGCTGGCCCGGGCCGGATACCGTGCCACCGATAACCCCCGCCGGGCCGATCTGCTCATCGTCAACACCTGTTGCTTCATAGAGCCGGCGCGGGAGGAATCCCTGGCCGCGCTGCGGAAACTGGCCGCCACCAAACGGCCCGGCCAGGCCCTCCTGGTCGCCGGGTGCTGGCCCCAGCGGGACCCGCAGGCCATTCTGGAGGCCGTCCCGGAGGTGGACGGGCTCCTGGGCACCCGCCGGTGGACGGAGATCGTGATGGTGGCCCGCCAACTCCTCCACCCCGACCGGAAGGGCCCCCTCCTCCACGTCTTCCCGACCTCGCCCGAAGATGATGCCCCGGACATCCCCCGGGTCGCCGTCCAGGGCGCCAGCGCCTACATCAAGATCGCCGACGGTTGCAGCCGTCCCTGTGCCTTCTGCGCTATCCCGCTCATCAAAGGCCCCGCCGTCAGCCGCCCCCCGGAGCGAGTCCTGGAGGATGCCGCGCTCCTCGCCGCGCAGGGCGTCAAAGAGATCATCCTCATCGCTCAGGACACCACCACTTACGGCCGCGACCTGGGCCTGGAGGACGGCCTGGCAATCCTCCTGGAACGACTGGTGGAGCGGGTGCCGCAAATCCCCTGGATTCGGGTTATGTACGCCTTTCCCGGCGCCGTCACGCCTCGCCTCATAGAGGTCATGGCGCGCTACCCGCAGGTCCTGCCGTATCTGGACATCCCCCTCCAGCACGCCCATCCTGCCGTCCTGCGCCGTATGCGCCGTCCCGCCGATGTGGACTGGGTCCGGCGGACCGTCACGGCTATGCGGGAGCGCATCCCGGAAATCGCCATCCGTACCACCTTCATCGTCGGTTTTCCCGGCGAGAGAGAGGAAGAGTTTGCGGCCCTGCTGGACTTCGTGGAGGGAATAGCCTTTGACCGGGTGGGCGTCTTCACCTACTCTCACGAAGCGGGCACTCCGGCGGCCTCCCTCCCCGACGACGTCCCACCGGAGGTGAAAGAGGAGCGGCGGGCCCGCCTGATGGAACTCCAGCAGGGGATTTCGCTGGCGAAAAACCGCGCCCTGGTCGGCCGGACCCTGGACGTCCTTATAGAGGGACGGGGGGACGGCATCAGCGTCGGCCGCACCTATCGGGACGCCCCCGAAATTGATGGGCTGGTGCTGGTGGAGGGGGAACTGCCGGTAGGGGAACTGGTGCCCATCCGGATTACCGGCGCGCTGGAGTATGACCTCTACGGAGTACGAAGTACAGAGTGGGGCATGTTGACCGGAGCGGAACTGGATGGATAAAAATGAGAGAAGGGCTGGAGATCGCCGTTGAAATCGCCCACGAAGCCGGCGCGATAGTCCGGCGGGCCTTTCCCCGCACCGCGCTCCCGGCCATTGACTTCAAAGGGGACGTTAACCCCGTCACCGAGACAGACCTGGCGGTGGAGCGGCACATCGTGGAGCGGCTACGCGCCGCCTTCCCCGACCACCGCATCCTGGCCGAGGAGGGCGGCGGGGACGCCTGGCAGGCCCCCGGCCCACCCATCTGGCTGATAGACCCGCTGGACGGGACCAACAACTTCGCCCATGGATTCCCCCATGTGGGCATCTCGCTGGCGCTGGTGGCGGAAGGCGAACCCATCCTCGGAGTCATCTGTGACCCCCTGCGGGATGAGACCTTCGCGGCGGTGGCCGGAGGTGGAGCGACGCTGAACGGCGAGCCCATCCATGTCTCCACCGTCTCCCGCCTGGAGGAGGCGTTCCTGGCCACCGGCTTCCCCTACGACCGGCGAACCGCCCCGGACAACAACACCGAACGCATGGCCCGGTTCGTGCGGCGCGCGCTGGGCGTCCGACGGGCCGGGGCGGCTACGCTGGACATGGCCTACGTCGCCTGCGGGCGATTTGACGGTTTCTGGGAAATCCGGCTGGCGCCCTGGGACGTGGCGGCAGGCATCCTCCTGGTGCGGGAAGCGGGCGGCCGTGTCACCGCCTTTGACGGCCTCTCCTCCCCCCTCTCCGGCGCGACCATCGTCGCCTCCAACGGCCTCATCCACGACCAGATGCTGGAAGTGGTGCGGGAACCAATTCGCGGAGTGGTGTAGGACTGATGAGACCAATGAAACCGGCCCTCTCCCCGATTCCCGGGCTGGCCGTCCTAGCGCTCTGGTAACTACTACCCTTCCTCACCCCACTCCCGGCGGCTTCGCCGCTACCCTCTGGGCAGGGAAATGGTGGGCAACTCCTGCTGGCGGCCAGCCTCTTCCGACCGGTCTGAACCCCCTCCGCCCCACTGGACAAGAATCTAAAACCGGTTATAATCCCATTGTAAGAGCCATGCGCTGCCCAGAATGCGGATACAACGTCCCTGAACCGCTCCTCCTGTGCCCCCGCTGCGGCGCGCACGTGGAGGAGACCCAGCCGATGAAGGGCCGACACGGCCGCCGCGCCCGCCCGGCACGCGCTCTCCCCTGGGTGAAAGCCCAGGAGGATACCATTCCCCTCATCATCGGCGCAGAGGAAGAGCAGGCCCCTACTCGCCCCACCTTCTGGCAGCGGGTCCGGGTGGTCCTGCTGGCCCTGGCCGCCTTTCTGTGCCTGCTGACGGTGACTCTGACGGTCTCCGGCTACCTCGGTATCCAGGCCGGGCGGCGGGCCAGCGTGGAGCGGCGGGTTGCCCTGGCCGATGAGCATTACCGCCGGGGGCTGGCCCGCCTGGATGCCGGCGAATACGAACTGGCCATCGCCGAGTTTGAGTACGTCCTGCAACTGGTCCCCGAGCATCCCCTGGCCAAGCAGGGCCTGGCCGAGGCACGCGCTCGCCTGGCCTCCCGTCCCACCCCGACCTCCCAGGCCACCGAGGAAGTCGCCCGGGAACTCTACGCCCAGGCCAGAGCCGCCTATGAGCAGGAAGACTGGGCGACGGCCGCCCGTCTCCTGAATCAACTGCGCGCGTTTGCCCCGGATTACGAGCCGGAAGCGGTGGAGGAGATGCTCTTCACCAGCCTCCATCACGGGGGCATGGCCGCCCTGACCGAGGGGTCACTGGAGGAGGGGATTTTCTTCCTGGACCAGGCCGCGCACATCCGGACGCTGGACGCCGACGCGCTGCGGGAACTGGAACTGGCCCGCCGCTACCTCAGGGCCCTGGGCTATTGGGGGGTGGACTGGGAGGTCTGCATCCAGCAGTTGGAGGCCCTCTACGCGCTGGCGCCCAACTATCGGGATGTCTTCCAGAGGCTCTACCAGGCCCATGTCGCGTATGCTGACCTCTGGGCCCAGCAGGGGGAGATGTGCCCGGCGGCCGAGCAATATGCTCAGGCCCTCCGGCTGATGAACAGCGGTGCTCTGGTCCAGAAGCGGGATGAGGCCGCCGCAGTGTGCGCGGTCGCCACACCGACGCCCATCGCGCCGATTACCGGCACCATGCCGGGTGCTGTGACGGTGCCGGGGTTCACCAGCGGGCGGCTGGCCTATGCCGCCTACAACCCGGAAACAGGCCTGTACGACATCTATGCCCTCATATCCGATGGAGCGAACGGCTATCTGAGCCAGGTGGCAACGGGTGCCGACCAGCCCTGCTGGCGCTGGGGCGGAGGGCAGTTGATTTTCCGGGACCGGTTGGCGCCGGGCATCGCGCTCCTCCAGCCGGACGGCTCCCGGGTCCTGCTGCGGGCCGGCGCGGATGCCGCCTGGCCGACCCTCTCCCCGGATGGCAGCCGTTATGCCTACGCCGCCCCTGATGGGGCCGGGGTCTGGCACATCTACATCGCCCGCACCGATGGCACGGGAACACCGATTGTGGTGGCCCCGGGCTGGGCCCCCTCCTGGGGGCCCACGGGCCTGCTGGCCTGGACCGGTTGCGAAGCCAGCGGCTCTGCCTGTGGCATCTACGTAGATAACCCTGACGACAGCCAGCCCCCGGTCCGCCTGACCGGCAACGCTAACGACACCGGCCTGCATTGGGCCCCCGGTGGCGGCCAGTTGCTCTACATGTCCGACCACACCGGCAACTGGGACCTTTACCTCCTGGGAGTCGGCGGAGGGGTTCGGGTGCTGCTCAGCACCCCGGCCATTGAGGGGCTGCCGGCCTGGTCGCCGGACGGCTCCACCATCGCTTTCCTCTCCTATCGGGACAATGCATGGGGCATCTACCTGATGCAGCCGGATGGGGGGAATCTCCGCCCGCTGGTCAGTCTGGGGGCCGAGATGCCCAACTGGCAGAACCAGCGGCTTTCCTGGGCTCCCTAGTTCTGCGGGCCGGGCACTTCCGGAAGGGCCTGGCTCATCCGGCCCGGCTGGGGCGGCCTTGACGGAAAGGGGAAAAGGCGGTATACTAAAGGGGCCGGGGCGTGGCGCAGAAGGAAGCGCACTGCGTTTGGGACGCAGGGGTCGCCGGTTCAAGTCCGGCCGCCCCGACTGGCTCGTAGTCAGCCCCGAAGCGGAGTGGCATCTGTCCAGCGGGCGTTGCAAAATGGTATTGCCGCAGCCTTCCAAGCTGCTGTTGCGGGTTCGATTCCCGCCGCCCGCTCTGGAGTCTTACACAAAATCGTGTCTCGGTGGTTAAGAAACCCGGGCCCGTAGCTCAACGGCAGAGCAACCGGCTCATAACCGGTCGGTTGCAGGTTCGAATCCTGCCGGGCCCACCAGAAGTGGCGGTCACCTTTGGGGTGACCGTCACTTTTTTATCCGCTCTATCCGCGCCCCCAGCGAGCGTAGTTTCTCCTCCACCCGTTCATACCCCCGGTCAATCTGCTCCACGTTGCGGATGATACTCTGCCCCTGCGCGCAGAGGGCCGCCCCGACCAGCGCCATGCCGGCCCGGATGTCGGGGCTCACCAGAATGTCCCCCTGAAGGCGGGAAGGCCCCTGCACGACACACCGATGGGGGTCGCAGAGGACAATGCGCGCGCCCATGAGAATCAACTTGTCCACAAAGTAGAGCCGGCTCTCAAACATCTTTTCGTGGAAGAGGACGGTCCCCTTCACCTGTGTCGCCAGGACGATGGCGATGCTCATCAGGTCGGCAGGGAAGGCCGGCCATGGGGCATCGGCGATGGACGGGATGGCTCCGCCGATGTCCGGCACCACCTCCAGGGGCTGGTCCTCCGGCACCACCACATCCTCCCCGTCCACCTGAACCTCCACCCCCAAGCGGGAGAAGACATGGCGGATCATCCGCAGGTGATGGGGAGCGGCGTTGCGGATGCGCACCTGGCCGCGCGTCATCGCCGCCAGCGCGATGTAACTCCCCACCTCTATATGATCGGGGCCAATAGTGAATTCCCCACCGCTCAGCCGGTCCACCCCGTGGATGGTCAGAATATTGGAGCCGATGCCTTCAATCCGGGCGCCCAGGCGGTTGAGAAGATGACAGAGGTCCTGCACGTGGGGTTCCGAGGCCGCGTTGCGCAAAATGGTAGTCCCCTTTGCCAGCACCGCCGCCATAACGGCGTTCTCCGTGCCGGTGACAGATGCCTCGTCCAGCAGGATGTCCGCCCCCCGCAGTCCCCGGCTGTTGAGCCGGAAGAGGTCGTTCACGTCCACCTCGGCGCCCAGTTCCTGAAAAGCCAGGAAGTGGGTATCCACCCGCCGTCGACCGATGACGTCGCCGCCCGGGGGCGGAATCTCCACCCAGCCCAGGCGGGCCAGCAGCGGCCCTGCCAGTAGGATGGAGCCCCGGATCCGGCGGAATTTCTCCCGTGCCAGAGGAGGCAGGCGAATCTCCCGGGCGTGTAACCGCCAGGAATGGGTATCCAGACGCTCCACCTCCACGCCGATGTTGGCCAGGAGTTCCAGCATCGTGTGGACGTCTTGAATATCAGGCAGGTTGTGCAGGGTGACGGGTTCGTCAGTCAGCAGGGAGGCCGCCAGTGCAGGCAGCGCGGCGTTCTTGTTGCCGCTGGGAGTCAGAATTCCCCGCAGGGGGACGCCACCTTCAATCACCAATTCGTCCACAATCTGCCTCCTTTTGTAGTGGAACTCCGCAGGGGTTGCGCTCCAGCAAAATCGTTACCGGAGCCCCGGCGACGGCGCCCAGCGCCGTCGCGGCGTTCCCCTGGCGAACCGCGATTTCCAGAAACCCGCTGCTCTCGACCAGAGCCACAGGCTCCCCCACCGCGACCTCGCCGTAGGTCCGCCGGATGCCCTGAAGTTCCATACCCGTCAGCACGACCCGCGCGCCCGCCGGGTTGAGCGTCATTTCGCCGGACGCCGGGCGGAAAGCCGGCGTTAGCACCAAACGGTTCCCGTCCCACCGAAACCGCCCGATGCTGGTGACCAGATTGCCGAAGCGGTCGGCGGAGAGGACTTCCCCCTCCAGGACCCCGGCGCGGATTTCCAGACGGGGCAGGGGGAGCATAACCGGGTCCTCCACCTGGGGCCCCAGTCTCTCCGGGGGAACTCCCGTCGCCAGATAGGCCGCCGCCGGTGCGAAGATGTCCCGTCCGTGGAAGGTGAAACTGACGCGCGGGAGCCGGTAGGCCGGCTCCCGAATCTCCACCGCCGTCCATTCCGGGACCTCTGCCAACACCCAGGAGAAGAGACCATTATCCGGGCCCACGAATGTCCCCACCGAAGTCCGGACCGCCAGAGCCCGCCGCTCCGTCCCCACCCCTGGGTCCACGATGGCCAGGTGGATTGTATCCGGCGGGAAGTAGGGGACGGCGTTGATCAAGAGAAACGCGGCCCGGCGGACGTCCTGGGGCGGTATCTGGTGGGAGAGGTCCACCAACCGGACGTCCGGCGCGATGGAGAGGATGACCCCTTTCATCACGCCGACGTACTCGTCTTCAGTGCCGAAGTCGGTCAGCAGGGTGAGGATGGGCATCGGGAGTATGTACGGGCCTGGGGGCCTGTGGCGCAGGCTGTTAGCCCGTAGCGCAGGCTGTTAGCCCGTAGCGCAGGCTGTTAGCCTGTAGCGCAGGCTGTTAGCCTGCGCTACTGCGGCCCGTAGCGCAGGCTGTTAGCCTGTAGCGCAGGCTGTTAGCCTGTAACGCAGGCTGTTAGCCTGTAACGCAGGCTGTTAGCCTGTAACGCAGGCTGTTAGCCTGCGCTACTGCGGCCCGTAGCGCAGGCTGTTAGCCTGTAACGCAGGCTGTTAGCCTGTAACGCAGGCTGTTAGCCTGTAACGCAGGCTGTTAGCCTGCGTAGCGGCCTGCACTACGTTGATATTCTACCCGTTTACGGCGGAACGTCAACCGGGAACCCCCTGGCTTCCGATGGCGTCTTGAATTCAGGAAAGGAGGTGCCATGAAAGGATACCGCTGGCTGTTTACCTTGCTGAGTATCGGGCTCTTGCTGGCTACCGCCGCCCCCGCC
>JASFBC010000092.1:0-2835 GCA_036172315.1 Anaerolineae bacterium | reverse complement strand
CTGAGCGAGAGAGCCGGATCTACACAGCGCAGATAGAGCGTCGCCCATAGGAGAAACGGCCCAACCCGCGGCTCAAGCCGACAGCCGCTTCGCGGCTCGCTGCGCTCGCCGCTCGCGTCTGCGGCTTAGCCGCCGTCCGTTGGGCGGCATCGCCGCTGAAGGAGAAGAGGAACGATGAAACGCACGTTTGCCTTTCTGTTGCTGGCTGGACTCATCCTTTCCGCCTGCGCGCCAGGGGCAACGCCGACGCCTGTGCCGACGACCGCTGCGCCTGCGGCCACGGCGACCCTCACCCCCGCCCCCACCGCGACGCCCACCGCCACAGCAACCGTTACTCCTACTGCCACACCAACTTCAATTCCGTGGAATGAGACAGTAGTTGTTGATGCTGGTCATCCGCTGGTCTTCTCAAATGTGAGAAATGATTATCAGCATTATCCAGTTATCGGAACGGCAATTGATGGAACAGCAGGGGATGTGAAAATACAAATCTCGATGGAGATTGTAACAACCGAAGACACTTCAAAGGATTTCGCTAACGGGATTTACTTTGAGAACACGTTGCGCGCTGGCCTGGAAACAATCAAGGATCAGAACCGTTATAGAGCCTTGTTCTTAGGTTACCAACATGGAGCATGGTTTGTAACCTATCTGCGTGGAAATGACCTTGTCTTATATGAGAGATACCTGGTCACTCCAAGCAAGAAACAGGAATTAACTCTGCTCATTGACCGCAATGGAGAATACATTCAGATTTCCGCCCCTGGCAAGAGTGTAAAGACGTACAAACTTCCTGCCCCGTTATATGATGCCAAGGGGACAATGGGGATTGTGGCTCAAACTTCGGCTCATTCAGGACTCACAATATCGTACTTGTCAATCTCGCAAGAGTCATCAGCAAGTGTCGTACAGCAGGATGTACAGCAATCGCTTCGTGTGTTAGCGGAAAAATGCGGGATCACGATTGGAACTGCTGCGGGAACCTGGCCGTTTCTATACGCCCCGCAGTACCAACAGGTTCTCTCGCGTGAGTTTAACTTGCTGGTGCCAGAAGGCGAGTTTGATTGGGTGTGGTTGATCCGCCCTTCAAGTGACCAATATGATTTTATTGCGGCGGATCAATTAATCAACTTTGCAACCCAGCATGACATGAAGATACGTGCTTATCTTCTTCCGAGTGGCAATCCCAACACGCTGCCAGATTGGTTGACCAAAGGAAATTACTCCCGCGATGAAATACTTTCTATCATCAAAAACCACATAGATACAGTTGTTCCACGTTACAAGGGAAAGATTAGTGAATGGTTAGTAGCAAGCGAAACCATATGGGATGGTAAGTTTGTGGGGTGGAATTTCTGGTTAAGTAGAGTGGGAATAGACTATATTGAAAAAGTTTTTCAGTGGGCAAGGGAAGCCGATCCTGATGCCACATTGATTTATGAGTTCGCCCACAACGAAGGTCTCGACAATCAATCTAACGCCGTATATAGCCACATCAGGCAACTGAAGGAAAAAGGTGTGCCGATAGACGCAATTGGAATGGAAATGCACCTCTTTGCCAAGAATCCGCCCACTAAAGCAAGTATGTTGGAAAATATGAAACGCTATGAGCAGATAGATGTGAAGGTGTATGTTATGGAACTTGATGTGAATCTTTATGGAGTGTCTGGAACACCCCAGGAAAAATTGGCTCTGCAGGCAAGAATTTATAGAGATGTGCTTGAAGCATGTCTTGAATCAGGGAATTGCGAAAGTTATACAATGTGGGGCTTCACCGACCGCTCCTCTTGGATTTTGCGTCCTGTTTACCCGTTTGGTGGTGGAGAAGCTCCTTTGATTTTTGACGAGAACTTCAATCCTAAGCCTGCTTATTTTGCCATCCTTGATGTTCTTTCTCAATGTGCTAATCGCTGATTTATAAGAAGCCGCCCAACCCGCGCTTCCAGCCGACAGCGCCTTCGGCGCTGCGGCTGAAGCGCATATCGTTAGCCCGCTCGGCGTAATCCACCGGTGGCCTACAAGTTTAGGTCAGACGTAGAGCGTCAACAACATCATGCTCATCCCATTTATAGATATCCTCTACTCACTTGCCATAGGAACGGGTTTTGTCTTTTTTCCTGAAAACCCGCTGGAAAATGTCGCAGGAACCTTAGCCTTCATGTTCACTGTGCTCATTACAGCCCACGATTGGTACGAATACCATGATAAAGTAGAACTTGTCCCCAAAGGACAAGAACTGCTCTATCATACATGGCAGGTTTTTGTCATCCTAGCGTTGAACCAAATGTTTCGGCACTCTGTTGCGCCGTCTTTGCAATCTTGGCTAATCTACTTCGGTATATTTGCCATGCTCAACGTTGTCTGGAATGCCTTCACCAAATTTGTAAACCATTGGCTCTTTGCAGGGACAACCTCTGTTTTGGCTATTGGGAACCTTGCTGCGGGCATCTACTATCCAACAATTATCGCCATGATACCAAGCATTGACGGAAGATGGGTGGTCTTGCTCGGTGAGTTGTTGCTGATCGGTACTATCTTGTTGTTGATTAAGGTGTTCAACCGATGATCGTAGGTGTTGCCAAGAGTCCAGGCCGCTTTAGGTCAGCGTTGGGCTCTGCAATCACAAGGCGCGGGCTAACAACGGGTTGCAGCCGACGTTGCTCCGCTACGCTCCGCAACGCGGCTGAACCCAATCGTTATGCGGCGCGTCAGGGCAGAGTCGCCTTGCTGGCGAAGTCGAGTTGCCTGAGAAGTAGAGTGAAGGGGCGAGGCGACTTGCTTGCCAACGTCTCGGTGAAAGCCAGGGGTGTTTGATTCAGGCGCACCTTGCCAGAG
>JASFBC010000091.1:0-1620 GCA_036172315.1 Anaerolineae bacterium | reverse complement strand
CCTCTCGGAGCGGGCGACGGCCTTCCAGCAGGCCGATGCGGAAGGGGCACAGGACCTGGGCGCCGTTACAGAGCTGTATTTACGGCCGATCCCTGTGCCTGTCCCCACGCCAATGCCTCTCTCTCCGCCTTCTCCAGATTTGCCAGCAAGAAGCGAACTGGAGAGGCTGCTGAACACCATGCTGGCTTTCAAACCGGTGGCATTAGAGTTGTTGCTCAGGAAGGTTGGCGTCGGTACCATCAAGAACATCTTCGACCTGTTGCAGACTCAGAAATATATGGTTGAAATGGATCGAGCAAGAGACGCCTGGTTAGCAGCCCGACTTCAGTATGGCAAGGACTCTCCTCAAACCATGGCCGCGCAGGAAAAATACTACGACACTTACGGCAATATGCCGATTCTAGGGCCGTTCATCAAAGCAATGCTTGATATGGGAAAGGGAAACCCCGTCTATTGAGATAATCGTTCTAAGAGCCTACGCTCGCCCAGCTCTCAGTTGTAGCAAACAGCCAAGAGTTGAATGAGGTAACCTATGTCTTTTCAACCCAATCCCAACGATGAACTGACGATAGACGGTATGGTGTACCGCGTTGCCGAGCACCCGGCCGCGCCGGGGATGGCCTACGGCCAGGAGGGACGCGCCGGTACGGTGTATCGCCTGCTGCCCTCACCCCTACCCCCGGCGGCTGCGCCGCCACCCCCTTCCCCTCTCCCAACATTGGGAGAGGGGAAAGGGGCAGGGGGATGGGGTGAGGTTGCCCTCAAAGTCTTCAAGCCGCGCTTTCGGCTGCCCCACTTGGTCTCCGAGGCGGAGCGCATCGCCCCCTTCGCCGCCCTGCCCGGCCTTTCCGCCTGCCGCCGCACCGTCCTAACCCCTTCCCGCCACGCTGAACTGCTACGCCGCCACCCCGACCTCATCTACGCCGTGGTGATGCCCTGGATTGAAGGCCCCACCTGGCAGGAGGTGCTGCTGGAGCAAAAGCCCCTCTCACCGGAGCAGTCCCTGGCCCTGGCCCGAGGCCTGGCGGAGGTGCTGGCGCGGATGGAGGAGCAGGGGATCGCCCACTGCGACCTCTCCGCCCCCAACGTGATCCTGCCGGCCCTCACCCCTAGCAGGGGAGGGGCCCGGGGTGAGGGCGTGGAACTGGTGGACCTGGAGGGGCTGTATGCGCCGGGGATGGTGCGTCCGCAGGAGCTCTCCAGCGGCTCGGCCGGCTACGCCCACCGCCAGGCAGCCGGGGGCCTGTGGGGCCCCGAGGCCGACCGCTTCGCCGGCGCGGTGCTGCTGGCGGAGATGCTGGGCTTCTGCGACCCGCAAACAACGACGGCCGCTTGGGGCGAGAGTTACTTTGATCCCCGAGAGATGCAGCGGGATTGCGACCGCTACCGGCTGCTGGTGGAGACGCTGCGGCGGAACTGGGGCGAGAACGTGGCCCGCCTCTTTGAGCGGGCCTGGCGCTCGGACAGCCTGGCCGATTGCCCCACCTTCGGCGAGTGGCTGGTGGCGCTGCCGGAGAGACCCCCGGCTGTAGCACGGGCTTTCAGCCCGTCCACCTCCGGCTTGTCTGCCCCTGTGGGACAGGCTGAAAGCCTGTCCCACGCCGACCTGACCCGCGCCCA
>JASFBC010000090.1:0-1123 GCA_036172315.1 Anaerolineae bacterium | reverse complement strand
CACTGCACGGTTGACAAAGTGCGCTCCATCCACCCCTGTGTCCCCCAGATGGTATGTGCAATCCAGCCCACCGTTGAGCCATAGATAGCAGTCATCGTCGTTATTCTGTCTGTTCCACCACGTGCTGGCATAGGCATACGCTGCGCCCCGGTTGTAGTTGACCGTCGTTAAGGCCGGACTGACCGACAACGCACGCGGCGCCTCCATAGGCTCAGCAGGGCTGGGGGTAATGAGGGGTGGGCCGACTTTCCGGGCTCGCAGCGTGCCCATCATCAAACCCAACACCCGCACATAAGGTTCAACCGTCGTATCCTGGTACAGGTACAGGCGGAAGCGATATAACCGCCCCTCGCGTCCTACGAGCACGGTCTGTGCCAATGTGCCGGAAATAACGGGATGTGAGGCCCGCACTCTCCAACCTGGCTGCCCGTTGACCAACACCGGTTCTACAATTGCGTCCTCTTGTGTGCCGTATTCGCGCCAGAACCTCAGTTCAGCATCCTGCTCCCAATCCTCATCGGGAGATAGCTACGTTTCCCACGCTTGGATCGCGGCGTCCACCCGGCCATCCGGCGTGCTGTGAGCAAACTCGACAATTCGTGTGCCGGCAATTTGATCGGGCAAGACCCTGACTTGCCAATCGGACGGGTAGCGCAAGGTGAAGCCGGTATCGCTGAATCTAGACCATCTGACTGTCTCGCCCGTTGCATCGCGCAAAGTGATTTCCGGCCGCTGGGGTGATTGAGGTGTAGAGAGCGGTGAATAGAATAACGGCGATTGAAAGGCTTGCGTTTCTTGCGCAGGGACTGGAAGACCATAAAAGAGCATGGCAATCAACAAGCAGATCGCCAAACCGATGGATGTCTTGGGCTTCATTTTTGCCCCCTTGATGGTTGGTGAAGAAACGGCCCAACGGCACGCGCATCAGCCGCACGCGGAGCGAGCGCAGCGAGCGGAGCGTGTCGGCTGGATGCGCAGGTTGGGCGGCCAGCCTTGACCTGCTATTCCCATGCCAAGCCCCTGATCATGCTCCATTAAGCCGGTGACGATGGGTCACACACACGGCGTCTGTCCACGCTCAGTGCTTACCAGGAAGCGAACACATGCCTTCAGTGCTTTCCAG
>JASFBC010000089.1:0-4369 GCA_036172315.1 Anaerolineae bacterium | reverse complement strand
GGCGGGTGGCACCTGGTCTACAACGACACCTCCGCCCCCTACGAGTACGACTGGGACCTCTGCGCCTCCGGCGTCCCCGACGGCGACATTGAACTGGGCCTGGACATCTGGGACAACGCCGGCAACGTGTTCCATCTCTCTGAAGTCCACCCCAACCCCCACATCACCAAATCCTACAACTGCTCCGCGCCCGGCAGCGCCTGGAGCGTGGACTACTGGAACAACAAGTACCTGGCCGGGTACCCCAACTGGCACAACAACGAATCCGGCACCTATATCTTCCGGGATTGGGGCGACGGCGGCCCGGGCGGCGGCATCCAGGTCAACGAGTGGAGCGCCCGCTTCGTCCGCACCGTCTACTTCCCCGGCGGCAACTATCGCTTCCACTGTCAGCACGACGACGGCTGCCGCATCTTCGTGGACGGCCAGAACTGCATAGATGCCTGGTGGGATTCCTCCTTTGACGGCCACGACTGCGCCCGGGACATCTCATCGGGCAACCACGAGGTCAAGGTGGAATTCTACGATAACCAGGGCGGCGCGCGGCTGGAGGCCTGGTGGCAGGGGCCAGGATTCCTCCCTCGCGATCAGACCTGCGACCCCAACCAGTGGTGCGCCGAGTACTGGGGCAACCGAAACCTCTCCGGCACGCCCGCCATCCACCGCAACGAGGGCGACACCCTCTGGCACGACTGGGGGAGCGGCGGCCCCGACCCCACCTTCCCCGCCGACAACTTCAGTTCCCGCTTCTATCGCAACGCCTATTTCACCTGTGGCACCTACCGCTTCCACATCTTCACCGACGACGGCGTCAAATTCTGGGTGGATAACGTCCTACGCCTGGACCAGTGGCGCGACCAGGTGGCCTCGTATGATGTGGATGTGAGCCTCAGTTCCGGCACCCACTCCCTGAAAGTGGAGCACTATGAAAACGGCGGGGGCGCGGCCCTCCATCTCTCCTGGGAGAAACTGGCCGACTGTCCGCCGAATGTGACGGTGGAATACGCCTCCACCCACTACGCCCGGCCGGGCGCGGCGGTGGACCCCGCCGTGCGAGTGCGGGTGACGGCCGGTTATCTCCAGGGAAGCCGGGAAGATAACCTGACCCTGGTGGGCGGCCCCTCCCTGGGCGCGGCGACCTCCCAGCCGGTCTACGGCACGGTCAACGAAGGGAGCACCTACACCTTTGACGTGGTCAACAGCAGCAATTTCCGGATGACCGCGCCATCGGCGGAGGGGACCTATGATAGCCGCTGGCGGGTGAAGGCGGCGGGCAACCTCATCGGCCCGGAGGCGACCGTGCGGGTGGTCGTGGACGGCACCCCGCCGACCATTGCGGTCCAGAACCCGGCCCAGGGCGCCTTCATCAGCGCCAATGCGGTGACGGTACGGGCCGCACCCCAGGACGCGGGCGGCATTGACCAGGTCCAGTTCTTTGCAGGCTACAACAACAGCAGTGGCTGGGCCTGGTACAACCTGGGTTGGGACCTGGACGGAAGCGATGGTTGGAGCCGGCCGTGGGACGCCTCCGGCGTGCCCGACCAGCAGGGGGTGGCCTTTTACGCCTATGCCTGGGACCGCGCGGGCAACGGCGCCGGGGCCGCCGTCTGGGATGTCACCCTGGACCGGACACCGCCGAGCACGGCCATCCGTCCACTGGCCGCCACGCAGGACAGCACGGCCTTCATCGTCTGGTGGGACGCCAGCGACAACGCGGCGGGGATAGACCACTTTGACCTGCAGAAACAGCAGGATGGCGGCGCCTGGCAGGACTGGCACCTGGGCGTGGGGGGCCAGTATGTGGGGGCCTGGTTCGTGGGCGAGATGGGGCATCGGTACGGCTTTCGGATGCGCGGTGTGGACCGGGCCGGGAATGGGGAGTCCTATCCCGGCGGGGCCGAGGCGGAGACGTACATCAACTTCTGTTCTGGCGACACTTACGAGGCGGACAACGGGGCAAGTCAGGCGCGCTCCATCGCCCCCGGGCAGTCCCAGGCCCACAACTTCTGCGGGGTGGACGATGAGGACTGGGTGAAGTTTCAGGCCCGTGCCGGGCAGCGATACGTCTTGGAGACGGGCGCGCTGGGCTTTACCACCGACACCGTCCTGACCCTTTACGATACCGATGGAACAACGGTGCTGGCGGAGAACGACGACATCGCCTATCCGGACAACCTGGCCTCACGGGTGGAGTGGATTGCCCGGAAGGATGGCTGGCTCTATGCGCGGGTGCGGCACTGGGATGGCCGGATTGCCGGGAATGCGGTCACGTACACCTTGCGGTTAGAGGAGGGGTACCGAATATATCTGCCGCTCACGTTACGCAATCGGTGATCAATGTTTGGAGTAAATGCGCTCTAACCCGCCGCTCCAGCCGACGCCGCCTTCGGCGGCGCGGCTTAGCCGCCGACCGTTAGACGCTTGTGCGCAAAACCAATTTCACTACACAGGAGGTCTAAAATGAAAGCGAAACTCTCACTGATCGGCATTCTTGTCCTCGCCCTGGCCCTTCTGAGCATCTGGGCCGTGGGCGCGCAGGGGCCGCAGCCGCCCCGACCGGGGCCGGCCCTCCCCACCCCCGAACCGTTCCCCTGGGAGGGGCCGGCTTGGGAAGGCAAGCCGGCTCCCCTCGCCCGCCTGGCGGGAGAGGGGTCGGGGGTGGGGGCCGCCGCCATCCCCCTCGGCCAGCCGGGCACCGTCTTCCGCTACGTGCAGACCTTCGGGGTCACTGAACAGCCATATTTTGCCGACGCAAGCCACCTAAATGGACCTAATGGAATGTTCATAGATGCGGCGGACGCCCTCTACGTTGCCGAAGAAGCAGGTCATCGCTTGCTCAAATACGACTCTGGAGGTGGGGCCACCTTGATACTTGGCCATGCCGGCCAACCCTGGCATCACGATGATTTCCTGAACTGGCCAAAAGATGTAGCCGTGGACGGCAGCAATAATATCTGGGTGGTCTTTAATCCAACGGTCAAGAAGTTTAGCCCATCGGGCGTCCCTCTTCTTACCATCCCGGCAGATAACCCCGGAGAACCTGGAAGTGATGGCTACCATTTCGAAGACCCACGAGGCCTGGCTTTTGACTCTCTAGGCCGTCTGTTCGTCGCGGACACGGCGAATCATCGCATTCAAGTTTACGATGTGTCCGGCTCGGCCCCTGTTCACGTGCTCACGATCGGCGTGACGGGCGTGCCGAAGTCAGACAACACCGGCTTCGATAGTCCTGTCAAGCTCGCGTTTGATAGCAGCGGGCGGCTCTATGTAGTGGACAGGGATAACCACCGTATCCAGCGTTGCACCAAAAATCCAGGACCTCCGGAAACTTGGGCCTGTGCCGTTTTCCTTGGCGAAACCGACGTACCAGGCGCTGATCTCTCGCATTTGGATTGGCCCCAGGGAATTACCATCCACAATGACAATATCTTCATCGCCGATGGCGCGAATTACCGAGTATTAAAGTGCAACACCTCCGGCCTCTGCAGTGCCTTCGCCGGGGTTACAGGAGCGCGAGGGTGGGACAACACCCATTTCTGGTGGCCGGCCGATGTGGCAGTGGATTCCAGCGGCAACGTGTACGTGAGCGATTGGGATAACCATCGTGTTCAGAAATTCGATGGTGCTGGAAATTATCTTAGCACCATTGGTGTAACACGCGTGCCTTATGTACCTGACACCACCCGCCTAAATGCGCCCTGGGGCATTGCTGTGGCCCCCGATGGAAGTATCTATGTGACCGAGAACCGGGGTTATCGTCTGATCAAACTCAATTCCGCAGGTGTTCAGCAGTGGACTGTTGGCCAGGCTGGGGTTTACGGCGCTGACAATGTTCACTTCGGCGATTGGTGGGCCGGGTTAGAGGGCAACCCTGCCATGAATGCAGCCGGACAAGTTTACGTAACCGATACAGGCAACCACCGGGTTCAGATCTTCAATCCAAATGGCACCTATTTTGCGACCTTCGGTAAGTGTGGCAACGGCCCGTATGAGTTTGAATGCCCGACCGGTGTGGCCATCAGTCCGGTCAATGGAGACATTTTTGTGGTAGATCGTTGTAACCAGCGCATCCAGGTCTTTACCGATCAACGGGTTTACAAGGCTACCTTGGGTGTGCTCGACGTGGTCGGTACCGACAACACTCATTTTAACTGGCCATGGGGGGTGGCAGTGGACGCCAATGGCAGCATCTATGTGGCCGACACAGACAACTACCGTGTCCAGAAGTGCACTCTGAGCGGCACCGGTTACAGCTGCTCCACGTTTGTCGGAGAGACCGGAGTGATTGACGATGGCTTTGGGCATCTGCTTCCCGTATCTGTTGCTGTGGATAGCGCCGGCCGGGTTTATGTTGCAGATGATGGGAACG
>JASFBC010000088.1:0-1668 GCA_036172315.1 Anaerolineae bacterium | reverse complement strand
CCATCCCGGGGGGCTGCGCCGCCACGGAGGGGACCAGGGGGAGGGGTGAGGACTACACCACTGCCTAGTAGGTAGTTACGAACAGGGCCAGAAGTACGAGAATTACTTCTATTAACGCTCCAATAGAAAGAACTATGGTATCAGCGAACAACACCCGATAGAAAGGGTCCCAGAGCTCCCACCGAACCGCTATATACCACTTAAATACCATAAAAAGGGCCATCAAGACCCTGTAGAATATGCACACGGTTCGGGAGGGTCGGAGTAAAAGCCATACATTAAGTAGAAGCAAAGTGGGAAGTGCTATCATGTAGGGAAAAAAGTGAAAAGGAAGCTCGCCGGTGAGAGACATCCCAGCATCTACTAGGATAAGATTCCAGAGAGGCACATAAGTATCTATCCCTACACCAGCGTCCATCCAGAGGACCGCAAACATCAGAATAGAAAAGACTATACGGAATATACGTTCAAACTTGTCCATCAATGCCTTCATACTCTACTTGCCTCACTCTATGGGTCTGGCATCAGGGTAACCACACCCCAAAGAACTTTTTAACAGCGTCCCGGTCTTCTCCCCTGCTCATTATTGCATACCATTGGCAGGGATCGCGCAGAATTTCCACCGCGAATCGCCGGATAAAGTATCCTGTCTCCCACTCCATCTGCCGATCCCGGTACGTATGGGGGAAATACCAGTCGGTGTTGTAACCGTACTCCTCCCGTTCCTCCCACCTGGATAACCCACTCCTCCACTCCCGCAGATACAGGTCAATCAACTCGTTATCGGTGAAGGGTGGCCGATGGTCTTCAATTTGATCTCTACTACTGAAGTCAATGCCCGGATACAGTAAGGACAACTGGCCTTCCACCCACGACCTGGGATGCTCCTCAAAAAACATGTGAATGGTCCAGAATGGACGTCTACCGACGTTGTAGCGGAAATGCCCTTCGCCCGGGAACCGAAATCCTTCATAATAGTGGCTGAAATAGTCCTGCACCTGATGGAGTGTAGCCCCAAAGACATAGGGATGCTTCATCTGGATGGCCCTCTCCGCATTGGCATGGGCTACAGGCCAATCTACAAAATGAAGGCCTTGGTAAGCACTGATAGGGGGCTCGTCCATATACCAATCCCCACGAGCAATGAGCCAGGCGGTGCGGGCTCCGTACACTCCGAGATGCCCCAGCACTGATTTGGCTATCTCCAGGGTCAGTTGGAAGTGCACTTCGTCCTTGCCATACAGGCCGGTGGGGTCAGTCCGGTTAGCGGGATTGTCACTGGCGTAAAGATAGGGCTGAAGCGTGACGGGTTGCCACCGATCGCCCTCCCATCTATCTCGCTGCGTGAACCTCCCTGTGGCCACATCGAGCCACCTCGCCCGCAGGTACACCAGCCCCACCGCCGCATCTTGCCACTCCCCGGTGTAGCCGGGCCCGGGGAGCGCACCGCCCACCTCCTCGCCGTACGGTGTCCACTCGCGGGTCTGCACCACCGCGCCCGCGCCGTCCACCGTCTGCCGCACGCTCCCCAGCGCATCCGGCAGCACGTAGGCCCACGCCCCGCCATCCCACCACCCCAGCGTCTCCTGCCCAACCAGGTAGCGGGTGGCCTGCGCGCCGGCCCCGGCAACCAGCATTTCCGGCACCGGCGAGGCCCAGTCCCAGGCG
>JASFBC010000087.1:0-3574 GCA_036172315.1 Anaerolineae bacterium | reverse complement strand
GGCGCGGGAGATGGAAGCCTACTATGCGGAGGCCGGGTTGGGCGAGTATCTCCCTCCACCGCCTGACCTGTACTACCGGATGCTCATTCTGTTGACTTCGCAGGGGAACACCCACTACACAGCGGCCTACCTGAAGTACCTGGCCGATGTACGCAAGGGAGTGCCTGCTGCTATCAGCCTGCCGTCAGGGGTGTTCGTTATGACCTCTCACTTGAACGACCTGGATGACTTGGATATGCAAATCATCTACGGGGCATATCGGGCTGGCACAGGGAGTTATGGTGAGCCCGACCCAGATGCCTATAAGGCTGCGACAGAACCAAATGCTTGGGGTTGGCAAATTGCGGACTTTCTCCCGTTCTATCGCCAGAAAGCTGCTCAGGACCCATAGAACACAGAGGTAAACAGGGGTAATATGTCAGAGTGGGACAAAGCCAAGATAGTAGGACTGGTTGTCTTGGTCTGTCTATTGATTCCAGGCTGTCAGCCGTGTGAAACTGGCCGTGAGAAGATTGAGGCACTGTTACAAGAGCTTCCCATACCAGAAGCAGTAGTGCTCATAGAGCGGGCAGATGGTGTGGAAGTTGGCTCGGAAAGAGGATGCGTATGGTCCTATACCGAGCTCCTGTATGGCACGACCCAACCGGCCGAGGAAGTTGCGGAGTTCTACCAATCTTGGATGATGTCGAGAGGCAGGTATGACGAGCCCTTCGATGATGCATACGTTGTCTACAATGCTGATGGGCTTTCGATAGGTCTGTCCCTTGACGTAACCGTCGCATTAAAGATACCCTATGCCGTCATTCAGAAGGCCCGCTCCGATTTCAGGACAGTTTACAAAATCAACATCACTTATGCTCCACCGTCCACGTGGGAACACTGTAGCGTGGTCGAATTGCCCACACCGCAACCACAATAACAGCGTTGACTACATCGGCTGGTGCGGGCGCAATCCGTCACCGCCGCCCTCATCTACACCGCCGATGGGCTGCGGGCGGCCCAATCCGTGGGTGGCGACGTGACCACCTTCGCCTGGGACTGGGCCTCGCTGGTGCCGGAACTCCTCGCCCAATCTACCAATCCCCAATCTACCACCTACCTCATCGGCCACGAGACGCTGGGCTGGAGTGATGGTACGACCTGGCGCACCATCCTGCCGGATGCACTGGGGTCGGTGCGCCAGACGGTGGACGGCGCGGGCGCGGTGGTGCAGACCCGCGAGTGGACGCCGTACGGCGAGGAGGCGGGCGGTGCGCTCCCCGGGCCCGGCTACACCGGGGAGTGGCAGGATGCGGCGGTGGGGCTGGTGTACCTGCGGGCGCGCTGGTATGCGCCGGGGGTGGGGAGGTTTACGCAGCCCGATCCCTGGGAAGGCAACCGATGGCAGCCCATTTCGCTGCAGCCCTACATCTACGCCAGCGATAATCCCATCAATTGGGTGGATCCCACAGGGCAATACGACAAAGATGTCGTCCATAAAGACCTAACCCAGAGAGTGGCCCGTGAACTGCTTTCGCAGTTTCGTGTCCCATTTCTCCCATTTACATTGGCTGAGGTGATCGCAAACGCTGACCGTCGTGTTGATACTGATGTGGTTCTCGCTTGGCCGGGAGGATGTCCGAAATGCCATTTCTGTCCGCTGGAGCTCGTGGAGAGCAACGTGGATGAGGTAATTCGATCTCGGAATCCTTATCTCTTAGGTGCCACCTTACACCAGGCACAGGACTTTTTCAGCCACTGGAGAGAGGGGTATACGTGGGAACACCTATGGGACACACTAAACGCACATAGATCCCAAGAAACCATTGATGATTTCTATAAAGGTGGGCATTGGGACGTAATATGTGGGGAGGACCGTTGCTCCCCATTCTGGGAACCCTCTCCCTCTCCCTATGGCGCTCATCTCAGGGAGCAAGTGGAAGCTGATATTCTGGAAAGGAATCCTGGGATCAATAACTTGAGCAGTGTGTCTGATGACTTGCTGATAGACCTTTTCCTACGGAAAGACCCCGGTATTTCCAGCAGTTATTCTACAGAGACTCAGCGGGTGGAAGAGCGACAATGGTTTGGGCTAAAAACCGATATGTATATTCCGGGATCTGCGCGAGACACCTTAATGGAGCAGCGCACCAGGGAGATAATTCGGACTTTTCTCTACAGCGTAATAGAGAACGCTTGTGCTATTGACTGGGCAAAGCCTTCGGTTTTCGAAATTCAGAAGTTCCTAACCCATTAGAAACCGGTTGGAGGATAAGGAGTTATGGGATCAGATTGGGCTGACTACATCGTATTCATTCTGATACTCGCAATGTCTTTCCTCTTGCCGCCAGGGGTTATCACCGGAGTACTGACCTGGGTTTCCAAGAGGCTATACCGTCGCTCCGGAGGGGAGATTGTATTTCTAATTCTCTCCGGGGTAGCATTCTTATTAACACCTCTTATGGAGTGGATTAGCATTTTTTTGCAGCAGTTCCTAATAAGTGTTTGCCTTGACCAGCGAGGGTTAAAGGAATTCCTGGGGGAAGAGTGCTGGCTTTTTGACGTACGTGAATTGCTCCGGTACGCTCAGTTTCTCTGGGAATTCCTCGGTTGGCTTTTCGTTGCATGGGGACTAGTAATTGGCTGGATGATATATAAGGGAGTTAGTCTATGGGTAGTTGAAGACCGGAGTGTTCGGTCAAAGGCAGGATTGCTGCTCATCCTTCTGGCTTGGCTTGTAACCGGGGGAGGACTGGTGATCCTGTTCTTCACCACTGTGGGAGGGTAGGTTTTATGCCCTTGTCTGTACGCAAATGCGGGTCTTTTTATCACCGGCTATCTGGAGAAGCAAAAACACAAGATCGTTTTCAGAAACAACTACTGATTGCCGTTGGCAACCACACTGCCTACACCGTCACCACCCCGCTTGCCGGAACCGCCGTCACCACGTATACTTACGATGCGGCGAACCGTCTCCTCGTCCCCTGGTCACTTTGTCACATACGATTGGGATGCGCGGGGCAACCTCATCGGCGATGGCACATTTACATACGCCTACAACGCTACCGGGCGGCTGGTGCGGGCGCAATCCGTCACCGCCGCCCTCATCTACACCTACACCGCCGATGGGTTGCGGGTGGCCCAATCTGTGGACGGCAACGTGACCACCTTCGCCTGGGACTGGGCCTCGCCGGTGCCGGAGATGCTGGTTACCGGGGCCGGCGCGCAGGCCACCCGCTACCTGGTTGGGCGGGAGACGCTGGGGTGGTGGGATGGCGGGGCGTGGGCCTACGTGCTGCCGGATGCGCTGGGGTCGGTGCGGCAGGTGGCAGATGCGGCGGGCGCGGTGGTGCAAGCCCGCGAGTTGACGCCGTATGGCGAGGAGGTGGGCGCAGCGCAGGCGGGGCTGGGGTACACCGGCGAGTGGCAGGATGCGGCGGTGGGGCTGGTGTACCTGCGGGCGCGCTGGTATGCGCCGGGGGTGGGGATATTCACCACACCGGACCCGTTCCCGGGGACGCCAGCGGAGCCGATCTCGCAGCATCCGTATCTATATGTGCAGGCAAATCCGGTCAATGGCATAGACCCAACCGGC
>JASFBC010000086.1:0-25269 GCA_036172315.1 Anaerolineae bacterium | reverse complement strand
GTGCGCGAGGCGGCGGCGGAGGCGCTGGGGAGGATCGGCGACCCTCGGGCCGTCCCTGCCCTCCTGGAGGCGCTGGGGGATGCGGATAGGGATGTGCGCGAGGCGGCGGCGGAGGCGCTGGGGAGGATCGGCGACCCTCGGGCCGTCCCTGCCCTCCTGGAGGCGCTGGGATGCGGAGTGGTGGGTGCGCGAGGCGGCGGCGGAGGCGCTGGGGGGGATCGGCGACCCCCAAGCCGTCCCCGCCCTTATCCGGGCGCTGGGGGATGCGGAGTGGTGGGTGCGCCGGGCGGCGGCGTGGGCGCTGGGGGGGATCGGCGACCCCCAGGCCGTCCCCGCCCTCATCGGGGCGCTGGGGGATGCGAATGCAGATGTGCGCCGGGCGGCGGCGGGGGCGCTGGGGAGGATCGGCGACCCCCAGGCCGTCCCCGCCCTCATCGGGGCGCTGGGGGATGCGGAGTGGTGGGTGCGCCGGGCGGCGGCGGAGGCGCTGGGGGGGATCGGCGACCCCCAAGCCGTCCCCGCCCTCATCGGGGCGCTGGGGGATGCGGATGGGGATGTGCGCCGGGCGGCGGCGTGGGCGCTGGGGAGGATTGGCGACCCCCGGGCCGTCCCCGCCCTCATCGGGGCGCTGGGGGATGCGAATGCAGATGTGCGCCGGGCGGCGGCGGTGGCGCTGGGGAGGATCGGCGACCCTCGGGCCGTCCCCGCCCTCATCGGGGCGCTGGGGGATGCGGATGGGGATGTGCGCGAAGCGGCGGCGGTGGCGCTGAAGAGGATTGGCGACCCTCGGGCCGTCCCCGCCCTCCTGGAGGCGCTGAGGGATGCGGAGTGGTGGGTGCGCTGGGCGGCGGCGTGGGCGCTGGAGAAGGCTATTGATACCCTCCGGCCCGCCGCTGATGAGGGGGAACGTCGGAGGCAGGCCACGCTCCCGCGCCGGATCGCCCGGGCCCTCTTTCGCGCCCGCCGCAGGACCGCTGTCTACGAACCCCTCCGGGCTGCGCTGGAGAAATGGGAGGCCCTCACCGCGCGCTACCGGGACCCCTTCGCCCCGATTCCGCCTCCGCTATGGGTGCGGGTCGCCCGCCGGGCGAGGGTCTCTCTGGGCGTGGCGGCCATTCTGGCCGCGCTGGGCCTCCTGCGCGCCCTCTCCGACGCAGCGAGGAAGGCGCTGGAAGAACGGGCGAAGGCCTGGCTGGAGAGATACCCTGTTGGCGTTGGGGTATTGATCCTGCTGGTCGCCGTGCTGGCCGTGCTGGTGGACGTGCTCCCCTGGGCGGTGGAGCGCATCCGAAAGCGGACCGGCGCCGGGCAGTAGAGGCCTGACGGCCTGCGTTAGACGTCACTTCGCTTCGCTCCGTGGCTGGCTACGAGTGACGCCACTTTGCTTCGCTCCGTGGCTGGCTACGAACGGACTACGAACGGACGCACTACGGAATACGCAATACGACATGCTCCCATCCACCATCACCATAGACGGCCCCGTGGCATCGGGGAAGAGCACCATCGGCTACCTGCTGGCCCGGCGGTTGGGCTACCTGTATCTGGATACCGGCGCGATGTACCGCGCCGTCACCTGGGTGGCGCTGGCGCGGGGCGTGTCGGTGGAGGACGAGGCCGCCGTCACCGCGCTGGCCGAATCCCTCCGCATAGACGTCATCCCGCCCACCGCCGACGACGGCCGCCAGTACACCGTCCTGGCCGACGGGAAGGACGTCACCTGGGAAGTCCGCCGCCCGGAGGTGGATGCTGGCGTCTCCATCGTCTCCGCCTATCCCGGAGTGCGGCGGGCGATGGTCGCCCAGCAGCGGCGCATCGCTGCCGCCGGTCGGGTTGTCATGGTCGGGCGGGACATCGGCTCGGTGGTCCTGCCGGATGCGGACCTGAAACTCTACCTGGACGCGTCGCCCCAGGAGCGGGCGCGGCGGCGCTGGCTGGAGCGGCGGGCCCGGGGGGAGGAGGTCGCCTACGAAGAGGTGCTGGAAATGATGCTCCTTCGGGACCAGATAGATAGCCACCGGGCCGTTTCCCCCCTGCGTGTCCCGGAGGGCGCCGTGGTCATAGACACCACCGGCCTCACCGTGGAGGACGTCCTGGCCGCCGTCCTCCGACACGTAGAGAATGCCGACCCGTAGCCCAATGATGCGAACATTTGGGGTAACTGCCTGCGCGGCGCGGTTCCCCTTTGTCATTGCGAGCCCCGAAGGGGCGAAGCAATCTCCTCCTTCACATTTCACGTTTCACGTTTCACATTTCACATTTCACCATGCGCGTCGTCACCGGTAGAGCCAAAGGCCGCAAACTGAAGTCGGTGCCGGGCAGCGAGACCCGCCCCATCACCGATCGGGCCAAGTCTGCCCTCTTCAGCATTCTGGGGGACGGTGTGGTGGGAGCCCGGTTTCTGGACCTTTTTGCCGGGACCGGGCAGGTGGGGATTGAGGCGCTCAGCCGGGGGGCGGCGGAGGCGGTCTTTGTGGAGCGGAGTCCGGCGGCCCTGCGCACCATCCGGGAGAACCTGGCGCTGACCGGACTGGCGGGGACGGCGCGCGTTATCCGGGCGGATGTATTCGCTTTTCTGCGCCGGGAGCCGGAGCCGTTTGACTACATCTACATCGCTCCGCCCCAGTACCAGGGCCTCTGGGCAGCCACCCTCCAGGCGATAGACGCCGCCCCGGGCTGGCTGGCCCCGGGCGGCCGTGCTATCGCCCAGATTCACCCCCGGGAGTACCAGGACCTGCTCCTGCGCCACCTGGTTCTGGTGGACCAGCGGCGGTACGGGAGCGTGATGCTCTGCTTCTACACGCCCACGTAGCGCATCCTGCGCTGATCACTCCTCAATCCGATACGATGTGGTGATTGTCGCCGTTTTGCTCAGCATGGCCGAGACGGAGCAGTACTTGGTCTGAGAAAGTTCAATGGCTCGCTCCACGGCCTGCGGGTCCACCCCTTTGCCCTTCACCACGTACTCCAGGTGGATTTGCGTGTAGACCTTGGGATGGTCGCCCGCGCGCTCGGCGGTGGCGTGGACCTCCAGCCCTGTGAACGGCTGTCGCTTTTTCTGGAGGATGGAGATCACGTCCATTGCGGTGCAGCCGCAGAGGCCGACCAGCACCACTTCCATTGGACGGATGCCCGTCTCTGGCCGGTCTTCCCCTTCCAGGGTGTGGTCCAGGATGATGGCGGACTCTCTGGCCTCGCCCACCAACCGCAGCCCCGGCCCAACCCAGGTCACCTGTGCTTTCGTCGTCATCGTTTTTCCTCCATCTGCATCCTGCCTCTCGCCTTTTTACCGTGCCTGCCGGATCAGTTCCTGCTTCAAATTCCACAACTTCTCGGTGAGGGAGACGTGATAGACATGGGGGTTGATGAGCCGCTTGACCCCCGCGTCCAACCGCTCCATATCCGCCTGGCGGAGACGGCGGATCTCCTCAATGGGCGGGAATTCATAGACCAGGCGGCCTTCCTGCAGGACGTCCACCAGAAGCGGCTCCACTTCGGAGAGGTCCGGGCGGGCCAGGACCCGGTAGGCGGTGTGGTCGGTGGGATGGCGCAGGACGACCTGCTCCATCTCCCGGGGGTCCTCGTCCTGGAGACTCAGCAGGTCGGCAGTGGCTTTCCCGCGCCGGTCGTAGAGCCGCCAGACCCGCTTGTCGCCGGGGTTGAGGGTCTTCTCCGGCGTCTCGGAGATTTTGATGGCCGGCACCCACTGCCCGCCGTCCCGCACCGCTACCAGTTTGTAGACCCCGTCCAGCGCCGGCGCGCCCTCGGAGGTGATGAGCCGTGTCCCCACACCGTAGACCAGCCGGTTGATCAGCCGGTCCGGGTCCACGCCGTAGCGGGGCGCTTCTTTCTGAATCTGGGTGATGATCTCCCAGATGACCAGTTCGTCCAGTTGGTTGGAGAGGACGATGACGGTGTTCGGGAATCCGGCCTCGTCCAGCATCCGGGCGGCCTGGATACTCAAATAGGCCAGATCGCCGGAATCCAGCCGGATACCGACGGGTTCATGCCCTTTGCGGCGCAGTTCCTCAAAGACGCGGATGGCGTTGGGGATGCCGCTCTCCAGCGTGTTGATGGTGTCTACCAGGAGCAGGCAATCGTCCGGGTAGACCTCTGCGTAGGCCCGGAAGGCGCCCAGTTCCCCCTCCCCCAGGGCCATAAAAATCTGCACCATACTGTGGGCGTGGGTGCCCTTGGGGGGGTATCCCAGGACGTGGGAGATGCCGACGTTGGAGGTGAAGTCGGCGCCGCCGATGAGGGCTGCCCGAGCGCCAGCGAGGGCGGCTCGCTCCTGGGCCCGCCGCAGGCCGAATTCCAGAAGAGTCCGCCCGCGCCCGATCTCGTGGATGCGCGCCGCTTTGGTGGCGATGAGCGTCTGGTAGTTCAGGTGGTTAAGCAGCGGCGTCTCCAGAATCTGGGCCATCGCCAGCGGCCCCCGCACCACAGCCAGAGGGACGTTGGGGTGGACCACCCGTCCTTCCGGAATGGCCTGCATGGAGATGGCGCCAAAATGCCCGTTCTTCCGCAACCAGTTCAGAAAATCCTCCCCGAAGAGACGGCGCTTTGTCCGCCCTACCTGACTCCGCAGGTAGGCCAGGTCCTCCTCCTGGAAATGGGCTTCCTGCATCCAATCCACCAACCACTCCAGACCGGCGTTGATGCAATAACCGGCCCGGTGGGAGCCGTAGTTGGGGTAACTGCGGAAGAAATAGTCAAACTGCACCCCCTTCTCGTGGAGGCCCATCCGGTAATAGAGTTGGGCCATCGTGAGTTGGTACTGGTCGGTGTAGAGGATTCCCTCGGCGACTTTTCGGTCGGACGGTTTCATACCTCCTCCGGGAATTCCAGAAACTCCGGCGGGATGGCCCTGGCCAGGTAAGTGGATTCGTCGGCCTGGTGGAAGAGGATGCCCGCCCCGGCGGCCTCTGCGGCGCGGACGGTGAGGATGACCGGGTGGGGGGTGTGGCGGGCGCCGACCCGGGCCGCCGTCTCCGGGTCGGCGGAGAGGTGAACGTACTGGCGGCGCATCGGCCGGAGCCCTTCCTGCCGGATATGATCCAGCGCGTGGGGAGAGGTGCCGTGGTACAGGCGGGGCGGCGGCGTGCAGGGCGGGAATTCGGCGCGCAAGGAGACGGTGTGCCCGTAGCGGGCGCGGATGCGCTCTCCGACCACTTCAAATCGCCGTCTGTTGTCCCCGCTCCCTTTCTCTACCAGTTCCATCACGTCGGCATGGGTAGCCCAGCGGAAATTGGGCAACCCCCGCAGAATTTCCAGCACCTCCGGCAGCGATGCCCATCCCTCCTCATCCAGCCTCAACCCGAACCGTTCCGGCTGATGGCGGAGGATGAGGGCGAGAAACTTGCTCAATTTGACCATCCGGGCCGATGGGGCTGACATCTTTCCCCTCCGGGTTTATATGATAGCACGGAACAGGTTGCAGGGCAACCCTGCAGAAATTGCCCCTCCGATGCCAGATTGCCCGATCCCCCTTTCTATGCTAAAATAAAAACCACTATCAGCCCCGCTCCGGTCGGCTTGACATGGCCTCCGGAGAGCCTATCCTGTTCCATTCAGGAGACCTGAAGTTCCATGCCCTTTGCACCGACTATAGCCCTGACCGCGCCCCTGGGCGGGGCGCTGGCCCTGCTGGTGGCGTCTTCGCTTCATCCCTTGCAACCGTACCGACGCTACGTGCTGCCGTTGGGGGCGGGGCTTTCGTTTTTGGGCGTCCTTTTCGCGGCCTGGGAGGACCCCCGACCGTTTCTCCTCTCCCTTTGGCAACCCCTCTCTCTCTTCGGCACGTTTCCGGTTCTGGTGGCAGACCGCGCTGTATGGCCGCTGGCCCTGGCCTGGTCCGGCGCGGTAGCCGGGAGCGCGCTGGTCCAGATCGGCCGTCCGCAGCCCCTCCGTTCGGCGATCGGTGCGGCGGTCCTGGCGATGCTGACCTTTGGCCTGGGCGCCCTTTGGGGAGAGAACCTGCTGACGGTCCTGCTGGCCTGGGCGGGCTTTGACCTGGCCTGGGGGGTCGGCATGGCGTCGGCCGGCCTCCCCGGCGAACGGGTGGCCTGGGGAGTAGGCGGCGGTATAGGGGCGACACTCCTCCTCTGGATGGGCGCGCTCTCGCTGGAGAAAGCCGGGAGCGGGCTTTCGTGGCTCCTGATGACTCCCGAGGGCGGGGGAGAAGTTTTTCTCCTGCTGGCAGCCATCGTTCGGATAGGCCTCTACCCTTTTCACTTTACTGTCCCCGCCGAAATGCGGCGGGGTCGCCCATTGACGGTAGCACTCCTCCTGGAACCCCTGCTGGCCTGGGGTCTGCTGGCCCGGATGTGGCAAGCCGGGATCTCCGTCCCCGGTGGAGGGGTGCTGGAAGCGCTGGCGGCGACGACGTTTGGGATCGGAGGATTCCTGGCCTGGGCGGCAACAGCCCCGGACCAGAGGACCATCTGGGCTGGGATGGCGGCGGCGGGAGGGGTGCTCTGGGCCGGCCTGCGCGCCGGCCACGCGACGGGTCCGGTATGGACGACTGGAGGGGTGGCCTGGGCGCTGGGCCTGACCCTTCTCTATCTGGGGCGAGGGTGGGAGAAGACCGCTCCCGGATGGGGGATGGCATCTGGTTTGGGCGGACTGGCGCTTCTGGGCGCCCCCTTGACTTCGGGCGGAATTCCCTCTTCGCTGAATGTCCTGACGACAATTTTGTTTCTCCTGGGACAAATTCTGCTGACAGCGGCCGTAGCGAAAGAAATCGGGCGCCAGATGGCTTGGGAAGAACCGGTTGGTTTGATCCCCTCTGTCGCTCAGGTGGCCGGCCTGGCCGTTTCGGCCCTTGCCCTGATCCCGGCCTGGGGCGCTGCGCCGAAGGTCGCGCCGACCCCGTTGGGGTGGGGGGCCTGGATCGCTGGTACGTCGTTGGGGCTGTTTGCGCTGAAGGTACTCAGACCCTGGGCGCGCCGGAAAACCCTTCGGACCCTCACGGGGGTTCTCTCCCCGGAATGGGCAGGACGACTTCTGGTGGGTAGTCTGGGCAGATTGACCGGCTTTCTGGACGCAGTGGCCGATGTGGCCGAAGGACCGGGTGCCGTTCTCTGGGCGCTGGCGGCTTTTCTGCTCATTCTGGTCGTGGTGACGGGGCGCTGATGGGAACTTTTCTGGGATGGATGGAACGAATATCCGCTCTGGCCGGGCCTCCCGCTATGGCGGGACTGATCCTGGCTCTGGGGCTGGTGCTGGTGGCTCGTCGCTGGCTGTTCCGGGTTGTCGGAATGGCGGCAGTCTATTTTTTCGTGGGCGTTCTCCACACTCAGATTATTCGCCCCGAGGTCGTCCTGGTGAAACTGCTGGTTGGAGCGGTGGTCTGCCTGGCCCTGGGGGCTACCGGACAGGCGCCT
Organism: Anaerolineae bacterium; assembly: GCA_036172315.1. Lineage (GTDB taxonomy): Bacteria > Chloroflexota > Anaerolineae > B4-G1 > DUEL01 > SpSt-77. The sequence goes on along the minus strand of JASFBC010000086.1, from coordinate 17,887 downwards.
GCTATCGGCAGTGGCCGGAGAGGCGAGGGCAATGGGGCTGGCGGAGAGGGGGCTGCAGAGGCCGCGACGTCGTCCCGGTGGAGAACCCTTCTCCGCCGGCTTCCCCGGTGGTCGGACGACGCTCCCTTGCGGGCACTGGCCCTGGGTGCCGCCCTGTTGGCCGCTTATGCCGGATCGCTTCGCTTTTCGTTACCTCAGGTACCTTCTCTCGTCGGTCTGGCATGTTACCTCCTGGGAATGGTCGGTCTCTTCCTGGCCGGAATGGCCGAGGAACCCCTGGAAGTGGGCCTGGGATTGTTGGTCTTCCTGAACGGGTTTGACCTCTTCTTCGGCGCTCTGGAGCCCAGCCTGGTAGTAGCCGGGCTACTGGGACTGGTGCAGTTTCTGATCACCCTGGCAGTGGCGTATCTGGCGCTGGCCCGGGCCGGATGAGGTGGGAATGCTGGCTCTGATTGGAGTTGGAGTATCGCTGTTGGCCGTGATTCCGGCATATCTCCTGCGCCGCTGGCGTGGCGTGGCGCTTCTGCTCGGCGCGATCGTTTCGGCCGCCCTGGGGTTGGGGTTCGCCCTGATCCCGATGGACCGGACCTTTCTCTTATGGGGGCGTGAGTTCACGGCTGGTCAGGCCGTGACCGTTTTCGGGCGCTCCATACTCCTGGATCCCCTCTCGCAGACGGCGCTGACGTTTCTCTTCCTGATTGGCGCGGCTCTGTTCCTGCTGGCATGGCCGCTGGAATCCGGGGAACTCTACGCTCCGATTGGTCTGGGGGTGCTGGGGCTTCTGGTGGCCGCGCTGGTCGTCCGCCCCCTGGTCTACGCGATGCTGCTTCTGGAACTGGCAGCGACCCTTTCCGTCCTTCTTCTGCGCGGTGAGGTGGGGGGCGCGCGGTACCTGACCTTCTGCGTCCTGGCGCTGCCCGGCCCCCTGGTGGCTCACTGGCTGCTGGACATGTACGCCCTGACCCCTGACCAGACCGGATTGCTGTCCACTGCCAGCCTGCTGATTGGCCTCTCGTTTGCCCTGATGCTGGGGCTGGTCCCGTTTCACTCCTGGGTACCCGCGCTGGCCCGAGCCGAATCGCCGCTGGCGGTTGCCCTTATCTACTCTGCCGTTGGGGGGACGGTATGGTTTCTCCTGCTGGACTATCTGCAGACCTACCTCTGGCTGGGCCAGTCTCCGTACTGGTCATCCGCTCTGACCCTATTGGGTGTTGGAACGGCCGTCGTCGGTGGGTTGTTGGGCACGACCCGGCGGGGGTGGGGCGCACTGCTGGGATATGGGGTGATGGTAGATACGGGCATGCTGGTGCTGGTGCTGGGAAGGGGAGAGGCAGTTGGGCTGGAACTGGAGCGGGCGATGATGCTCACCCGCACCTGGGGAGTGCTGACGATGGCCGCCGGATTGGCTGCCCTCGGTGTCCGGCGGGGATCGGCGGAGCCGGAATGGTCGCCGTGGGGGGCGGTGGCGGCCGCTGCGGGATTGCTCTCCCTGGCGGGTTTCCCGCCCACGGTGGGTTTCGTCTCCCGCTGGGGGCTCTATCGGCTCCTCTTTCAAGACCACCCGCTGACTGCCCTGGCTCTGCTTCTGGCCTCAGCAGGGCCGGTGGTAGGGCTTCTGCGGATGCTTCCCACCGCGCTGCAATCCGGCGTACCCCCCCGGCGCGCGCTGGCTTTGACCGACCTCTGGCTGGCATTGGCCTCCTTGGGCGCGGTAGGCCTGGGACTCTTCCCGCAATTCCTCATCTACCGCTGATGTAGCGCAGATTGCCAGGCCTGTACACTCCCCACCCCAGTAATTCCCGGAGAGCCAGGAATCTATTCTGACGGGATTATGGGACTCATTCGGGTCAACCACAGAGACGAAATAGAATGGGAGCCGGGGCTGACAGTGACGGAACTCCTTCGCCGCTTCCGCTACACCTTCCCGGCGATCATCGTGACCATCAACGGGGAGGTGATTCCCGAGGAGGAGTTCCCCACCCGCCTGATTCCCGATGGGGCCGATGTGCGGGTCATTCATCTGATTGCCGGAGGATAATGGCCGAGAAACCCGTTTCCTGCGCCCGCGCCGGTGACTTGGCCCTGCTGATGGGGCCGGATCGTCGCTGGCAGATCGTCCGTTTGGAGCCGGGACAGAGCGTCCATACCCACCGGGGTGTCCTGGCTCACGATGACCTCATTGGCCGTCCTTGGGGAAGCCGGGTAGTTTCTCATACGGGTCACCCCTTCCTGCTCCTGACCCCCTCGCTTCACGACTTGATTCTGCGTCTCCGTCGCACTACCCAGATCGTCTATCCCAAAGAGGCCGGGTACATCCTGCTGAAGATGAACATCGGGCCGGGGTGTCGGGTGGTGGAGGCGGGGAGCGGCAGCGGCGCACTGACGGCGGTGCTGGCCCACGCCGTCCGGCCGGATGGGCGGGTGTATTCCTACGAGATTCGTCCGGAAATGCAACAACTGGCCCGCCGCAACCTGGAGCGGCTGGGCCTGGCGGAGGTGGTGGAGTTTAAAATCCGCGACATCGCGGAGGGATTTGACGAGGTCGGGGTGGATGCGCTGTTCCTGGACCTGCCGAACCCCTGGGACTATCTGGACCAGGCCCACGGGGCGCTGGCGAACGGTGGGTATTTGGGCTCCCTTCTGCCCACCGCCAACCAGGTCACGCGCCTGCTGGAGGCGCTGGGGTCGCCCCGGTGGGGGCTGGTGGAAGTGGAGGAGATTCTGCTGCGGCCCTACAAGGCCGTCTCCACTCGCTTCCGCCCGGAGGACCGGATGGTGGCCCATACTGGTTTCCTGATCTTTGCCCGCGCGCTGGTGGTGGAGGAGCCCGCCGGAGCGGACGTTCCCGAAATCCCCGCAACTTTTTCGGAGGACGGAGCATAGATAGCAGCAGATGTAAGTGCCAGGTTCATCTACGTGGTCCCATCGTCGGCCTCTTCGCTCCGGTGCGCCGGTCTTACGATGATTTGCCTGCCGCCCCCACCGCTCTCAGCGCGTCCGCGAAAATTGCCAGTGCCCGCTCTGCCTCAGCCTCTGGGATGACCAGCGGTGGCGCGAAGCGAATGGAACTGGCCCCGCAGGTCAGCACCAGCAGCCCCCGGCGGAAGCACTCCTGCATCACTGCCTCCGCCTCGTCGTGGGCCGGCGCCCGGGTCTGAAGGTCCTGGACCAGTTCCACCCCGATCATCAGCCCCAGGCCCCGGACGTCCCCGATGAACGGTGGGCGGCCGTCCCGCTCCACCTCCCGGGCCAATCCGCGCAGCCCTTCCAGGAGACGGTGGCCGACCCGGACCGCGTTCTCCATCAGCCCTTCTTGTTCTATCACCTCTATCGTCGCCAGAGCGGCCGCACAGGCGACCGGGTTGCCGCCGAAAGTGCTCCCGTGAGCCCCGGCGGGCCATGTCATCACCGACTCCCGGGCGACCATCGCCGAGATCGGCATCCCGGAAGCCAGCGCCTTCGCCACACAGAGAATGTCCGGCACCACACCCCAGTGCTCGGTGGCGAACCATTTCCCCGTCCGCCCCATCCCCGATTGCACCTCGTCGGCCACCAGCAGGATGCCGTACCGGTCGCAGAGCGCGCGCAGTTTCTGAAGCCATCCCTCCGGCGGAACGACGTAGCCGCCCTCGCCCTGTACCGGCTCCACGAAAATCGCCGCCACCTCGTCCGGCGGCACCGACCGTCCCATCAGCGTCTGCTCTATGAAGTCTACACAGGCCAGGTTGCAGGACGGATAAGTCAGATTGTACGCGCAGCGATAGCAATAGCCGTAGGGCACGTGGACGACGCCCGGCAGGAGCGGCATAAAGCCCCGGTGGTAGACCGGCTTGCTGGCAGTCAGCGAGACCGCACCCATTGTCCGGCCGTGAAACGCGCCGAAAAAAGCGATGACATACGGGCGTCCGGTGTGGTAGCGGGCCAGTTTCAGCGCCGCCTCCACCGCCTCCGCGCCGGAGTTGCCCAGGAAGACCCGTTTCGGCTCATCGCCGGGCGCGATGGCCGCCAGCCGCTCCGCCAGGGCGATGTACTGGGGGTCGTAGAAATCGGCGCCGCAGATATGGAGCAGCCGCTCTGCCTGCTCCTGGATCGCTCGCACCACGCGCGGGTGGCAGTGGCCCGTAGCGCAGACCGCGATTCCGGCCATACAGTCCAGAAACTGATGACCATCCACATCCTCCACCATACATCCGTAGGCCCGTTTCACTGCCAGCGGATACGCTCTGGGCAGCGATGGTGATACCACCCGTCTGCTCCGCTCCACAATGGCTTGTGCCTGTGGGCCTGGAAGGGTTGCGGGAATTCCCCGATCATCTCGCATGATAGGTCCTCCTCTGGTTGTTGGGTCGCTCTGCCGTCGGTTGTTACGATTTTCAGCGCTTTTTGCTAATTCTACCACACTTTTCAATCCCAAGCAACACTTTTTCTGCGTTTTTCAATTCCCCCTCTTGACACCCGTTCTATCCTGTGATATATTGGAATGAAATACGGAATACCCAATACGCAATACCCCAACCGAACCTGGAGGCAAGCATGACTGACCAACTTTTCCAGGCCATGGCCCAGAGCATCATAGATGGCGATCCGGATGCCGCTGCCGACCTGGCCCGGAAGGCCGTGGAGGCAGGCATAGACCCTCTGGAAGCCATCAACAAGGGCTTCGTTCCCGGCGTGGACTATGTCGGTGAACAGTATGGCAAAGGTGAAATGTTTCTCCCCGATCTGGTCCTGGCGGGTGAGGCGATGAAGGCCGCCGTTGCCGTCCTGGAGCCGGAGATCGTTCGTCAGGGTAGCCAGCGCCAGACCCTGGGCACCGTCGTCATTGGCACTGTGGAGGGCGACATCCACGAAATTGGCAAGACGTTGGTGGCAACCATGCTCTCTGTCAGCGGATTCCGCGTCTATGACCTGGGCGTGGACGTGCCGGTGGTCACCTTCGTGGAGAAAGCGCGCGAAGTAAATGCCGACATTGTCGGCATGAGCGCTTTGCTGACGACCACCATGGTCCGCCAGCGGGACATCATTGAGGCCCTGGAGGATGCCGGCCTGCGCTCCCGGGTCAAGGTGATGGTGGGAGGGGCGCCCGTCACCCGGGCCTGGGCCCAGGAGATCGGCGCGGATGGCTACAGCGAAGACGCCATCGGCGCCGTCGCTGTCGCCAAACAACTGATCGGCCGTTCGTAGCAGACCTGCAGCGGAGGGCCGTCCAGCGCGCCTTCGCTTCGCTCCGTCGCTTACTACGAATGCCGCACAAAGGAGAAATCCCATGCCCAGACCTATCAAATCCATCACCAATCCGCGCCTCAGTCTCCAGATTCTGAGCCCGGAGGACGTCCGGCGCATTCACACTGCCACCCTGGAGGTCATTGAGACCGTCGGCGTCCGCTTTCCCTCCCCCAAAGCCCTGGAGATTTGGGAGGCCTATGGTGCGCAGGTGGACTGGAACACGAAGATTGTCCGGGCTCCTGGCCACCTGATAGAAGACGCTCTGAAGAAGGCGCCGCCCGTCTACACCCTGGCCGCCCGCGACCCCGCTCAGGACCTCCCCCTGGACGGCAACCACGTCTACGTCGGCACCGACGGCTGCGGCGTGGAGGTTATAGACCTCTATACCGGTCAGCGGCGCCGCTCCAGGCGGCAGGATGTGGCCGAAATCGCCCGCGTCGCCGACTACCTGGAAGAAGTCGCATTTATCTGGATACCGGTCTCTGCCCAGGACTGTCCTCCGGAGACGCGGGGCCTCCAGGAACTGAAGGCGGCCTGGGAGAATACCACCAAGCACGTTCAGACCGAGAGCATTTATTCGGAACAGGAAGCGCGAGCGTCGGTGGAAATGGCCGCCCTGATCGCTGGCGGACGGGAGGAACTGCGGCGGCGGCCAGTGCTCTCCTATGCCCTCTGTACCGCGCCGCCCCTGGGCCAGGACCCCGGTACCCTGGAAGCGGCGCTGGTGGCTGCCGAGGCCGGTATCCCCGTGGGCTTTATGACCATGACCTCCTGCGGCTCCACCGCCCCGGCGACACTGGCAGGCAATCTGGTTGTCGGCAATGCCGAAGTCATCAGCGCGCTGGCGATGATTCAGTTGGCCTACCCCGGTGCCCCCGTCTTCTACGCTGCCGCCCAGACCGCGATGGACCCCCGCACTGGCGGCTATACCGGCGGCGGCCCGGAGGACTTCCTCTTCGGTGCCGCCTCCAACGTCCTGGCCGACTTCTACAACGTCCCCCTCTCTATGGGCTCCTTCGCTACCGGCGCCAAAGAGCCCAACTGGCAGGCCGGGATTGAAAACAGCCTCTCCACCTTTATGGCCTGCGTTGTGATGTCCGATATGCTTCTGGGCGTCGGCCTCCTCCACGGGAGCCGCATCTGGTCCTACGAGCAGATGCTCATGGATTGCGAAATCTACGACATCGTTTACCATATGATGAAAGGCATCGTTGTGGACGATGAGACGCTGGCGCTGGACGTCATTCAGGCAGTGGGGCCAGGCGGCAACTTCCTGGCCCAGAAGCACACCCGGAAGCACATGCGGGACCTGTGGGTGCCGAAGTTTATGGACCGGCGCCCCTACGAAGAGTGGGAGGCGAAACGGGACGGAGCCCGGGATTGGGCCCGGGCAATGGCCCGACAGATTCTGGAGACCCACCAACCGGAGCCGCTGGACCCGCACCTCTCCACCGAACTGGAGCGGATCATTGCCGTGGCGTAAAACGTAAGCGGAGCACCCATGCAACCCAAACTGGAACTGCTCACCCCCGACCTGATTGACCATATCCTGGGCGAGGCCTTTTACCTCCTGGAAACCCATGGCGTGAAAGTCCAGGACGCTGAGGCGCGCCGTCTCCTGAAAGAGGCGGGGGCGCGGGTGGACGAGGCGAACGAAGTAGCCTACATCCCTGAGACCGTCATCCGGCGGGCTCTGGAGACGGTCCCCCGGGAGTTCTACCTCTACAACCGGACGGGGGAGCCGGTCATCCGCTACGGCGGCGATGCGGTCCACTTTGACCCCGGCTCCTCCGGTGTGCACATCCTGGACCCTGATACGCTGGAGCACCGTCCCTCTCAGACCCCCGACCTGATCCGGCTGGTCCAGGTGGCGGAGATGCTCCCTCAGTACGCCGCCCAGTCCACCGCCGTCGTCTGTAACGAGGTCCCCAAGGCAGTTGGCGACCTCTATCGGCTCTACATCGTCCTCCTTTATTCTGCCAAACCGATCGTCACTGGCGCCTTCTCCGTCCCCACGGCGCACTCTATGTTTGACATGCTGGCCATTTTCGCTGGTGGGCGGGAGGAGTTGGCCCGGAAGCCGCTGGCTGTCTTTGACGTTTGCCCTTCCCCACCGCTCATCTGGAGCGAGTTCGGCGCCCGCAACCTGATAGACCTGGCCCGCGCGCGCGTCCCGGCGCAAATGGTCTCTATGCCTCTGGCCGGTGCGACGGCTCCGGTGACCCTCCTGGGCTCCGTCGTCCAGCATGCGGCGGAGTCCTTGAGCGGCATCGCCATCCACCAACTGGCTGGGCCTGGTGCGCCCATCGTCTGGGGCGGCGCGCCAGCCATCTTTGATATGCGGCACGGCACCACTCCTATGGGCGCCATAGAGACGGCGATGATAGATGTCGCCTATGCGCAGGTGGGCAAGTCTCTGGGCCTCCCTACCCACACCTACCTGGGAGCCAGCGATGCCAAAGTGGTGGACGCTCAGGCTGGCCTGGAGAGTGGCATTACCGCTATCATTGGCGCGCTGGGCGGCATCAATATGATTTCCGGCGCCGGCATGCTGGACTTTCTGGCTTGCCAGAGCGCGGAGAAACTGGTGGTGGACGCCGAGGCCATCGGCATGGCCCTGCGGCTTCTGGAGGGCGTCCGGGTCCACACCGATACCCTGGCGCTGGAGATGTTTGAATCCATCGGCTTTCGGGGCGACTTCCTCAAGCAGAAAATCACCCGCCAACTTTTCCCGAAGGAACAATACCTGCCCTCGGCGGTGCTGGACCGGGGCTCCATCCGGGCCTGGGAGGAGGCCGGTCGGCCTGATACGTTTGCGCGGGCGAAGGCGCGCGTCCGGGAACTCCTGGCCGCCTATGAGCGTCCACCCATAGACCCCGAGCAGGAACGGGAATTGCGGGCCATGATGGAACGGTTGGCCCGCCAGGCCGGAATGGACGCCCTGCCGCCGGAGCATCTCTCATAATGAGGCCGTTTGTAGTTAGATCCGCCGCGACTTCGCTTCGCTCCGTCGCTTACTACGAACGTCGCGACTTCGCTTCACCGTCGCTTACTGCGAATGAATATACCAGGAGGTAGTATGGCCATACGCACCGAAGAACATCGCACTCCCCTGCCTCCCTGGCAGGACGTGCCCTGGGAGCAATGGGAGGACTGGCACTGGCAACTGGCCAACCGCATCACCACCGTGGAGGAACTGGGCCGGGTCATCCCGCTGACCGAAGAAGAGAAAGCGATGATTGAAGAGTCGCTGGGCACCCTGCGGATGGCCATCACTCCCTACTACGCCAGCCTGATGGGCCCGGACGATCCCGAAGACCCCATCCGCAAGCGGGCCGTCCCTACCCTGTACGAGAAAATTGTCCGCCCCGAGGACATGCGGGACCCGCTCCATGAGGACACCGACTCCCCTGTGCCGGGCCTGACCCACCGCTACCCGGACCGGGTGCTCCTGCTGGTCACCGACCAGTGCGCGATGTACTGCCGCCACTGTACCCGGCGGCGCTATGCCGGGGAGACGGACAGACCCCGTTCTCAGGCGGAAATAGACGCCGCCATCGCTTATATCCGGGAGCACCGGGGCATTCGGGACGTCCTCCTCAGCGGCGGTGATCCGTTCACCCTTTCCACCGAGCGGCTGGAGTACATCGTGGCGAAACTCCATGAGATTCCTCACGTGGAGATCATCCGCTACGGCACCGCCGCGCCGGTCACCTTTCCCCAGCGCATCACCGACGAACTGGTGAATATGTTGAAGAAGTACCAGCCGGTCTGGATCAACACCCACTTTAACCACCCCAAAGAACTGACGCCCCGCGCGCGGCAGGCGCTGGCCCAACTGGCCGATGCCGGCTTCGTCCTGGGCAACCAGACCGTCCTTCTGCGCGGCGTCAACGACTGCCCCTGGATCATCAAAGAACTCTGCCAGCGGCTGGTGGAGAACCGGGTCCGCCCCTACCGCCTCTACCAGTGTGACCTTTCCCTGGGCATCGGCCATTTCCGGACGTCTATCGCCCGGGGGATTGAGATTATAGAACACCTTTCCGGCCACACGACGGGCTTCGCCGTGCCGGAGTTTATGGTGGACTTGCCGGGTGGCGGCGGGAAGACCCCCGTCAATCCCCGCTACCTGATCGCCTGGAACGGTCGGGTGGCCATTTTCCGCAACTATGAGGGGGTGATTGCCCGCTACACCGAGCCGGATGATTACCGCTTTGAGTGCCCGCCCCGTTGCCGCATCTGCGAGGAGCGGCGGGCGCGCGGGCTGGACGAGCCGAAGGTCGGCCCGGCCCGGCTCTTTGCGGGCGAGGCGGTCGCGCTGGAACCTGCCGACCTCCCCCGCCGGGCCCGTCGGGCCCGGCAGGTTGAACCCTGAGGGGAAGCAATGCCGTCGGCTTCTGTTCCCCTTCTGACCGTCCGGGGTACCCACCGGGAGGTGGGGCGGCAGATCGGCGAGGCCTGGCGGCCTCACATCCGGCGCCGGCTGGAGCATCTGCGCGGGCAAATCCCGCGCGGCTTCTCCTGGGAGGACGCGCTCCATTATGCCCATCTCTGCCTGGCATACACCCGCGCCGTCTACCCTCAGTACGTGGAAGAACTGGAAGGAATCGCCGAGGGGGCCGACTGTCCCTTTGACGAAATCTTTCTGGCGATGTGCGAGGAACTGCGGGAACCGGCCTTCTGGCATGCCCGGGGATGCACTGACTTCGCCGCACGCGGCCGGGCGACCGTGGACGGATCCACCCTCCTGGCCCACACCAACGACGAGGCTCCTGACCGGGAGGAAGGCCTGGTCATCCTGCGGGTCCAGGCCGGGGATGAACCGGAATTTCTGGCCGTTTCCCTGGACGGGATGAGCATCAGCGTGGGCTTCAACGCCGCGGGTATCGCCCTCACCGGCAACGAGGTCTCGGCACGGGATGTGCGGCCCGGCGTGCCGCGCCTCTTGATCGTCCGGGCCATCCTGGCCGCGCGGCGCCTGGGCGAGGCGTTGGACGCCTGCCTTCTGCCCCAGCGCGCGTCCAACTACAATAACATCATTGCTGACCCCTGGGGTGAGGTCTACAGCGTGGAGGGCTCCGCCACCGACTACGAGGCCCTGTACATAGAGGACGACATTCTGGCCCATACCAATCACTACCTGAGCCCCGCGATGCGCCATCTGGAGGCTGACCGGAATGACATCGGTGGCTCCATCCTCCGCTACCACCGGGCTATGCGGCTTCTGCGGGAGAACTTCGGGCAACTCTCGCCGGAGCGCTTTATGGCCCTGCTGGCAGACCATGCCAACTACCCGACCTCCATCTGCAAGCACGGCATAGAGTCGGTGACCGTCTTCAGTATCATCATAGACGTGACCCACCGGCGGGCCTGGATCGGCCCCGGTCGCCCCTGCGAAACCTCCTATACCGAGCACTCTCTGTAAACGTGCGTGGGCATCCTTCATCCCTTTCCGAACGGAAACAAACACTTTTCCGAACGGAAACATCTTGACGGAAATTCATTACCGTTGTATAATCAAACTACATGAGCATACCCACCCCGCAGAGACGGGCAGAAATCGCCCAGTTACTGGCCCAAAACGGTGCCGTTCAGGTCGCCGACCTGGCGGCCCGGTTCGGGACCTCTGAGCCTGCCATCCGCAGAGACCTGGATTGGCTGGAGAGTCAGGGGTTAGCCCGCCGGGTTCGTGGCGGCGCCGTTGCCGTCCGTTTCCATGCCGATGCCTCTTTGTCTCCGGATGCGGTCCCCGTCCGGATTGGGAGGGCGACGGCGGGCCTGGTGCAGGCCGGAGAAACCGTCTTTCTCGGTTCCGGCCCGCTGGCCCTGGCGGTGGCCCGCTCGCTGACCGCTTGTCCCTCATTGACGGTCATCACAAACGGGCTGGATGTTGCCCGCTACATTGCCGATCATACCTCCCATACCCTCATCCTTACGGGCGGCCAGTTGGAGCGCAGAGAGGGGGATTTGACGGGGCATCTGGTCCGAATGGCGTTGGGGGCCCTGCGCGCCGACCGGGTCATCCTGGAACTGGGGGGCGTCAGCGCGGCCGAGGGGCTGACCGACGACCGCCTCTCCCAGGCCGAACTGGCGCGGCTGCTCTTCCAGCGGGGGATGCAGGTGGTCATACTGGTCCCGCCAGAAAGGGTGGGGCGGGTCGCAGCCGCCTACATCGGTCCGGTCACCGACGCCGATGTCATTGTCACCGCTCGCGAGGCCGATTCGGCGCCTCTTTGGGACCTGGCTGAAGCCGGGGTCCGCGTCCTCCTGGCATAGCCAGGAACGGACGCCTTAGGCCAATTGGGGTGATCATTCACCGGCCCTTTGATTTTTCATTTTTTCTAAGGAGGAACTATAATGGCCAGCGTAACTTACGACCATGTTACCAAGAGATTCGGTGATGTCATCGCGGTCGATGATCTGACCATCCACATTGAAGACGGGGAGTTTCTGGTCTTCGTCGGCCCGTCGGGCTGCGGCAAGACCACTGCCCTGCGGCTCCTGGCTGGTCTGGAAGAAGTCACCTCTGGCAACATCTACATCGGCGACCGGCTGGTCAATGACGTCCCGCCCAAAGACCGGGATATCGCGATGGTCTTCCAGTCCTACGCCCTCTACCCCCATATGACCGTCTACGAGAACATGGCTTTCGGCCTGAAACTGCGCAAGGTCCCCAAAAAGGAGATTGACCGCCGGGTCCGGGAAGCCGCGCGCATCCTGGGGATTGAGAATCTCCTGGACCGCAAGCCGAAGCAACTCTCCGGCGGTCAACGCCAGCGGGTGGCGGTAGGACGGGCCATCGTCCGGGAGCCGGCGGTCTTCCTGATGGACGAGCCCCTCTCCAACCTGGATGCCAAACTGCGGGTGCAGGCCCGCGCCGAACTCTCCAAACTCCACCAGCGGCTGGGCACCACGTTTATTTACGTGACCCACGACCAGGTGGAGGCGATGACAATGGGGACCCGCATCGCCGTCATCAATGCTGGTGTCCTCCAGCAGGTGGACACACCCCAGAACCTCTACGACCGTCCGGCCAACGTCTTTGTCGCCGGGTTTATCGGCAGTCCGGCTACGAACTTCTTCAACGCCACGCTGGTGGAGCGGGATGGGCGGGTATGCGTGGATACGGGCGACTTTCTCCTCTACATCCCTGATGACCGCCAGGCAGTGTATCGGCCGCACCTGGGCCGGGAGATCATCTTCGGCATCCGCCCGGAGGACGTCCATGATCCCGACTTCGCCCCACCGGCCATTCACGGTGCGGCAGTGGAAGCCCGCGTGGTGGTGACGGAGTTGATGGGCAACGAAATTATCGTCTACCTGGACACCGACCGCTACGAGTTCCTGGGCCGCTTTGATCCCCGTACGACGGCTCGCGTCGGACAGACCCGCCAGGTCATCTTCAATATGGACCGGATGCACGTTTTTGACCGTCAGTCGGAACTGGCCATCCGGTAGGACGTAGGGGCGACTCTTGCGGTCGCCCCTCAACAGGCCTTGGCGGTCGCTCCTAAACAGGCGGGGGGTAACTCCCGCCTGTTTTTCGTATAGTCATCAGCGGGCCGGCGGGGGCGCAATTGTTTCGTATAGTCATAAGCGGCGTTCGTGTGGTCACAAGTGGCGGGGGTACGGGGGCACGGTGTTTCGTGTAGTCATAAGCGGAACGGAGGCGCTATGGGGTGGCTATTCGTGTAGTCATAAAGGGAAGAGCAGAAAGTACACGGCATCATTTTGCAGCAGCAAAGCCGTCGGGGATCAGATGGTTGCCAGCTGCTTCTTGAGATAGTCAATCGGCCCCACCGGGGTGGGGTCTGCATCGTTCAGTATGGCCAGATAAAGGCTCACGTAGTCCCCAAAGTGGATCAGCGAGAGCATCTGGGCCAGGCGGCTTTCCCCTCGCCCCCAGATCTCATCCGGCGCAATCCCCTCCCGAAGCAGCAACTCTTTGGTGACCTCCCAGCGGGCCTGAATGCGGGGGTGATCCAGCGGGGAACGGAGCATCAGCACCGATACCCGCTCCCGCACTTCGTCGGGCAGACCGTATCCTACTACGGCGTTGTGGTTCAACTCCGGCATCTCTTCCCATACTGCCCACTGCTTGGCGTTCTCGTTGAACTGACCCTTCCAGCGTCGGGCTACAGGGGCCAGAAAACCTGCCCCGTAGACAACCGGTAGCCGCCCAATCAGTTGCCCGGCCAGCCGCTTGGCCGGGTTGCGGACCGTCGGGGTCTCCGGACGCAGGTCTCGCTGCCAGTCCTCCAGCACCGCGACCGCCTCGTCCAGGTCACCGCCGGGGTCCCGGACCAGGCCCGCGCGCCAGAGAACCCCCAGGAGCAACATCAGCGAGTAGCCAATAGCCGCCCGGGGAGCCAGACAGGGAGAAAAGCGAAGCAGCGGGATGCCTTTCTCCTCGGCGATGGTGGCCAGGTCACCGCCGGTAGCGATGACAACCGGCCGACAGCCCCGCTCCAGCGCCTGCGCGAAGGCCGAGAGGGTTTCCTCTGTTTTGCCAGAGTAACTGGAGCCGACGACCAGGGTCTCCGGACCGGCAAAGGATGGCAGGTCGTACCCGCCGACGCAGAGAACAGGCACCGGGCACTCATCGGCCACCAGCGCGGCCGCCAGCGCACCCCCGATCGCCGAGCCACCCATGCCCAGCACCACCACCTGCCGGACCCGCCGATACTCCTCCGGCAGGGAGAAATCCTGCACCAGGTGCCAGGCATCGGCGCAGTGGACAGGCAGTTCGGCAATGCGGTCGCGCATTCGCAGCGGGTCTTTCTCCTCGTAGAGTTTCGGATCGTCCAGGCTTATCATATCCCTCCTCCGAAGTTCGCCGCGATCAGCAGTTCGTATACTTCCCTGCGCGGCCAGCCGGAGAGAGCCGCGACCTCCCGCACGGCCCGGGCTGGCGACGCCCCGCCCCTCAGCCGTTCCTCCAGCGCCGCGCGCACTCTGGCTTCATCCCAACGTTTTTCCCCCGGCGCCCCACCGATGACCAGGGTAAACTCCCCCCGGGGCTCCCTCTCCGCAAAATAAGCCCGCGCGCTGCGGACTGTCCCCCGCCAGACCTCCTCATGTACCTTGGTCAGTTCCCGGCAGACCGCGACTGGCCGGTCGCCCAGGACGGCCTCTATATCGGCCAGCGATTCCAGGAGCCGGTGGGGGGCCTCAAAGGCGACCAGGGTCCAGCGGACCCCGGCGACTTCCTCCAGCAGGGCCCTTCGCCCCGATGCCCGTCGGGGCAGAAACCCCAGGTAGAGGAACCGATCGGTGGGGAGGCCGGAGAGGACCAGCGCGGTGACCAGCGCCGTGGGGCCGGGGATGGCTGTGACCGGGAAACCTCGCTCCAGTACCGCCCGCACCAGTTCGTAGCCCGGGTCGGAGAGGCCCGGCATTCCCGCCTCGGAGATGAGCGCTACATCCCCCTCCTCCAGTTGGCGCAGGATGTACACCGTCTTCCGCCGCCAGTTTCCCTCAAAGTAACTGGTCACCGGTGTGGAGATGCCGTAGTGGGCCAGCAGAAGCCGCGCCCGGCGGGTATCCTCCGCCGCGATGAGGGAGACCTCCTTCAGTACCCGCAGCGCGCGCAGGGTGACATCTTCCAGGTTACCAATCGGGGTAGCGACCAGGTACAGGGTGCCCATTTCAGCGGGAAGCGTGAAAGGTAATATGAGCCTGAGGGCAGGAATCGGGAAAGGCAACGGCGACGACAGCCGAAAGCGGCGGGTATATCTGACGGGCATCTGGAGCATGGAGTTGAACGTACCAGAGCCCCCGCGCTTCCGCCGGAAGAACGGCCCGCCAGCGCCCGGACCGGTCGGAGAAGAGAATTTGGTCGTCCATAATCCCGCGCTCCGTCGTCCAGAGATGGACCGGGTACCCCTCCAGTCCGTGCCCCTCCCGATCCAGGACAACTCCGGCCAGCATGGCCTGGCATTCCGGTGCCCCGCCGACCGGACCTGTTTCCACCGTCGCCGTGAAGGGAAAAGCGGGCTCCGGCGTCGGCGTCAGGGTGGCCGGCCGCAGGGCTGTCGGGGTGGGGAAGGGGGTGGGTGTGGGCACCGGCGTCGCCGTCGCCTCTACTCCCGGCGTCGCCGATGGGCGGGCCGTCGGCGGCGGGAAGGGGTTCAGGAAGACCCTCGGATTCACGGCGATAAGCAGATAGAGAACGGCCACGACACCCGTCGCCAACAGCAGCATCACTGCCAGAGCATTCAGTACCGCGCGTTTCGTATTCCCTACCCCCGCTTCCTGCCTCTTTTACCGTTTCTTCCACTCTTCCCAGTTCAGCGTACAGGTGATGTAGCCCAGGGAGCGGGTAGCCCAATCCCCCAACTGGACCTGAATCCAATCCGAGGCGGGGCGGAAAGTGCCGTCCGCGCCGGAATATTTATCGTAGATACGCACCCGGATGTCCAGCGCCCGGTAGGCCGAAGGGTCACAGGACCGCTCCCAGGCGGCCTCACTTCCGTACATCAGGTTGTAGCGAGGGTCCGCCCCGGCCACCTGGTCCAGCGTCTCCGGGACCCCCGGACAGTTCACGGCCACATGGTAGCCGGGCAGCGGGTTCCCGTCCAGGTCCTGCAGGTGTCCTGCTACGCCCGACCAGGGGATGCCATAGAGATTCGCCCGGTAGGTCACCTCGCAGGTGAAGGGGTAGGGGGCGCGGGTGGCGCGGGGCGTGGGTGTCGCTGTAGGCGGCCAGGTGGGCGTCGGCGATGGAGTCCGGGTCGGCGTACGGGTGGGGGTAGGCGACGGGACGGGGGTTAGGGTGGGCTGCGCGGGGGGCGTCCTGGGGGGCGGGAGGACCGGCGTGGGAGTTACGGTAGGCGTCGGCGTAGAGCCTCCCGCGCGGGCCACCCCCCGGGGCGGCGGGAACGGGTTGAAGGGCACGTAGGGATTGACCAGGATGAGCAGGTAGAACAGGACCAGGAGCCCCGTCAAGCCCAGCAAAAGGAGACTCAGCAGGTTAAGGAGAGAGGTTCCGCGCATCTCGCGTATTCCGTCACTCTACAAATCGCTCAATCACCGCCTGTCTCCAGAGGCTCTCCAGCCAGGTCTGGACAGCCCGGTCCCGGAGCAACTGGCGGTGCTCTGGGCTGATGGGCTCATCCTGTTTCCGCTCCAGGGTCTGAACGATGTGGTACCCGAACCGGCTCTGGACGACCGGGCCGACCTGGCCGGCCTGCAGGCTGAAGGCGACCTCTTCCACCTCCGGCGCCAGCAGGACGCCGCGCGGGAACCAGCCCAGGTCTCCTCCGGCGTCGCGGGTGCTCTCGTCCTGGGAGTAGGTGCGGGCCAGTTGGGCGAAGTCGGCCCCGGCCCGAATCTGGCCCAGCAGCGCCTCCGCCCGCTCCCGCGTGTCCACCAGGATGTGGCGGGCGTGGACCTGCTCCGCCCGTTCGGGCACCGTCGCCTGTACCCTCTCCAGCACCCGGGCCCGCAACAGTTCCGCCCGCAATTGCACCTGCAGGTCCGGAAGCGTCATCCCGCTCCGCTCCAACCGCTCCTGGAATGCCTCCTGGCCTCCGGCATCCTGGACCAGTTGGGCGATAGCGGCCTGGACCTCGTCGTCCCTCACGGTGATGCCCATTCCGGCAGCGGCCTGCTCTATGAGCACCTGCTCTATCATCCACTCCAGAATCTGCGCCCGCATCCGGCGAAGCCGCTCCTGTCCCTCGGGGCTGGAGATGTCCACGCCGGAAGCGGCCAGGGCATCCTGATACTGGGCCACCTGCCGCTCGTAGTCCACCAGATAGATGGGCTGACCATTAACCCGGGCGGCCAGCGGGCGTTCCAGCGTGGGGGTAGAGTGAACGGCCGTGGGGGACGGGCTGAGCGCCGGGGGCAGAGGTGTCGGGAGAGAAAGGGGCGGGAGCGTACAGGCCGGGAGGGCCAGGATGGCCAACAGCAGGGCGACAGCTGGTTTAGGGATACCTGTCATCTTGCCTCCGGAATGGTATGGATGCGGATAGGGTTATTATACTGGGGGTAAGGGTTTTGCGCAATGACAGACGACAGACCACAGACCATAGACCACAGACGACGGTGGTCAGTGGTTCGTCATCCATCTGGAACGGACGGCGCAAGCCGTCCCGGAGGCCGGCAGGCCCGGGGAGGCTGAACAGTTACAGGAAAGGCCGGATGGCCGGTTTCCCGGGAGGCCGGATTTTAGGCTATACGAAATGGCGGGCAGAATCACCCCCCCGCCATTTCCCACAGCGCGCCGAAGGCCTCTTCCCCCAGCATCCGCCGAACATCGGCGAGGATTTCTTCCACCCGCTCCGCATCCGCCCGCGCACCCATCCTGACCAGTATCTCCCATGCCTGCCGCAGCGCCCGTATCCCCTCCAGTGTCTCCCCCTGAATCAGCAAAACCTGCCCCATCATCGCCAGCGTCGCCGACTTCCCCTGCAGGTCGCCCAGAGACTCTTTGATCGCCAGCGACTCCCGATAGAGCCGCATCGCCCCCTCCAGGTCGCCCCGCACCGCCAGGATCCCGGCCATCTCGTGCAGCGTCGCCGACTTCCCCCGCAGGTCGCCCAGGGATTCATCAATCTCCAGCGACTCCCGATAGAGCCGCATCGCCCCCTCTAGGTCGCCCTGCACCCGGTGGATATAGGCCATCTCGTGCAGCGTCGCCGACTTCCCCCGCAGG
>JASFBC010000085.1:0-19078 GCA_036172315.1 Anaerolineae bacterium | reverse complement strand
GAGCGCCTGACACAGATTCTTGCCCCTCTTGACACCCTGCCGACCCCCGCTATAATTCTGGGGCGGTAAGCGGCCTTTCTGCATAGAACAGATATGCGCATCGGCATAGATGCCCGAATCATCGCCTATCGCCGGGGCGGGATCGCCAACTACGTCCGGCACCTGCTCCCGGCCCTGGCCGTCCTGGACCCCGACACCGATTATCGCGTCCTTCGCCATCGGAAGGACCCCACGCGGGGCGAGGCGGCGGCCAACATCCACCGGATCACCGTCTGGACGCCGTGCCACCACTGGCTGGAACGGTGGGCCCTGGGCGCGGAGATCGCCCCCTGGCGTCTGGACCTGCTCCACAGCCCGGATTTCATCCCCCCGGCCTTCGGCGCGCGGCACTTTGTCATCACCGTCCACGATCTGAATTTTCTGTATTACCCCCAGTTTCTCACCGCCGAAAGCCGCCGATACTACAACGACCAGATTGCCTGGGCCGTCGCTCGCGCTGACCACATCCTGGCCGTCTCCCAGACCACCCGCACCGACCTCATCCGCCTGCTGGGCGTTCCGCCGGAGAAAGTGACCGTGGTGTACGAGGGCGTCTCGCCCGCTTTTCGCCCCCTGCCCCCCGACGAGACCCGGAGGATTCTGGCCCGCTACGACCTGACGCCGGGATATCTGCTCTTTGTGGGCACGCTGGAGCCGCGCAAAAACCTGCCCGGACTCCTCACTGCCTACCGAATCCTGCTGGACCGGGGGGAGACGCGGGCGCCGCTGGTCCTTGTGGGCAGCAAAGGATGGCTATACGAAGAAACATACAGGCACATGGCCGCCCTCCACCTGGAAAATGCTGTGCGTTTCATCCACCACGTCCCCGACGAAGACCTCCCGGCTTTCTACAGCGGCGCAGTGCTGCTGGCAATGCCTTCCTTTTACGAGGGGTTCGGTCTGCCCGCCCTGGAGGCCCAGGCCTGTGGCACGCCGGTGGTCATCTCCGACCGGGGGTCTCTGCCCGAAGTGGCCGGCGCGGCCGCGGTGACCGTCAACCCGGATAGCCCGGAAGAGATTGCCAATGGGATCGCCCGCGTGCTGGGAGACCCGGCCCTTCAGGCCACCCTGCGGGCCGCCGGCCTCGCCCACGCGGCTCGTTTCACCTGGGAAGAGACCGCGCGCGGAGTATTGGCAGTCTATCGGAACGTGACTGCCCATCAGATGGTTTGACAGAACCGCTCACATCGGCTATAATTTTACCATTCTGAAAAATCCCCATTCCTCACCTTCTTTCCTGATGCCAAAGGTAAGCAGGAGAGAGGATGTAGGGTCTTTGCCCGCTTCCTTGATTGGAGTAAAGGGCTGGCAATTACCCGAATCTTTGACCAAAGGATTACCCTTATGGAGAGACGCGACCAAATTCTGCTGGTTGTCATCGCTCTTCTGGCCATCCTGGCCGTCTATGTGGACCTGAACATTGACCACCCCGCGTGGCTGGAGAACCTGCTGGCCTGGCAGCCGGAGGGGGTGCGGAAAATCGCCATCCGCTACGGCCTGGACCTGCGCGGCGGCCTGAAAGTCTCCCTGGTCGCCGATGTCCCGGAGGGCCAGGAGGTAGACCGGGTGAGCATGGAGACCGCCCGTCAGATCGTGGAGAACCGGGTCAACGGCCTGGGCCTGGCCGAGACCATCGTCCAGATTCAGGGCGGACGCCGCATCATCGTGGAGTTGCCGGGGATTGAAGACCCCGAGTTGGCGATAGAAGTCATCCGGGGAACGGCTCTCCTGGAATTCGTAGATGCCGGGTATGTCCCCCTGCTCAAGGGCACGGTAGTGACGACTACCCTGGGCGGGCCGCGCCAGACCGGGGGCCCCCTTGGGGAAACCCCGGCCACTCCGGAGCCTACCCCCATTCTCCCCCTGGGCCCTGCCACTGTGGTCACCAGGACGGCCCCGACCACCCCGACCGTCCCCTCTAACGTCTATCAGACCATCCTGACCGGCGCGGACTTGGACCAGGTCGGGCTGGACCGGGACAATCTGGGGTATTTCATCCCCTTCCGCCTGAAGGTGCAGGCAGCGGACAAATTCGCCCAGTACACCACGAGCCACGTCGGACAGTATCTCTGTATCGTTCTGGACAAGGAGGTCATCTCCTGCCCGCAAATTCAGGAGGCTATCACCGGCGGCAACGGACGGATCACGCTGGGAAACGCCACATATCAGGAGGCGCGCGGGCTGGCCATCCAACTCCACTACGGCGCG
This sequence comes from Anaerolineae bacterium, assembly GCA_036172315.1. GTDB lineage: Bacteria > Chloroflexota > Anaerolineae > B4-G1 > DUEL01 > SpSt-77. The sequence goes on along the minus strand of JASFBC010000085.1, from coordinate 16,831 downwards.
CTCCCCGTCCCCCTGCGGGTGGAGACGGCCACCACCGTCGGCCCCACCCTGGGCGAAATCTCGGTGGAGAAGAGCGTCCGGGCCGGCATCATTGGCCTCTCCATCGTGTTGCTCTTCATGCTGGTATACTACCGCGTCCTGGGCGGGGCAGCAGACCTGGCCCTCCTGCTCTACGCCGCCCTCAACCTGGCCCTCTACAAATTGGTACCGGTCACCCTCACCCTCCCGGGCATTGCCGGGTTCCTCCTCTCCGCCGGGATGGCCGTGGACGCCAACATCCTGGTCTTTGAGCGAATGAAGGAAGAACTCCGGGCCGGCCGCAGTTTGCGGGCCGCGATGGAAGCCGGATTCAGCCGGGCCTGGACCTCTATTCGGGACTCGCAGGTCTCCATCCTCATCGCTTGCGCCGTCCTGTATCTCTTTGGCACCAACTTCGGCGCCAGTATGGTTAAAGGCTTCGCTCTCACCCTGGCCATCGGTACAGTCATCAACCTCTTCACGGCCATTGTCGTCACCCGCACTCTGCTGCGGACACTGCTCCGTCTGGCCGGTAACTGGCTGGGGAACCGCCGCTGGTTGTTGAGTGTGTGAACTCCCCGCGTGAGGTGAGGAATGTTCAACCTGGTGGAAAAACGCCGCTGGTTTTTCACAGTTTCCGCAGTTTTGATTCTTCTGAGCCTGGGGATGCTGGTCCTGACCCAGGCCCGGTTTGGGATGCCGCTCCGCCTGGCGGTGGACTTCACCGGCGGGAGCCTCTTCGTTCTCCACTTTGACGGCCCGGCCACCGAACTGGCCATCCAGGCCATCTTCGCCGCCAACGGGCTCCCGGAGACTATCATCCAGCGCCTGGGCCGCCCGGAGGACAACACCTGGCAGGTCCGCACGCGCGAGGTGACCCCCGAGCAGGTCCGGGCCATCTTCAGCGACCTGGCCGAGCAGGTGGCACCGGTCAATCGGGACCTGAGCACCTATGAGAGCGTATCCCCCATCGTCGGCGGGGAAGTGACCCGCGCGGCCGGAATCGCTATCGCCGTCGCCGCCATCATCATCGTCGGCTTTATCTGGTGGTCGTTCCGCCGGGTGCCCCACTCGGTCCGTTACGGCGTCTCCGCTATCGCCGCAATGTTCCACGACCTGATCATCGTTACCGGCTTCTATGCCCTGATGGGCATCCTCCAGGGCTGGGAAGTAGATGCGCTCTTCCTCACCGCCGTCCTCACGGTCACTTCCTTTTCAGTGCAGGATACCATCGTGATGTTTGACCGGATCCGGGAGAATATCCCTCGCTACCGGGAGGAGCCGTTTGAGCGGATCGCCAACCGCTCTATCCTGGAGACTATCCACCGCTCCCTGGCAACGCAATTGAACGCCATCTTCGTGATGATCGCCATTATCCTGTTCGGAGGGAGTACCATCCGTCCTTTCATCACGGCGATGCTCGTCGGCATGCTGGTCGGAACATACTCCTCCTTTGGCATCGCCGTTCCCCTGGTCGTCGCGTGGGAACGGGCCACCAGCCAGCGCGGGAGGAAAGCCGCAACATAGAGGGGAACTATTCAGCCCGACGGAGATCGCCCTCCTGGTGCCGATGGGAGCAGGGGCGGGCAGGCGCAAGACCTGCCCCTACGGCAGTTGCCCCGTTTGGGGCAGGGGCGTTGAACGCTTCGCACCGGGCGCCGGCCCTGGAGTGCGCCGATTGAAAATCGGCCTCCCCGCCACAGACCACAGACGAGAGTGGTCAGTTGTCCGTCTTGAACGGACGGCGCCGGCCGTCCTCCGGCCGAAGGCCCGGAGAGGCGGGCTTTTCGTCAGCGCTGAATAGGATGAATATAAGGGGAATTATGCCCGCCGTACGAAAAGCTGCACTGCGGGAACTGGCAGCGGCGGCCTACGAACTGGAAGCCGAGGTAATGCAGGGGGAACTGCACAGAGGCTCTCAGGGCGAGTGGGCCGTTGGAGATACTACCCTGAACGGCTTGTTGGAGCAATACGCCGGACAGCAAGTCTACCTGATCATCGCCTCGCTGGAGGACGAACGCCCGCTACCCTCCAAAACCTGCCGCACATGCGGGACAGAGTACACGGGTATGGAATGCCCCCGATGTCGGGAAGCCCGCGTCCGTCTGCGCGGCCGAGGATGAACCCGAAGGACACGACTTCCGTGCCGTTTGCGAAGCAAAAAGGCGGGAGTGGATGGGAGTCGAACCCACCGCGGCCCGCTCTGCGCGACCCGCCACCGGTTTTGAAGACCGGGGGGCCCACCGGGACCCAACCACCCCCGCAGATATTCATATCATACCCGAAATCGCGGATTCCGTCAAGGAAGACGCCGAATTTCTGGACGAAGTAGAGGACATTATCACCGCGATGGAATTGGTATGATGGAAACTGATCTCTGGGGTGCAGACTCATTGACCCTCTCCTGGCTAAATGGCCCGACCCTTCGGGAAGTCACCGCCGTCATCCGCTACCGTCTCGGCGAAACCCCCTACACCCTCCGCCTGACCGAACCGGACCACCCCTTCTCGTCTCCTGGCCTGCGGGCCGTCTGGCGCCAGGAGACCGTCGGGAACGGTTACCGGCTCTGGCTGGAACTGACCGCCTCTGTAGAGGCCCCCCTCTATCTGGAGACGGTGGACGTCCTGACCACTTCGGCCCCCGACCTGGGTGCTCCGCTGGCGACCTGGCGCGTTTACCAGAACGGCTGGCAGTCCTGGAGCCCTACCTTCGCCCGCCATCTGGAGGGCACTCTCTACACCGAACCCGCCACTCCGGAGTACCGCGCCACCCACCAGCCCCACTGGGAGCCCGACTATGACGGCCTGATTTCCTCCGAATGGGTCACCGTCCTCTTTGCCCCACCCGCTACCGCCCTCCTCCTGGGATTTGTGACCGCCAGGGACCAACTGGCGGAAATCCGTCTGCGGACGGACGGCTCCGAACTGACCGCGCGCTGCCACCTGGACGGCGTCCTCCTATCCCCCGGCGCCTCTCTGCGGACGGAGGTTCTGTGGGTGGAGGCCGGGCCGGACCCTCTGCGGTTATTGGAGGAGTGGGCGGAAACCATTGGTAGGGAAATGGGGGCGCGGGTTCCTCCCCCTTCCCCTCTTATGACCTTCAGTCAGGAGCGAGGAAGGGGCAGGGGGTGGGGTGAGAACGCCCCCACCGGTTGGTGTACCTGGTACTACTTCTACGGCGAGAACACTGCCGACGATGTTCTGGATAACCTCCGCGCCATCGCCAACCATCACCTCCCCCTGGATGTCATCCTCTTGGACGACGGCTACCAGACTGCCATCGGCGACTGGTTCTCCATCCACCCGGACAAATTTCCGGAGGGAATGGAGCCTGTCGCAGAAGCCATCCGCGCGGCCGGGCACCGGCTGGGCATCTGGACTGCCCCCTTCGGTGCCGCCGCGACGTCCCAACTCTTCGCTGCCCATCCCGACTGGATGGTGCGGGACGAGAACGGCGACCCCCTCATTGGCTGGGTCCATTGGGGAGTGCCCTGTTACGCGCTGGACTGCACCCATCCGGAAGTGCTGATCTGGCTGGAAGAGACCTTCCGGCGAATGCGCCAGGAGTGGGATGCGACGTTTTTTAAGATAGACTTCCTCTTCGCTGCGGCGCGGCCGGGCCGCCGGTACGACCCCACCGCCACCCGCGCCCAGGCTCTGCGGCGGGGCATAGAGGCCATCCGCGCTGGTATCGGCGACGATGCTTTCCTCCTGGGCTGCGGCGCGCCGCTGGGGCCCTGCATCGGCATAGTAGATGGTATGCGCATCGGCACTGATGTGGACCCCAACTGGCACCCCATCTTCCGCTACGACCTCTCCGCCACCTCTACCGAGAACGCGCTCCGCAACAGCATCGCTCGCGCGCCCTTTCACCACCGCCTCTGGCTCAACGACCCGGATTGCCTCCTGGTCCGCCAGCGGGGCCCCGACCTGGACCTGGTCCTCAACGAGATGCGCACGCTGACCGCTGTCATCGCCCTGATGGGGGGTCTCACCATCAACTCAGATAACCTCGCCCTCATCCGTCCGGGGCGGCTCAAGTACCTGCGGCAGGCCCTCCCGCCCACGGGCGTCTCCGCCCGCCCGCTGGACCTCTTTGAGCACGAACTGCCCCGTCTGCTCCTGCTTCCGGTGGAGCGAGACTGGGGCCACTGGTGGGTGGCGGGAGCAGTCAACTGGGAGGACCACACCGTGGAGACGATGGTGCGCCTGGCCGACCTGGGCCTTCCCTCTGGCCGCTACCACGTCTTCCACTACTGGCGTCGCCGCTACCTGGGCGTGACGGACGACGCGGTGGTCCTGCGCCGCCACCAGCCCCACGAGACCGCCGTCCTGCTCTTCAAGCCCGTCTCCGACCGGCCCGACTTGCTGACCACAACCTTCCATGTCTGCCAGGGGGCGGTGGAGGTAGCGGATTGCCGCTGGGACGAGACCCATGGCCTCCTGGGAATCGCTCTGGAGAAGGCGGGTCAGCAGTTTGGTGAGGTCTGGCTGACCGCGCCGGAGCCGTGGGAAGCAGTGGAGGTCCGGGTGGGCGGCGAACGACGCCCCTGGGTCTCCCCGGCCCCTGGCATTCTGCGCGTCGGCTTGATGCTAGAGGGGAGAGCGGAAGTGACGGCGAGGTTTCGGAGGAAGTGACCCGGTTCCGAGAATCTTTAGTGGCTGTAACCAGTCTGCCCGATCTGGGTCCTGGTATAATCAGGTCGTTCGGCCATAAAGTGGCGCATCTGGAGGCTCCGTAACGTTTGGTTCTGGGAGGTATGGAATGAATGCATCGCGTTTGCCAACCTCGCCCGAGCAATATCCTTTAGCCTCTCCGGAGGAGACCAACATGTTCATCTCCTGGGCAAAAGAACTGCTCCGCCAACTCCGCCTGGCATGGCGGCTGTTCAAAGACCGCCGGGTGCCCTGGGGATTGAAACTGATCCCCCCGGCCGCACTCATCTACGTCCTCTCCCCTGTAGACATCCTGCCCGACCTGGGCCTGGGCCTGGGACAACTGGACGACATCGCTATCGTGCTGCTTGCTCTGAAACTCTTCATTGAACTCGCGCCAGCGGAGGTGGTCCGGGAACATCTGCGGGCCCTGGGGGCGAAAATCAGCGAATGGACGGCAGAGGAACCCTCCGTCGTGGAGGGGGAGTTTGAGGTAAAGGAAGAATAAGAAAATGTGCCAGGCACCCCAAAAGTGCCTGGCACATCTACCGCGCCTTTTGCGCTACTTCGTCTTCACCTTAATGGTCTTCGGCTTAATCTCCTCCGCCTTGGGCAGCGTGAGGGTGAGCACGCCGTTCTCAAAGACTGCTTCCGCTTTCTCCACGTCCACCGGCACGTTCAGCACCAGGGAGCGGGCAAAGGGGCCATAGGGCCGCTCCTGGAAGAGGTACTCCACATTGTCCAGTGGCGGTCGGAGTTCCCCCCGAATGGTCAGCGTGTCCCCCTGGATGGAGATGTCCACCTCTTCGGGCAGCAGGCCCGGCACCGAGGCCACCACAACGATCTCATCGGGGGTGGTATAGACGTCCACCGGCAGCCGCAGCGGCTCCTCCGGCGTGCCCCGCCGCCACACGCTCCACGGGCGGACGAACGATTCCTCAAACAGACGGTCCATCGCGTCTCGCAGGCTCATCATTTCCCGAAACGGAGCCAAAAACGCCATCGTGCACCTCCTGCTCAATGGATTTGATAGGGACCGGCGCCTCGGGAGCGCCGGTCCGGTTCTTTTTACTTCTTGGCCTTGACTTTGATGGTTTTCGGCTTTACTTCCTGAGCCTTTGGCAGCGTCAGGGTGAGCACCCCATTCTCAAAGACGGCCTCGGCGTCATCGGCGACGACCCGGGTGGGCAGAAGCAGGGAGCGGCAGAAGGAGCCGTAATACCGCTCTCGCCGGACGTACTTGTCCTCCCGAACCTTTTCCTCCCGTTTCACCTCACCCCGCAGGGTGAGCATGTCGCCGGTGACGCTGATCTCCACATCCTCCGGCTTCACTCCCGGAAGGGCGGCTTTCACCACCACGGCGTCATCCGTCTCGTACATATCCACTGCCGGACTCCCGGTCCAGCGGGTGAGGGCCCCCCACGGGCGAACGAAGGACTCCTCAAAGAGCCGATCCATCGCCTCGCGCAGGCTGACTAACTCCCGAAACGGTTCCCATCGCATCAACATGGCTCATCACCTCCTTTCCCTTCAGGGATTTGATGACGAGGCACCCTCTCAGGATGCCCCTTCCCCAAAATTGCGCCCCTATCATGCCACAGGTGCGTTAGAATTGCGCAAGAGGAAAATTAGAAATGTGAAAGAAAAGCAGAGGCAGGATGTCCCGCTTGCCATTTTTACAAAAGGTGATATAATCAGTGATGGAGGATCCGATGTACCGTCCGATGGGTGTGGATAATAACCGCCGGCCCGGCCCGCCCGAGGGGCGGCAGCCGTCGCTGCCGCGCGGTTGATCAACCGATTGCTAACGGCCAGGCCGCCCCATAAGGAGGGCGGCCTGTCGCTTTATTATAACAGCCCATCTTACCCCCAGGAGGTACCATGCTCAAAACCCATCCTTGCGGCGAATTGCGCGCCCATCACGTTGGCCAGACGGTCACCCTGGCCGGGTGGGTCAACCGTCAGCGAGACCACGGCGGCCTGATTTTCGTGGACCTGCGCGACCGCTCCGGCATCGTCCAGGTCGTCGCTGACGTCGCCCACGCTCCCCAGGCCCACGAACTGGCCGCCCGCGTCCGCCAGGAATACGTCCTCCAGGTGCGCGGCACCGTCCGCCCCCGCCCCGCCGAACGGGTCAACCCCCGGATGGAGACCGGCGAGATTGAGGTCCTGGCCGACGAAATTGTTGTCCTCAATCCGGCCAAGACGCCCCCCTTCCCCATTTTTGAGGACACCCCGGTGGACGAAACCCTGCGGCTGAAGTACCGCTACCTGGACCTGCGGCGACGGCGGATGCAGCACAACCTCATCCTCCGCTATCGCGTCGTCAAATACATCCGGGATTTCCTGGATGCGCGCGGCTTCCTGGAAATTGAAACCCCCATCCTCTTCAAGAGCACGCCGGAGGGCGCCCGCGACTACCTGGTCCCCAGCCGCATTCACCCCGGTAAGTTCTACGCGCTCCCTCAATCCCCCCAGCAACTGAAGCAACTCCTGATGGTGGCCGGATTTGAGCGGTACTTCCAAATCGCCCGTTGCTTCCGGGACGAGGACCTCCGCGGCGACCGGCAGCCGGAGTTCACCCAACTGGACCTGGAGATGAGTTTCGTCACCCGGGAAGATGTCATGGCGCTCATAGAGGAACTGATGATCGGCATTGTGGAGGAATGCTCCGACTGCCGCCTGCTGACCAAACCGTTTCCCCGCCTCCCCTACGCCGAGGCCATAACCCGCTACGGCACGGATAAGCCTGACCTCCGGTTCGGGATGGAACTGCTGGACATCTCCGACCTGGTCGCCGGAAGCCATTACGGGATTTTTGCCCAGGCGGTCGCGGCCGGCGGGCAGGTCAAGGGCATCCGCGTCCCCGGCTGCGCCGGATATAGCCGCCGTCAAATAGACGAACTGACCGCGCTGGCCCAGAAAGAGGGCGCGAGGGGACTGGCCTGGCTGGCCCTGGGCGCCGAGGGAGAGGTCCGCTCCTCCTTTGCCCGTTTCCTGACGGAGGAGCAGGTCCAGGCCATCATCGCCCGAATGGAGGCCCGGCCCGGCGACCTGTTGCTCTTCGTGGCGGACCGGCCCCCGGTCGTGGCGGCGGCCCTCTCCGAACTGCGGCTGGAACTGGGTGGGCGGCTGGGCCTGCGAGACCCCAAAACTACGGCCTTCTGCTGGATCGTGGATTTCCCCCTCTTTGAGTGGAACGAGGACGAGCAGCGGTGGGACCCCAGCCACCATCTCTTCACCGCACCGATGCCGGAGGACCTGTCGCTCCTGGATACAGACCCCGGCGCGGCGCGCGGTCAACAATATGACCTGGTCTGCAATGGGGAGGAAATTGCGGGCGGCTCCATCCGGATTCACCGACGGGACGTCCAGGAGAAAATCTTTGGGCTGATCGGGCTAAATGTGGAACAGGCCCGGGAGCGCTTCGGCCACATGCTGGAGGCGTTTGAGTACGGCACCCCACCCCACGGCGGCATCGCTTCCGGAATTGACCGACTGGTGATGCTCCTGGCCGGCGAGGAGAGCATCCGGGAGGTTATGGCGTTCCCCAAGACCGGTCAGGCAATGGACCTGATGGCTAACGCTCCCTCCCCCGTGGACTCGGAGCAACTGGCGGAGTTGCATATCCGGGTGGTGGAGTAGCAGGGAGCATGGAATGCGCAATACGAATACCGACTGAGGAGGAAAGATGACCCACGAGGAACTGATCGCTCGCGCACGGGAAGACGGTGTCCGCTTTATCAGTCTGCAATTCACGGACATCCTGGGCACCGTCAAAAGCGTCACCATTCCGGTGACCCAGTTGGAGGAGGCGCTGGAGAACGGCGTCTGGTTTGACGGCTCCTCTGTAGAGGGCTTCGCCCGCATCTACGAGAGTGACCGTCTGCTGATGCCCGACCCGGATACCTATCGGGTGCTCCCCTGGAGCGAGCCGGAGCGGCGGCGGGCCCGCATCTTCTGCGACGTCTACGACCCGGACGGGAAGCCCTCTCCCAGTGACCCCCGCTCCACGCTCAAGCGGATGCTCCGGCGGGCCAGGGAGAAGGGCTACATCTACAACGTCGGGCCGGAGATAGAGTTCTTTCTCTTCCGGCGCAATAACGACGCCGGCCTCCGCCCTGTCCCCCACGATGTCGGCGGCTACTTTGACTTCTCCCCCCGGGATGAAGCCCAACAGGTCCGCAGCGAGATCGTCCTAATGCTCCTGGCCCTGGGCATCCAGGTGGAGATGAGCCACCATGAGGTCGCCACCGGCCAGCACGAGATAGACTTCCACTACGCCGATGCCCTCATCAGCGCCGATAACGCCGTCACCTTCAAATATACGGTGCGGGCCATCGCCGCCAGCCACGGCATCTACGCCAGTTTCATGCCCAAGCCCATTTTCGGCATCAACGGCTCCGGCATGCACACCCATCAGAGTCTCTCCGACCTGACCGGACGTAACCTCTTCTACGACCCGGATGACCCGTATCACCTCTCCCGGCTGGCGTACCAGTTCATCGCCGGACAGATGGTTCACGCGCGGGCACTGGCCGCCGTCGCCGCCCCGACGGTGAACAGTTATAAGCGGCTGACCCCCGGCTATGAGGCGCCCGTCTACATCTGCTGGGCCCACCTGAACCGGTCTGCTCTCATTCGGGTACCGGCGGTACGGGCCGGGCGGGAGAAGGCAGCGCGGATTGAACTGCGCTGTCCCGACCCCAGTGCTAACCCGTACCTGGCCTTTGCGGCGATGCTGGCCGCCGGACTGGACGGGATAGAGAAGGGGCTGACCCCACCCTCGCCGGTCAACGAAGACGTCTATCATTTTGACGAGCAGGCCCTGCGGGAGCGCTCCATCGGCACCCTGCCCGGCACCCTGGCGGAGGCGCTGGACGAACTGGAGCGGGACGAGGTCATCCAGGAGGCGCTGGGGCCCGCGATTGTAGAGACGATGTTGCGGGCCCGGCGGAAGGAGTGGGAGGAATACCGCATCCAGGTCACCCCGTGGGAGTTGGAGCGGTACCTGGAGACGGCCTGAAAGTTAGCCTGCGCGTAACTATTCAGCCCGATGGAGATCCCCCTCCTGGCGCCGATTGGAAATCGGCCTCCCCTCCGCAGACCACAGACCATAGACCACAGACGACGGTGGTCCGTGGTCGGTGGTCTGTCGTCTGTCGTCCATCCGGAAAGGACAGCGCAGGCCGTCCGGAGGCCGCAGGCCCAGGGAGGCTGACTTTCCGTCAGCGCTGAATAGTTACGCCTGCGCTACAAGAACCGGGGCAAGTCTGCCGGGGAAGGGATAATCAGGTGGGCACCGGCCCGCTCTAATTCGTCCTTTTCGCCGAAGCCGCAGAGGACACCGATGGCCCATGCCCCGGCCTGACGGGCCGCGCGCATATCCACGGGGGTATCGCCCACCATCGCGCAGCGATGGGGTGGGAGGCCCAGCCGTTCGGCCGCGTAGCGGATAGGAGCCGCATGGGGCTTGAGCCGCCAGGTGGACTCCCGGGTGATTACCGCCTCAAAGAGGTCGGAAAGGTCAAAACTCTCCAGGAACGCCCGAGCATCTCTGCGGCCCCGAGTCGTGACGACGGCCAGCCGGTACGAGCGGGCAAGGAGGCGAAGAGCGTCTTCTGAACCCGGGACGATGCGGAAGCGGGGGGCTGTACGGTGTCGCCGATGGCGCATCCGCTCTGAGAGGCCCAGTAAAGGGGCATCCAGCCCCACCGTATCCAGAGCCGTCATCAGGGCATTGACCGGCGTCTCCATCCGCATCACGATGCGGCGCGCCCGGTGCTGGGCGTCCCGCACTCCCAGACGGTCCAGCCAGCGGGCCAGTGCCTCCACTCCTTCGTCATCCGAGTCCAGAAGGGTGCCGTCCAGGTCAAACAACAGGGCATCAACGGCCGATAGGTCCAACGCCATATCCGGATAGGATTTACTCCCGCCTGCGTACGTGTAGCCGGAACCCCTCCACCCGGACGACCTCCACATCTTCCCCCTCCTCCACCGGTCCCTCCTCTGCGATGGCCCGCCAGCGTTCCCCCACCACCAGCACCCAGCCCTCCGGGTCCAGGCGGCTTTTGGCGACCCCTATCTGTCCCACCAGCCCCTCCCGCCCGGTAACGGAGCGGGGTTTCTGGGCCTGCAAGGCCTTGGCTATGACGAAGGCAAAGAAAAGCGCCGTCAGGATTCCTACGGCGATGACCAGAGGCAGGGAGATCTGACCGTAGGGGGAGAAGGGCGCGTTGAAGAGGATGAGCGCGCCGGCGATGAAGGTCACCGTCCCGGTAACAGTGAGCACGCCGTGTGTCGGGGCTTTGATGTCCAGGATGAAAAGGACAATGGCCGCGCCGATCAGAACCAGCCCGAGCCAGTTGAAGGGGAGGACGCCCATCGCGTAAGCGGCCAGAGCCAGACAGAGGACGCCGATAAAGCCGGCCACCCACCCGCCAGGCGAGGAGAGTTCTATCAGAATGGCCTGAATACCAATAGTCAGCAAAATGAAAGCGACGTTGGGGTTGATCAGCACCTGAAGCAACCGTTCTATCGGCGAAAGAGGGACATCCCGCGTGAGGGCATCGGCAGTCCGAAGCGGTACCTGAGCGCCGTTCCCCAGGGTTATAGTACGGCCGTCAAAACCCTGGAGCAACTCGTCCATATCGGCGGCGATCAGGTCAATGACCCCCAGTTCCAGCGCCTCCTCGGGCCCGGCGGTGGCGCTCTCCCGGATAGCCCGCTGGGCCCAGTCCACCGCCGCCTGGCCGCGCCGCTGGGCGAAGAGAGCGGCATGCTCCGCCATCACGTTGACGATCTTCTCCATCATCTCCGGGCTGACGGTCTCTTCCGCGCCAGGGAGAGTAACGGGATGGGCTGCGCCGATGGTCGTCCGGGGGGCCATGGCCGCTCCGTGGGCAGCCAGGAGGATGAGCGTTCCGGCGGAGGCGGCCATCCCCCCGCGCGGCCAGACGTGGACAATCACCGGCACCCGGGCGTTCTCCAGTTGCTTCATAATCCGGGTGGTGGAATTCAAATCGCCGCCGGGGGTATTCAGGCGGATGACCACGGCCTCGGCCCTGTTCTGCTCCGCCAGCCGGATGCCCCGGGCAATGTAGTCATTGACGGTCGCCGTAATGGCGCCGTCCACCGTGAGCACGTAGACCCCTCGCCCATCCTGGGCCGCGACAGGACCGGCGAAGGTCAGCATCCATCCCAGTATCAATATCCATCTCATCAATGGTCTCATTTTCTCAACTCCTGGGACAACTCCATAGGAGTTGTCCTACAATTGCAGCGCCTGAGTGAATCGCTCCCGGAAGGAGGGGTGGACCGTCAACTCCACGTAGCGAACCTGACGGGCCAGACGGGCTGCCCGCTCCCGCTCGGCGCGGGAAAGGAGCGCCATCCGCGCCCCCGTTCCCGCCACGTTGCCCACCTGCTCAAACCGGTCCAGGGGCAGGCGCGGGAGCAACCCGATGGCCACCGCATGCCCGATGTCAATGTACGTCCCAAAGGCGCCAGCCACCAGCACCCGCGCCAGGTCGGACTCCTGAATGCCCGCCTCTTCCAGCAGAATCTGCCAGCCCGCCGCGATGGCCGCCTTGGCCAGTTGAATCTCTCCCACGTCCTTCCGGCTGAGGGTGATCGCGCGCCCCAGGCCGGAGGCATGGGCCGGTACCAGGACGAATTCCGGGCCGTTATCCGGGGAATCCGCCACCGAAAGACCCGGCCGGATCCCTTCCGTCCAGCCACCGCGTCCGTTCAGGAAGCCCGCGTGGCGTAACTCGGCGACCGCGTCCAGAATGCCGGAGCCGCAGATGCCTACGGGAGGAGTTCCCTCCACCGTCTCCCAGTACACCTGCCCCTCAATGATGCGTACCCGCTCCACGGCTCCAGGTGCTGCGCGCATCCCGAAGCGGATGTGGGCGCCCTCAAAGGCCGGGCCAGATGCGGCGGAGCAGGAGAACAGGCTTCCCCCAGCGGAAAGGCCGATCTCCGTATTGGTACCGATGTCCAGCAGGAGCGTCGGGCAATCTGCCTCATCCATCCGGGTTGCCAGCAGGGCCGCCACATGGTCCGCGCCGACGAATCCGGCCACGTTGGGCAGGACGTGAACCATCGCCCCCGGTGCCAGGGGGAGTCCGACCTCCCGGGCTCGGACATCCAAGGGAGCGCTCTCCACCGGTACGTAGGGGGCCAGCCCCAGCGGACGAACCGGAAGCCCCAGGAAGAGATGGTGCATGGCCGTATTGCCCACGACCACCGCTTCCACCACGTGCTCGGGTTGAACGCCAGCCTGAGTACAAAGGTCCCTTACCAGTTGAGAGAGCCCCTCGGCCGCTGCCCGCTGGAGGCGATCCGCCCCTTCCGGCTCCTGCAGCGCGTACGTGATACGGGCCATCACATCTTCCCCGTAGGCCAGTTGGGGATTCATGGCCCCAACGCTGGCCAGGGTCTCCCCCGTCTCCAGATTCAGGAGATACCCGGCCAGTTTCGTCGTCCCCAGGTCTACCGCCACGCCGATCAGCGAGGTGCCGGGAGGCAGGAGAGCCACCACCTCATCCCCCCGCAGGACGGCCCGGGCGGCCCACCCCCATTCTCTCAGAGATGGGGGGGCGCGGCGCAGGACTTCCAGGTCCAGTCGGACCGGGCGGCCCAGGCCATCCCGGATGCGCTCCGCGTCGCTGCGCGGGTCGGAGAGGGTGGGAGGGGAGAGATAGAGGTCGGCAGGGACGACGACAGGGTCTATCCGCACCGGTGTCCGGCGGCCCTCCACCTGAGTGCGCTGGCTGGCCGTCAGAGACTCCGGCGGGACGAAGACGTGGAGGGCTCGCCGGATGAAGGCCCGGCAGGCCAGCCGGACCCCACGCTCCAGTTCCGCCTCGCCCAGCCGCTCCCGCTCCGTATCCGAAACAGGGGAGAGCGCGTCCCGATACTCCGGAGAAACCACCACCCGGCAGGTCCCGCAGACACCCAGGCCGCCGCAGACCCCGCTGAGGCCCACGCCCAGCCGCCGGGCCGCTTCCAGTACCGAAATACCGGCCGGGACCGTCCCTCTTTTACCCAGGGGTTGAAACGCAACGGCAACCGTGGAGGAGGTTAACTCTGGCACTGGTCAGAAGGCCTCAGGGGAATCCACCCATGCCGCAGGGCATAGACGGTAGCCTGGGTTCGGTCGGCGACGCCCAGTTTGTTGAGAATCGCTGTGACATGATTCTTCACCGTCTGATGGCTGATGCCCAGGCGGTAGGCGATCTCTTTATTGCTCATCCCGGCTACCATCAGGCGCAGTACCTCCATCTCCCGACTGGAGAGGGGAGCCAGATACTGCTCGTCGGCCAGCACATCGCTGCCGAACTGTCGGTACCGGTCCCGCAGCCACCGCCCCAATTCCCGTTCGGTACTCAACACCACCTGACGCAGCACGTAGCGGCCCGTGTGGACGTGGCGAATTGTGCTCACCAGTTCTTGAGGCGTGACATCTTTGGAATGATACGCAGATGCCCCCGCCCGAACGGCGTGGTAGACCTGCTCTTCGTCATCGTAAGCGGTGAGGATCACCACGCCGACTTCTGGATGGGCATCTCTGATCCGGCGCGTGGCCTCCAGGCCGTTCATACGGGGCAGACTGACATCCATCACAATGATGTCGGGCAACAGGCGATCCACCCGCTCTATCGCTTCCTCTCCATCCGAGGCTTCGCCGACGACTTCCAGGTCCCCCTCTGCCACAATGACTCGGCGCAACCCTTCCCGGAAAAAGGGATGATCGTCCACGATCAGCACCCGGATTTTGTCCAAGGTCCCCTCCTCTCCCTTCCAACCCGGCCGCCATTCCCCCGGAGTAAGAATTGCCGCGCGTAACCATTCAATGCTGGCTGAAAGTCCCCCTTCCCGGGCCTTTGGCCTCCGGATGGCCTGTACCGTCCGTTCGGGATGGACGACGGACCACTGACCACCATCGTCTGTGGTCTAACGAACCCGTTGCCCCGGTCGGCAATCGGGCGGGCAGGTAACTCCCTGCCTCTTCTCTCGCCTCCGGCGGCTTCGCCACCAGGAGGAGTGAGGACAAAACTACCCCCCGTTAGTATACCACAAAAGCCATAAGATGCCCACCCCATTTTGGCCTCTTCCGCAACCTGTGGTAAAATGAGGCCGCAGGAGGAGACGAGTATGTCAAAAAAAGGGAACGATGTGCTGACCTATGAAGCGGCCGACGTCCAGGTGCTGGAGGGGCTGGAGGCTGTCCGACGCCGACCCGGAATGTATGTAGGCGGGACGGACCTGCGCGGCCTGCACCATCTGGTATATGAGGTGGTGGATAACTCCATAGACGAGGCGCTGGCCGGCGCCTGCGATGAAATTGAGGTTGTCATCCACAAGGACCAGAGCGTGACCGTTCGGGACAACGGACGGGGCATTCCCACGGAGCCCCATCCCGAAAAGAAAATCTCCACCCTGCAACTGGTTATGACCACCCTCCACGCAGGGGCCAAGTTCGGCGGCAGGGGCTATAAAGTCTCCGGCGGCCTCCACGGCGTCGGCGTCTCCGCCGTCAATGCCCTCTCTGAATGGCTGGAGGTGGTGGTGGATAACCCCCGGGATGGCCTCCGCTACCGCCAGCGGTACGAACAGGGCGTCCCGGTCACCCCGGTGGAAACCCTGGGCAAGGCCAACCGGCGAGGTACCACCGTCACTTTCCGCTTTGACCCCACCATCTTCAAGGACGTGGACTATCAGTTTGACATCCTGGCCCAGCGGATGCGCGAAATGGCTTTCGTCACCCGAGGAGTCACCATCCGGCTGATAGACGAGCGGCCCGCCGACTTCCCCCGCCGGATGACGTTCTACTTTGAGGGTGGCGTCCTCTCCTTCGTCCGGTACCTGAACCGCAACCGAGAGCCCCTTCATCCGCCCGTCTATGTGGAGAAGGAGGTGGACGGCATCGGGGTAGAGGTCGCCATCCAGTACACCGACTCCTACACCGAGTCCGTCTACCCCTTTGCCAATACCATCCACACTGTGGACGGGGGGACCCATCTGACGGGGCTCCGCGCCGCCCTCACCCGCACCATCAACGACTATGCCCGCAAGGCGGGCTTGCTGAAGGAGAAAGACCCCAACTTCTCCGGCGACGATGTCCGGGAGGGGCTCACAGCCGTCGTCAGCGTCAAGCACCCTGACCCTCAGTTTGAGTCCCAGACGAAGGTGAAACTGATGAACGCCGAGGTGAAGGCCATCGTGGAATCGGTGGTCGCCGAGGCGTTTATGGAGTTTCTGGAACGGGATTCCGCGTCGGCGCGGCGGATTGTAGAGAAATGCCTGACCTCCTCCCGCGCGCGGGCGGCGGCCCGCCAGGCCCGCGACCTGGTCATCCGCAAGTCCGTCCTGGAAAGCACCACCCTTCCGGGAAAACTGGCCGATTGCTCGGAGCGGGACCCGAAGCGGACGGAGTTGTTCATCGTGGAGGGGGATAGCGCCGGCGGGAGCGCCAAGCAGGGCCGCGACCGTCACTTCCAGGCCATCCTCCCCCTGCGGGGGAAAATCCTCAACACCGAACGGGCCAGCATTAACAAAGTGCTCTCCAGCAAGGAGATCCAGGCCCTCATCTCTGCGCTGGGGACAGGGATCGGGGATCAGTTTAATCTGGAGAGCCTGCGATACAACCGCATAATCCTTATGTGCGATGCCGACGTGGATGGAGCCCACATCCGTACCCTCCTGCTCACCTTCTTCTACCGCTATATGCAGCCCCTCATTGAAGAGGGTCATCTTTTCATTGCCCAGCCGCCCCTCTATCGCATCGCCACAGCCAAAGAGGTGTACTACGCGTATTCGGACGAGGAGAAGGACCGGTTGCTCAAGAAACTGGGAGATAAAGCCACCGTCCAGCGGTACAAAGGGCTGGGGGAGATGAATCCGGAGCAATTGTGGGAGACGACGATGGACCCGGCCCGGCGGACGCTCCTCCAGGTGACCATAGAGGACGCGGCGGAGGCCGACCGCATTTTCACCATGCTGATGGGGGACGCTGTGCTTCCCCGCCGTCGTTTCATCCAGACCCACGCGAAAGAAGTGCAGAATCTGGATGTGTAAGATTTCACAAAGGGGCGGCGGGGGTACGAGGATAGGGGATACAAGGATAGAGAGCGCGTAACGATTCGGCTTCC
>JASFBC010000084.1:0-9277 GCA_036172315.1 Anaerolineae bacterium | reverse complement strand
CCCGCTGGGCGGCCCTCCGGCGGTGGACGTGCCCGCGCTGGCATCGGGCGCGCAGACCGATGTGAGCGTGAGCCTGGTCGCGCCGGCGGCGCCGGGCACCTACCGGGCCAACTATCAGTTCCAGGCCCCCGACGGCACCCGCTTCGGCGCCGTCATCTGGGTCCAGATTGTGGTGCCGGGCACTCCTACCCCCACCCCTACCGCCACCATCACCGCCCCGCCGTCCGGGCTGGCGATTCTCTCCTTCACTGCCGGGGTGGTGCAGGACCTGCCCCCGGCGGGGAAGCGGATCCGGTTTTCTTGGCGGACGACGGGCGCGACAAGCGCGGGCATCTGGAGCGGCACGCAGATGCGCTTCCCCCCGTACTGGGAAGCAACGCCGCCCGGCGAGGGCACCCGGACGGTAGACATCGGGATGACCTACTACCGCGACCCCGTGATGAGGCTGGTGGCCCGGGATGCGGCGGGCAATACAGTGGAAGCCACCGCCGTGGTTCCCTGGGCCTGCCAGTACTCCTACTTCTTTGCCACCACTGAGCGGATCTGCCCGGCATATGAAGCCAGCACCACCTGGGCCGCTGAGGAGCCCTTTGAGCATGGCCGCATGATCTGGCTGCAGGGGGTGCGCACCGAATCTATGGTATATCGGGACCTCATTCTCGTTTTCTATGACGACGGGCGCTTTGAGAAGTATCCGGATACTTTTGAGGAGGGCGAGCCGGAGAGCGACCCGTCCATCGTCCCCCCACCAGGGCGGTACCAGCCGATCCGGGGTTTTGGCGAACTCTGGCGCACCAACAGCAGTGTGCGGGAGCGACTGGGTTGGGCCACTGCGCCCGAGCAGGGGTTCAACACCCAGTGGCAGATGCAGATCGCCGAGTCCATCGGTGTCCCCTTCTATGTGCGGCGGCTGGACGGGCGAGTGATCCGGGCCGCCGGGTGGGATACGGCCTCAGGGACGTGGCAGGAGATGCCGTAAAACGTGAGGCGTAAAGCGTATGGCGGCCAGCCCCAACCTCATCGGCGGCTACAGCGGCAACAGCGTGACGAGCGGCGTTTACGGCGCCACAATTGGCGGCGGCGGGTCAAGCGGCAACGTCAACCGCGTGACCGATGACTATGGCACGGTAGGGGGTGGACTCAACAACCGGGCGGGCGATAATGCCGGCACGACGAGCGATCGACTCTACGCCACCGTCGGCGGAGGCTATGGCAACACCGCCAGCAGTTCCGTCGCCACCGTCGGCGGAGGCTACTCTAACGAAGCAAGTGGAGCCTCTACGACTGTTGGCGGCGGTTGGAACAACACCGCCAGCGGCACCTACGCCACCGTCGGCGGGGGCTATGTCAACACCGCCAGCGGCGACTGGGCCACCGTCGGCGGGGGCTATGGCAACACCGCCAGCGGCGGTATCTCCACCGTCGGCGGGGGCGACAGCAACGCCGCCAGCGGCTCCTACGCCACCGTCGGCGGGGGCGAGTACAACACCGCCAGCGGCGACAGAGCTACCGTCGGCGGGGGCGCGGGGAACACCGCCAGCGGCTCCTACGCCACCGTCCCAGGGGGCCGGGGCAACATCGCCCAGGGCGACTACAGTTTCGCCGCCGGGCGGCGGGCCAAAGCCTATAAACCGGGCTGCTTCGTCCTGGCCGACGCCACCGACGCCGACGAGCCCTGCGTCAACGATAACCGCTTTGTCTTCCGCGTCACCAACGCCTTCTATATCTGGACCACGGCGGACCACAGCGCCGGGGTGCTGCTCCCCACCGGCGGCAACGCCTGGTCCTCGGTCAGCGACCGTGCGGCGAAGGAGAACTTTGCCCCCGTGGACGGCCGCGAGATCCTGGACCGCCTGGCCGCCATCCCCATCCAGACCTGGAACTACCGCAGCCAGGACCCCGCCATCCGCCACATCGGGCCGGTGGCGCAGGACTTTTACGCTGCCTTCGGGGTGGGCGAGGACGACACCCACATCAGCACCGTAGACGCCGACGGCGTGGCGCTGGCCGCCATCCAGGGGCTGTATCAACTCTCCCAGGAGAAGGACGCCCGCATCGCCGAACTGGAGGGGCGCGTCGCAGCGCTGGAGGCGCAGAACGGTGCCCAGCAGGCGCAGATAGACGCCCTGGAGGTGCGGGTGGCGGCGCTGGAAGCCAACGCCGGGGTCGGCGCGGCCCGGCCCACAGGCATCCTGTCGGGCGCGTGGGTCGGCCTGGGGCTGGCGCTGGTGGCCGGGGCGCTGGTGGTTCAGCGCAAGCGGAACGGGGGCGCGCGATGAGCCGTTTACGTTTTACGCTTCACGTTTCACTTCTCATCGCCCTGCTCTCGCTGCTGGCCTCCATCGCCCTGGCCCAATCGGGCGGCGGCTACGACCTGACCTGGAACACCATAGACGGCGGGGGGTATACCTTCAGCACGGGCGGCGGCTACTCATTGGGCGGGACCATCGGCCAGGCGGACGCCGGGGCAATGACCGGCGGTGCCTTCACCCTGGCCGGCGGCTTTTGGGGCGGCGCGGCGGCGCAGTACCGCGTCTACCTGCCGCTGGTGCTGCGCAACTATCCCTAACGGGTAGGCCACGTCCCCAACGGCTAAGGGGGGCCTGGTGGTCATGGCTGACCCTTCCCTCGCACCAGGCCCCATTTCCAACCGTAACGCAGAGGAGGGAAACGAACCATAGCGAAGATTGAGAAAACCATCTTGATCAATGCTCCGGTAGAGCAGGTTTTCGCCTTCATGGCAAAGCCGGAAAACCTGCCGGAAATCTGGCCCAGCCTGCAGGAGGTCAGGAACGTGCAGCCCTTGCCCAACGGCGGCTACGCTTACGATTGGGTTACATCTTCTCCGAAGAGGATTTTTCGTCCCCGCATGCACGGAATCATCCCCAGAATCCCGTCGCCCAACTCCCTCTGCCCGTTGCCAGAGACCCCGGCTACTCCGACAATCTCGCCCGGATAGACCTGAAGCCGTGGTGAAGCGCTCCCTGCGCCATAAAGCGTAGCCCCCCTTGCAACTTCCGAATGGATGCCGTTGACCCGGTGGATGCCAGGGCTTTGGCCTGAGGGGCGACTGTGCCTTTTTCTTTACTCTTTGAGACGGCAAAACCTCATTGGCTCCCGGTTCCTTGTCGCGCGCCGGAAAGCGCCAGCAGACCCCTAATCATTGGGACCACCGGCAGCATTCTCACCGATGTCCAGAAACATCATTTCACCACTTTTCCCGATGGCGCATGACGACACTCTCTACCAGCCCCAGCGCGGTTATGTACGTTACCAGTGCCGTGCCACCATAACTGATGAAGGGAAGCGGCAGGCCGGTCACAGGCAGAAGCCCGATATTCATTCCCACGTTGACCAGAAGCGGGACGTAAAGGATAGCCCCCACCCCGACTACCAGTAGCCGCCCGAACCGATCAGGCGCCAGAACAGCGGCCCGCAGCAACCGCCAGGCAATGAGGATGAACAGAAAGAAGACCAGCATCGTCCCGATGAAGCCCAGTTCTTCCCCGATAACGGAGAAGATAAAGTCGGTGTGGCGGACCCGCAGGAAGTGTAACTGGCTCTGGCTGCCTGCGCCGTAGCCCTGTCCCCACAGCCCGCCGGAGCCAATGCTGATCAGTGCCTGATGGATGTTGTAGAGCGCGCCGGGGTCCCGCTCGGGATGGAGAAAGACCAGCAGCCGCTGCCGCTGATACTCTTTCATCAATTGCCAGAAAGGGACCATCCCGGCTGCCGTCAGCAGCCCCGTACCAATGAGATACAGGAGGCGCACTCCAGAAACGAAAGCCATCACCATCCAGGCCGCGATGTAAATGAACGCTGTGCTCAGATCGGGTTCCCGAAAGACCAGTGCGGCGACCATCAGCGTCAGGAGACCAGAGAGGACGTAGGGGATGAGCCCCGGCGGCGCGTCCTCCGGCTCTTCGTCTCCCGGCCCGCGACGCTTCAAGCGAAACCGGGAGTTCAGAATAGCCGCCACCGTGATCACCTGGAGGAGCATCGCCGGGAACGAGGGCTGAAAGCGGAAGGAGCCGACGTAGAACCAGCGCCGGACGTCGCCAATTTCACTCCGACCGATGAAGAGGACCAGGACCAGAAGCCCCAGGGCCACCAGATAGCCCAGCCACCAGACCGGACGCCACCAGGTGTAGGGGGCGGCGGCCACCAGGAGGAAAAGCGCCAGGCCGATGATGGTGAAGTTCGCCTGACGCCGCCACAAATCGGCCAGGTCGGGGGTGTTGGTGGTGGCGCTGCGGATCATCACCACGCCCAGCGCCACCAGCAGCAACATTACGACCAGAAGCAGAAAATCAAACTGTCGCCAGGGTTGAATCGGTCGCATAAGGGAATCGGGTTATCAGCAGGCCTGTGTTACTGTGGCGTAGGCTGTTAGCCTGCGGGCAGACCTGGCGGCCTGTGCTGCGGGCAGGCCTGATGGTCTGATCTACCGGCGTACTCTCCGCTCTGTCCGCAGGGGGATGTCGGCTACCAGCCGGTTGACGCGCGGGCCTTCCGTGTAGGTCACCTGCACCCCGTCCGGGTCTATGGGCACATGCCGGGAGATAACGGCGATGATTTCGTCCTTCAGGACCTCTAACAGGCCAGGGGAGATATTGGCCCGGTCGTGGGCCAGCACCAGGCGCAGACGTTCGCGGGCAATTTCGCCGCTGGGTGGTTCTTGATGATGGAGCAGACGGTCCAGGAGTTTCATCGTTATTCCTCTCCCTCGGCGCGCATCCAGCGGAAGAGACGCTCCAGGAGGCCCGGCTCTTTGAGCGGAGCGAAGGGGACCTCTTCGCCCATCAGCCGTCGGGCGATGTGGTGAAACGCCCGGCCGGCCGGACTGTTGTCCGTAAAGGCGACGGGCCGGCCCGTATTGGCGGCCATAATGACGGCCTCGTCCTCCGGAATGATGCCGATCAGGTCTATGGCCAGCAGTTCTATGACCGCCGATGTATCCAGCATATCTCCCCGCCGGACCAGTTCCGGTTTCAGTCGGTTGATGATGAGGCGGGCAGGGCCTTTCCCCTCCGCTTCTATCAGGCCGATGACCCGGTCGGCATCCCGCACCGCCGCCACTTCCGGGTTGGTCACGATGAGCACTTCGTCGGCGGGCGCGACGGCGTTGCGGAACCCCTGCTCAATCCCTGCCGGAGAGTCCACCAGCAGGAAGTCAAAGGACTCTCGCAGTTCATTGCAGATGCGGACCATATCCTCCGCGCGCACAGCGCTCTTATCGCGGGTCTGGGCGGCGGGGAGCAGGTAGAGTTCCTGCAACCGTTTATCCCGTACCAGCGCCTGCCGCAGCCGGCACCGCCCTTCCACCACGTCCACCAGGTCGTAGACGATGCGGTTCTC
Organism: Anaerolineae bacterium; assembly: GCA_036172315.1. Classification (GTDB taxonomy): domain Bacteria; phylum Chloroflexota; class Anaerolineae; order B4-G1; family DUEL01; genus SpSt-77. Next base: position 3,919 of record JASFBC010000084.1, on the reverse strand, counting down.
CAGACCCAGCATCACATCCAGGTTGCGCAGGCCGATGTCCGCGTCTATAGTCACCACCCGCTGGCCGCGCATAGCCAGCGCGACCCCCAGGTTGGCGGTGACAGTGGTCTTGCCGACTCCGCCTTTCCCCGAAGTAATGGTCACCACTCGGGCACTCATTCCACCTCCTTACCGATGGGGCCAGGGAACGGCCTCTATGCGTCCCTTGTGGACGCGGGCCATTTCCGGCACGGGCCGACGGCGGCGCTCCTCCGGCGTGCGGGCGATGTGGTCGGCAATGCGGAGTTGCGTCGGGGCCAGGTCCAGCGCGCAGACGACGGCGCTCTCGTCCCCTAGGGCCCCGGCGTGCACCACACCGTGCAGTTTCCCCCAGACAACGACGTGACGACCGGCAATAATCTCTGCCCCAGCATGGACGTCGCCGATGACGATGATGTCGCCGGGATGCTCAATGCGCTGGCCGGAGCGGACGGTCCGTTCCACCACCAGTCCGCTGGCGGCAGAAGCCGGAGATTCTTCTCCATTCCGCTGAGGTTCTCCTCCTCCGACGGCTTCTTCCGGACCCAGAATGGGAGATAGGCCCAATCGCACTGCGGCCAGTATGGTGGCGTCCGCCGTGCTCTGCACGGCCCACAGGTCCACCTCGTATCGGGCCAGCAGGTCCTGCACCTGGCGAATCCGGGCCTCGTCCAGCGGCCGGGGGCCCACATCCAGGGCGGCGCGCCCGCCCCGGAAGAAGGCGACCCCTTTCTCCAGTCGTCGGGCCAGGGCGTCCACCTGGGCTTCCCAGGGGCCTTCCCCCAGGGTGATCAACAGCCCCTGGCGGGTGCCTTTGATGGCAATGCCGTCCTGCTTCATTCCCGCAACGCGTATTTTTCGAATAGCGGGCGCAGCCGCCGGTACGTGTCGTCCAGCCACTCCGGAATGGTGCGGGTTTGGCCAACAACGCTCATGTAATTGGTGTCCCCACTCCACCGGGGAACGATATGGAGATGGATGTGATCCGCCACCCCCGCTCCGGCGGCTATCCCGATGTTCAGCCCCACGTTGAACCCCTGCGGGTGATACGCCTCCTGCAACACCCGCAGGCTGGTCTGTGTCAGTGCCATCCACTCCGCCAGCGTCGGCCCGTCCAGGTCCTCCAGCGAGGGGACATGGACGTAAGGGACCACCATCAGATGGCCGTTGTTGTACGGGAAGCGGTTGAGGACAACATAGCAGAGGCGCCCCCGATAGACGATGTGCGCCTCTTCGTCCGCCTGGCAGGGCTTCAGACAGAACAGGCACTCCTGCGGCAGTGGCTGCTCACCCCGCAGGTAGGCCATGCGCCATGGAGTCCAGAGTATATCCCTCTCTCTCATTGACCACTGACCCCGGACGATGGACTACTGGCGACAGACGACGGACCGCTGGGGTCTATCGTCTGTGGTCTATCGTCTATGGTCTGCCTTCAAGGCCCGGGCGTCGGGGTCGGCGTCGGCGTGGGCGCCGGAACGTACTGAATCGCCCCCGGCCGGATACAGGAATCGTAGTTCGTCCCCAGAATCACCCGGAAATCTACCTCGCCGCCCGCCCCCGGTTGCTTCTCTATGTCCTCCGGCTTGAGGCCGTAGAGACGGGTGAGCAGCCAGAGGGGGGAGCCTTTGGCGGTGGCGGTGAAATCCACCACGCGGGTTCGGGAGACCGGCTCGGTAGCCATAATCCCCGTCACCAGGAAGCCCTCCCAGCGCAGCCGCTCCGCCGCCACCGCCGCCATCCCCGGCCGTCCCGTCCCGTCCCAGATCTCCACCCGGAAGGGGGATTGGCGCGCCCGCCCGGTCGCCGGGGGCTGCAGCGCCTCCGCAATCAGCGGCTCCAGCGCACCCGGGACCGGCAGAAGCCCATACGCACCGTTGGGGTCAGTCCAGTGCTCCACATAAGGCGGGGTTATGAAGCGACTCTTCACATTGGCCCAGTCCAGGCGGGTCCCCAGCCACCCCAGGTAAACCATCTCCTTCAGCCCCAGGTCGGTCTCCACCGTCTGGCGGAGGGCATCCCAGAGGTCCGGGATGCGCGTCAGCACCCCTCCGCTCAGCGCCTGCCGGTAGAGGGCCCGCAGGACCTGGTGCTGCCGCCGGCTGCGATCATAGTCGCTGGTGGACCATCGGGAACGGACATACCAGAGTGCCTGCTGACCGTCCAGGTGCTGGATGCCTGGGTAGAGGTCTATATCTATACCTTGCTCCGGATGGGCGGGGTCGGGGAAAGTGTCGTGGAATTCGCACTCCACCGGCACGTCCACCCCACCCAGCGCGTCCACAATGCGGACGAAGCCCGCAAAGTCCACCATCGCATAATAGTGGATAGGGATGCCGAAATTGTACTCCACCGTCGCCTTGACCAGCGCCATCCGCCCGCCGGGGTAATCCTTCCCCCGGTTGATGGCGGTGTTGATCTTCCCGAAGCCGTACCCGGGAATCCAAGCATAATAGTCCCGGGGGATGGAGAGCATACTCACCGAGGGGACATCCGGATGGATACTGGCCACAATCATTACATCGGTCCGTCCGCCGTCCTCGGCATCCAGCCCCAGCAGGAGAACGTTTATCACCCCCTCGGGCAGGGGGACGAGGGGCATCGGCGTGGGGACGGGCAGGCTGATCGGCAGCATGTTGCTGACCGGCAGTTCGTAAATCGGCGTCGCGTGGGAGAGGGCCGATGGGGACGGCGGGGTCATCGTGGGGGTGGGCGTCGGCACCGGCGTCGGGGTCGGCATGGGCGTCGGGGAAGGGGTTGCCGTCGGTGACGGAGAAGGGGACGGTGGGTGCGGGTTGTCGTGGGGCAGCACAATCGTTGCCGTCGGGACCGGACTTATCGGGATCACAGGCATGACCAGTTCCCGCACGGCGAGAGCGGTGATGGCCAGGACGATGATTAGGGTGAACGACGCTCCTACTTTCCTCATTTGCCTGCCTTGCCTTTAGACTTCTTTTGGATTATACTACGGAATGTTGAAAATGCCAGTGTTGATCACAGACTACTGACACTGACCCCGGGATGCCGCTGATTCTGGTCACCAACGATGATGGGATTGATTCGCCCGGATTGCGAGCGGCAGTCCGGGCCGTCCGGGGACTGGGGGATGTACTGGTCGTTGCGCCCACTCGCCAGTGGTCGGGCGCGGGCCGCTCGTTCCCCCGGGAGACCACCGGCGCCATCGTCCCCCGAACGCTGGAGGTGGAGGGAGAATCGGTACCGGCGTTTGCGGTGGACGGTTCCCCCGCCCAGGTGGTGCTGCACGCGCTCCTGGAACTGGCCCCTCGCCCGCCGGACCTGCTGGTGGTGGGAATTAACTACGGGGAGAACCCCGGGGCGGACGTGACCTGCTCCGGCACGGTCGGCGCGGCGCTCCAGGGTGCCTCCTGCGGCGTCCCGGCCCTGGCCGTCTCCCGGCAGGCCCCCAAAGAGGTCCACGTGAATCTTTCCGACGAGGTGGATTTTACCGTTGCGGCTCACTTCACCCGGTTCTTCGCCCGCCGAATGCTGACAGCGGCGCTCCCCTTTGACGTAGACGTCCTCAAAGTGGACGTCCCTGATTGTGCCACCCCCCAAACCCCCTGGCGGCTGACCCGGCAATCCCGCCGGACTTACTTCCGTCCGGTTCCGCCCCGGCGGAGCGACCTCTCCCAACCGGGACGGATGGACTATGAGGCCGCGTGGGACGTTGGGGGCCTGGAGCCGGATAGCGACATTTACGCGCTGGTGGTGGACCGGGTGGTCGCGGTGACGCCGCTGAGTCTGGACCTGACCTCCCGGCTCAACCTGGCGGAGATTGCCCGATTGCTTCAATCTTCGCCCGGTAGCGCAGGCTGTTAGCCTGTAGCGCAGGCTGTTAGCCTGTAGCGCAGGCTGTTAGCCTGTAGCGCAGGCTGTTAGCCTG
>JASFBC010000083.1:0-4508 GCA_036172315.1 Anaerolineae bacterium | reverse complement strand
CAGGGGCGCTCCAGCCCAGGCCGAAAGCCGGGACATGGACGGTAGTGAGGGCGGGGGTGAGGTAGGGGGAACGTGGGGGGCATCCCGCTGCAGGTAATAGATGGGGAGACGGGGTTCCTGGTGAACAGTGTGGAGGAGTGCGCCAACCGGATTCTCCACCTGCTCCGTCATCCGGAGGAGGCCCGACGGATGGGCGCGGCGGGCCGCGAGCATGTCCGGCGGCACTTCCTCATCACCCGCTACTTGGCCGATTACCTGCGGCTATTCGGCCAGTTGTAGGAGCAGGACTTGCCACTGCGTCCTCACCCCACCCTGCCGCCCACCACCGGCTTCCCCTTCCAGAGCGCCTCCGCTACCACCAATCCGAATCCTTCCCGCAGCGACTTCTGCACCACAACGTCGGCGGCGGTCTGGAACGCGTTGACCTCTCGGTTCCCTACGCCGTGAAAATTGTGGAGGATGAAGATGTCATAGTCCTCCCCAGCGTGGCGGATGGTCCGGTCCAGATAGATCCACCCCTCCGGGTCGTCCGCCGCCATGGAGCCCACCAGTGCCAGTTGCACCCCGGGCATCTCCCGCTTGACCAGCCAGTACGCGTCTATCACCCCCAGTGGGTCCTTCCAGGGATCAAACCGGCTCACCTGGACGATGATGGGACGGCGAACGTCCACCCCGAACCGGGCCACCCTCTGCCGGGCCTCTTCTGAACTCATCGGGGCGTTCTTGGGGGAGAGGGGGTCAATGGTCGGCGGCATAATGGCCAGATGCCGGAAAGAGACCCCCGGCCCCACGTACTCCCGCATGGTGAAGATAGCGGCGTCGTACTGGGAGATGTAGGGGACAAAGAACTCCCAGTAGGCCGGGTTAGGCTGGGAGGTATCTATATGGCAACGCCAGACCCAGTGCTTCCCGCCCGCGCGGCCATGATAGTGGAGAAGTCCGGCGGGTTGGGGGTCGTGGACAACAATGAAGTCATATTCCCCCTCCAGACGGCGGGCGTTGGCTTCGTTGTACCGCTGCCAGATAGCCTTCATCTCCTCGGTGAAGGGGATGTCCATCCCCTGCAGGCCGTTGTGACAGGCTTTGGTGACGTTGAAGAACTCATCCGCGCCCTCAATGACCTGCCAGTGGGCATCCAGGCCCACGTCCCGCATCAGCGGGACCAGCGTCTGGAGGATTTCCGCCACTCCGCCCCCGTAGGCGGTGGCGTTGATATGCACCACGCGCGCGCCCCGCAGCGGCTCCGCGAGGGCGCGAATTTCGGCAACAACCTCCTCCCCTACAATGGGGCGGTAGTCGTCCAGCCGTTTTTCGGAAACAGGGACCTGTGGTAGCAAAGTCGCCTCCTTTTATCCCTTGACGGATCCGGCCAGGATGCCCCGGACGAAGTAGCGCTGGAGGGTGAAGAAGACCAGTAGAGGAACGGCCATAGAGATAAAAGCCGCCGCCGTCAGCAGGTGCCAGTCCTGTCCCAGCGACTGGACCATCGCAGAGAGCCGCAGTGTCAGCGGGGCCACCTTCTCCGTCCCGCCCAGGTAGATGAGTGCGACCAGCAGGTCGTTCCAGACCCAGATGAACTGGAAGATGGCCAGCGACGCCAGCGACGGAACCGAAAGCGGCAGCGCCAGGCGGGTGAAGGCGGTGAGCGGCGAGGCGCCGTCCAGATAGGCCGCCTCAAAGAGGTCTTTCGGCAATGAACCGAAGAAGTTGCGCAGGAGATACACTGCAAAAGGGAGGCCGTAGCCGGTATGGGCTAGCCAGATGCCCAAAAGGGTCCCCGATAACCCCACGCGGTTGTAGATACGCAGAAGGGGGATAAGCGTCATCTGAAGCGGGACCACCAGCAGTCCGACCACAATGACGAAGAGCACCTGACGGCCCGGGAAGTTCATCCAGGCGAAGGCGTATCCGGCGAAGGCCGCGATGGTGATGGGGATGACGGTAGACGGGATCACGATGCTCAGGCTGTTCAGAAACGCCCGCGCCAACCCCTGCGCGGTCAGAACTTGGATGTAGTTATCCAGCCGGAACGGGGAGAGGTCCAGGGGAAGCCGGAGGACGGTCCACCAGCCGGTAGCGAAGACAGCGTCTTTGGGCCGGAAGGAACTGACCAGCAGGCCGACCGTCGGCAACAGCCAGAGGAGGGAGATGCCGATAACGGCCAGGTGGAGGAGCAATCGGGCGGAGATTCGGCGCAGGGCGTTCATCGCATCTCCTCCTGGGCCTGGAAGCGGCGGATATTCGCCGCCATCACCGGGACGATAGCCAGCAGCAGGATGACCGCAATGGCGCTGGCCCGTCCGAAGTTCAGGAATGAGAACATCTCTTTGTACATCCGGTTGGCGATGACCTCGGTCCCGCGCGTGCCATTGGTCATCACGAAAACGATGTCAAAGGCCTTCAGCGCGTTGATGATCACCGTTGTCGCCACCACTGCGATGGTGGAACCGATCATCGGTACCGTAATTTGCCAGAAGATGCGCCATTCGCTGGCGCCGTCCACCCGGGCTGCCTCCAGAATCTCCCGGGGGATAGCCTTGAGGGCGGCGGAGAGGATCACCATGCAGAAGCCCGTCTGCAGCCAGACGCCGACGGCGATAAGGGCGAAGTTGTTGACCGCTGTATCCACCAGCCAGCCGACTGGCCGTCCGCCCAAGGCGACGATGACCGCGTTCAGCAGACCGATCTGGGGGACGCTGGCTGGTTTGTAGGCATAGACGAAGCGCCAGATGACGCTGGCGCCCACAAATGAGATCGCCACGGGCAGGAAAATGGCGGACTTGGCGATAGGTTCATAGCGCACCCGGTCCACCAGAACGGCAATGACCAGCCCCAGCCCGACGCTGAGGGTGGTCATCAGAACGATCCATAGGAGGTTATTGCGGAAGGCGATGTGCATTTCGGGTGCGGTGAGCGTCCAGAGGTAATTCCAGAGCCCCACAAACCGCTCCGATTGGGCGTCCAGGAAACTCAGATAGAGGGTGTGCAGAGCGGGGTAGACCAGGTAGAAGCCGAGGATAAGGAGGGCGGGCCCGATGTAGAGCCATGGGCGCACTTTCGGCTGCAGGCGCTGGGGGAGGAGACCGACCAGGAAATCCAACCCCAGAAAAAGGCCGGCAACGCCTGCAACTCCCAGAAGAATGGCGGCCAGTGTGGCGAGGACCTGGGAAAGCAACTCGCTCGTATGTCCCTCCGGCGGTGAGGGGGGCCTCCCGCAGACTCAAAGCCTGCGGGAGGCGCTCATGCTTTATGCCTTACTTGTAAGCGTCTTTAGCGCTGGCCTCAATGGCCTGGAGCACCGCGTCCAGGTCTTTCCCGCCGACGTAGTCCATCACGCCGGTCCAGAACGACCCGGCGCCGACGGCGGCCGGCATCAGGTCGGAGCCGTCAAAGCGGAAGACCTCGGCGCCGGCCAGGATCTGGGCTTGCTTGCGGGTCAGGTCATCGGGATACACGCTGGGGTTCACCCCCCGGTGCGGGGAGATGAAGCCGCCCCGGGCGGCCCAGATTTCATGCGGAGTGGGCGAGGCCAGGTACTGGATGAACGCCCGGGCCTCGGGGGTGTCGTTGAGCATCACTACCACGTCGCCCGCGCCCAGCGCCGGAACGCCCCACTGGGGATCAATGGACGGGAAGGCGAAGACGTCGTAGTCCTCCCCCGCCTTCACGCCCTCGGGGAAGAAGCCGGTGATGAAGGAGGCCTGACGGTGCATATAGCAACCCGGAGGCGTCTCAAAGAGGGGGCGCGGAGAATCGCCGAAGTTAGTGCTCAGAACCCCCGTGGTGCCGCCCCAGACGTATTTCTCGTTGCGGGCGATCTGACCGAAGAGTTCCCATGCCCGCTTCACTGCTGGGTCGGTCCAGGGGATTTCGTGCTTGACCCACTTATCATACACCTCGGGGCCGGCGGTGCGGAGCATAATGTCCTCAATCCAGTCGGTGCCGGGCCATCCGCTGGCCGCGCCGCTCTCCAGCCCGATGCACCAGGGCGTCCCGCCGTCGGCCACAATCCGGTCCGAAAGGGCGATCATCTCGTCCCAGGTGGCAGGCACCTGATAGCCTTTCTCCTGGAAGGCCTTGGGGTTGTACCAGACCAGGCTCTTCAGTGCGCCCTTGAACCAGACCCCATAGAGGTGGCCGTCGTAACTACCCAGGTCAATCCAGGCCTGCGCGTAGTTCTTCTTCAACTGGTCCATATCCACGATGTTCTCCAGGGGGACCAGCGCGCCCATCTTCGCCAGGTCCACCAGCAGACCGGGCTGAGGGAGAATGGCGATGTCCGGGGGATTGCCGGCCTGAACCCGGGTGACCAGAACCGTGGCCTGCTCGCGGGAGGTCTCAAAGGCCATACCGATGCCCGTCTCTTTGGTAAAGGGCTCCACGGCGGCCGCAAAGGCCTCAAACTCGGAGCCGCCCCACACGCCCAGCACGGTCACCGCACCTTTGGGGGCGGGAACGGTGACGGGAACGGTGACTTGCACCTTCACCGTCTCCTTCACGGGGACGGT
>JASFBC010000082.1:0-26987 GCA_036172315.1 Anaerolineae bacterium | reverse complement strand
TATGGAAGGGACATTGTTGAACGGAAGGTATCGGCTGGTGGAACTGCTGGGCTCCGGCGGGATGGCGGTGGTCTATAAGGGGGTGGATACGGTGCTCCATCGCCCCGTGGCGGTCAAAATTCTGCGCGAGGCCTACGCGGGCGACCCCGCCTTTCTGGCCCGTTTCCAGCGGGAGGCCCGCTCCGCTGCCCGCCTGGACCATCCCAACGTGGTCACCGTCTACGATGTGGGGCAGGACGGGAACCTGCACTATATTGTGATGGAATACGTGGAGGGCGAGGACCTGAAATCGCTCATCCGCCGGACGGGGCGGCTCAGCGTGGAGCAGGCGGTGGACATCGCGTACCAGATTGCCGCCGGGGTCGGGCATGCCCACAAAATGGGCATCATCCACTGCGACATCAAGCCCCAGAATGTCCTGGTGACGGCGGAGGGGATGGTTAAGGTGACCGATTTCGGCATCGCGCGCGCCCTTTCCGAATCCGGCCTCACCGACCCGGAGGTGGTGTGGGGGAGTCCCACCTACTTCTCCCCCGAGCAGGCCGCCGGGGAGCGCCCGGTACCGGCCTCCGACGTCTACAGCATCGGCGTCGTCCTCTACGAGATGCTGGCGGGTGTCCCCCCGTTCCGGGCAGAGAAGCCCACCGCCCTGGCCCTGATGCATCTGCGGGAGGAGCCCCAGCCCCTTTCCCTCTACAACCCCCAGGTCCCGCCGCAACTGGAGTGGATTGTCCGCAAACTGCTGGCGAAGGAGCCGGCGGCCCGCTACCGGACAGCGGAGCAACTGGCGGTGGTGTTGCAGGAGTACCGGACCCGGATGGCCCAGGCGACCGGTGCCCATGCCGCGTTCTTTCCACCGTCGCCCCCTCCTCCTGCTTCGGGCCGGGCAGAGGCCCCCTCGCCTCCCTGGCCTTCTGCTCCCCCCCAGCCTGAACTTCCTTCGTCGCCGTCCATCCCTCCGGTGGTGGAGGCGGTGCCTGCACTGGCCGGCCCCGACTGGTTGACCTGGTTTCTGGGCACGGTGGCCGTCGTCGCGGTGATCGGCCTGATCCCCCTCTGGGCGATGGTCTACCGGGCCTGGACCCGCTCCGAGCGGGTTTCCCCACCCGCTCCGGCAACCCCTACGGCGACGGTGACGCTGGTCCCTGTTCCCAACGTCCAGGGGCTGAAATGGGAGGAGGCCCGCCCCATCCTGGAGGCGGCGGGCCTGCGGTTTACGCTGGAGGAGCAGAAGGGCGCGGCCGTGCCGAAGGGGACAGTCATCCGGCAGGAGCCACCGGCAGGCCAGCGGGTGCCCGCCGGGTCGGAGGTGCGGCTGTTCATCGCTGGCGAGCCGGGGACGGTGAAAGTCCCGGTGCTGGTGAACGTCCGCTCCGACCAGGCCCGGGCAGCGCTGGAGCGGGCCGGCCTGCAGGTGGCAGAGCAGGTGGTCTGGAGCACCCAGCCCATCAGTACCGTCCTGGCCCAGGAGCCGCCCCCGGAGACCGAAATCCCGGTCGGTGCGGTGGTCACCCTCACCGTCAGCGGCGGGACGGCCGTCCCTATCCCCATCGGAGCCAATCTGGGCAACCTGGTCGTCTTGGAGCAGGCGGAGGTCCTCCAGGCTCGCGTCCGGCCCGGGGAAGTCTTCGCTATCTCCCTGCGCTGGCGTCCACTGGCGACGATTTCCACCCGCTATGTCGTCTTCGTCCACCTCATCGGTCCGGACGGGCGTCTGATCGCCCAGGAGGATGTGGAGCCGCTGCGGGGCTCCCGCCCCACCGACACCTGGGTGCCCCAGATGCCGCTCTGGGACCCCCATCAGGTCGCCCTGCCATCGGATGCGCCGCCGGGGGAGTACCAGGTGCGGACGGGGATGTACCCGGTGGGCGAGCCGGGGAACCGGCTGCCGGTGCTGGACCCGGGCCAGGCCAGCGTGGAGGCCCACAGCATCCTCATCGTCCGGATAGAGGTGGGGCCGTAACGGATGGTCTTGTCATCACCGCTTTCCTGGGCCGACGGAGAAGTTGGATTGGGAGGAGGCGCAAGATATGGCCGTAGCAGAGGTGAAGCAGGTATTGACCATTGTGCCCCAACTGATGGAGATTCCCCATCGGCGCATCTGGGTAGCCTACGGCGAAGAGGCGGATGTCCTGTACCTGAATTTCCGGAAGCCAAGCCATGCGGATGACGCGGAACTGACCGACGACAACGGGATTATCCGGTATCAGAAGGGAGAGATTGTTGGGTTGACGGTGTTGAACGCCAGCCGATGGAGAACGGGTTTCCCCAGGGCTCAGAGGTGAGAATATGGACAATCGTGAGGTTGCTGCCATTTTCGCCCGCATGGCCGACATTCTGGACATCCAGGGGGAGAACCCCCACCGGATTATGGCCTACCGGCGCGCGGCCGAGAACATCGCCGCCCTGAGCCGCCCCCTGGAAGAAATCTGGCGCGCTGGCGAACTGGAGATCATCCCCGGCATCGGCAAGACGCTGGCGGAGAAGATAGACGAACTGATGCGGACGGGCCGCCTGGAGGCCTACGAAAAACTGCGCGCCCAGGTCCCGGAAGGGGTGGTGGACATGCTCCAGGTCCCCGACGTCGGCCCCCGTAAGGCGGCCCTCTTCTGGAAACAACTGGGCATCACCTCCATCGCGGAGCTGGAGGAGGCGGCCCGGGCGGGCAAACTGCGCTCCCTGCCGGGGATGGGCGTCCGGTCTGAAGAGAAGGTGCTGGCGGGGATAGAGGCCCTGAAGCGCCGGGGCGGGCGGATTCCGCTGGGGACGGCCTGGGAACTGGCCCGCGCGCTCCTGGAGCCCCTGCGGGAACTCCCCGGCGTCGTCCAGGTGGCCCCGGCGGGGAGCCTCCGCCGTATGCGGGAGACGGTAGGCGACCTGGACCTGCTGGTGGCGGCGGAGGACCCGGAGCCGGTCATGGCGCGCTTCCGCTCCCTCCCCCAGGTGGCGGAGGTCCTCCTCAGCGGCACCACCAAGACCTCCATCCGCACCCGCGACGGCTATCAGGCTGACCTGCGGGTGCTCCCCCCGGCCCGCTGGGGGACGGCCCTCCAGTACTTCACCGGCAGTCAGGCCCACAACATCCGCCTGCGCGGCCTGGCTCAGGACCGGGGCCTCTCCCTCAGCGAGTACGCCATCAAGCGGGAGGACGGGACGGAAATCCTCTGTGCCACTGAAGAGGAGGTGTACGCGGCCCTGGCCCTCCCCCTCATCCCGCCGGAGTTGCGGGAGGACCGGGGGGAGATAGAGGCAGCGCTGGCGGGCCGTCTCCCCGACCTGCTGGAACTTTCCGACCTGCAGGGGGATTTCCAGTTCCACACCACCCTCTCCGATGGGCGGGCCTCCCTCTGGGAGATGGCCCAGGCAGCGCGCGCGGCGGGCCTGAAGTACGCCCTGGTCTCCGACCACTCCCGGGGGCTGGGGGTGGCCCACGGGGCCGGGCCGGAGGAACTGCGCCGCCAGCGCGCGGAGATAGAAGAGGTCAATCGGCGCATGGGCGGCACGTTCCGCGTCCTGGCGGGCGTGGAGGTAGAGGTCCGCGCCGACGGCTCCCTGGACCTCCCCGACGATGTTCTGGCGGAGTTGGACCTGGTGGTGGCGGCGCTGCACAGTGGCCTGCGCCAGCCCCGGGAGCAGTTCACCGCCCGCGCCATTGCCGCACTCCGTCATCCCCACGTGGACATCCTGGCTCACCCCACCGGGCGGCTGCTGGGCCAGCGGGAGGGCGCGGATGTAGACCTGGAGGCTGTCCTGCGGGTCGCCGCCGAGACCGGCAAGGCGGTGGAGATTAACGCCCATCCCTGGCGGCTGGACTTGAACGACATCGGGATTCGCCGGGCGATAGAGTTGGGCGTCCTTCTGGCCCTCAGTTCGGATGCCCACGACCCGGAGGACTTCCGGCTGTTGCATTTCGGCGTCGCCATGGCCCGGCGGGGCTGGGCGACTTCTGCCCACGTCCTCAACACCCGGAGTGTGGAGGAGGTGCTGGCGTGGGCAAGAAGAATGTAGCGCAGGCCGCCAGGCCTGCTTCTGCAGGCTAACAGCCTGCGCTATAGGCCGCAGTAGCGCAGGCCGCCAGGACTGTTCACCCTCACGTTTCACGCCTATGCACCGACGACATCTTCTCGGCATCTTCTTCACCAGCATGAGCACTCTCATCCTGGAGGTGACCCTCACCCGGGTCTTCTCCGTCACCATATGGTATCACTTTGCCTTCCTAGCCGTCTCTATGGCGCTGACGGGAAGCGCGGTCGCCGGAGTGGTGCTCTACTTCTTCCCCCAACTGGCCCGTCGGGCCGACCGCATTCTGGGCATTGGCGCGCTGACCCTGGCCCTCTCCGTCCCCATCGTTTTTATTCTTTATCTGCAAATCCCCTTTCACCCCGAATTGAACTGGACAGAGTTGCCCTGGTCGCAGGTCGTCTGGCTGGCGCTGATATACCTGGACCTGACGGTCCCCTTTTTCCTCTCCGGCGCCGTTATCTCGCTGGCCCTCTCGGCCTGGTCGGAGCAGGCGGGACGGCTCTACTGGGCGGACCTGACCGGTGCGGCCCTGGGCTGTCTGGCGAGCATCGCCGCCCTGGAGGCGTTGGGCGGCGCCGGGGCGGTGCTGACGGCGGGCGTCGTCGCCGGGCTGGCCGGACTGGTCTTGGCCTGGAATCCGGGCCGGGTACGGGCCGGGGGAGTCCTGGCCGCGCTGGCCCTGGCCACGCTGGCCGCCGGGAATGCCCGCTATGGCTGGATTCCCATCTCCGTCAGCAAGACGGGTGGGGAGGAAGCCCCGCGCGCCTATGAAAAATGGAACGCTTACTCCCGCGTCACCGTCTACGAAGTCAACCCTACCCCCTTCTTCTGGTCGGTGAGCGACATCGGCTGGCAGCGGACCATCCAGCAGGGTGGCCTGGGCCACCGTCTCCTCCTGATTGATGCCGCCGCTGGAACCCCTATCCAGGAATTCAAGGGCGACCTCTACTGGGTCTCCTTCCTGCGCTACGACCTGACCTCTTTCGTGTACCACCTGGTGGAGAAGCCCGAGACCCTCGTCATCGGGCCCGGGGGTGGACGGGACGTGCTGGCGGCGCTGGCCTCCGGCGCCCCTCACGTGACGGCGGTAGAGGTCAACCCGGCGGTGGTGGCGGCGGTACGCGGCCCGTTTGCCGAATTTGCCGGTCACCTCTACGACCGCCCCGACGTGACGGTGGTGGTGGAGGATGCCCGGGGATATATCGCCCGCAGCCCTCACCGCTACGACGTCATCCAGGCCGCGCTGATTGACACCTGGGCTGCTGGCGCCTCCGGCGCCTTCGCCCTCTCCGAGAACAACCTCTACACCGAGGAGGCGTTCCGGACGTACTATGAACACCTCACCGACCGGGGCATCCTAACCGTCTCCCGCTGGTATATGCCGGGCCGGCCCGCTGAGACGCTGCGCCTGATCTCCACCGGCATGGCCGGCTGGGCCCGCGCCGGTGTCCCCAACCTGAAAGACCACATCGCTGTCATCGCCCATCTGGTTACCAGCAACCCGATGGAGGGATTGGCGACTGTCCTCTTCAAACGGACCCCCTTCACGCCGGAGGAGGTCGCAGCGATCCAGGACCGGGCCCGGGAACTGGGCTTCACCGTCCTCTACGCACCGGGCCTTCCGGTCACCGAGGAGGTAGGGGCATTCCTCACGGTGGACGACCCGGCGGCGTGGATCGCCCGCTACCCGCTGGACATCACTCCGGCAACCGACGACCGACCGTTCTTCTTCAACCTGGTCCGTTTCGGCGACCTGTTCTCTCCCGCTCTGTGGGCCAGTGGGGTCTACCAGATCAGCGTAGAGTCGGCGTGGATTCTGCTGGCGGTACTGGGGATTACGGCGGGGGTCGGTGTTCTCTTCGTCCTGTTGCCGCTGGGGTGGGGGGTGCGGCGGCGGGGACTGACGGCCCCGTCGGCCCGGATGCTGGCCTACTTCGGCGCGCTCGGCCTGGGCTTTATGCTGGTGGAAATCCCCACCATCCAGCGCCTGACCGTCTATCTGGGGCGGCCTGTCTACTCTCTGGCGGTGGGCCTCTTTGCCCTCTTGCTTTTCAGCGGACTGGGGAGCCTGTGGGCCGGGCGGCGTGTGGGGCAACCGCAAGGGTTGCCCCTGCTGGTGGGGCTGGTGGTGCTGAACGCGCTGGCTGTGCCGTGGGCGCTGGAGAGGACGGTCGGGTGGCCTCTGGCGGCCCGTCTGGCGATGGCGGTGGGGTTGCTGGCCCCACTGGCCTTCCTGATGGGCATCCCTTTCCCGACGGGCGTCCATCTGGCCGGAGCCCGGCGGCCCGGGGTGGTCCCCTGGCTCTGGGGAATTAACGGGGTGATGTCGGTGATGGGGTCGGCGCTCTCTATTGCAATTTCCATCCACCTGGGCGTTCGGGCCACCCTGCTGATTGCCGCCGGATGCTATGCCCTGGCCGCCGGGATGCTCCGGCGCGGGGAGTTTTGAAACCCCTCGGGCGGCTACTCCTCAAACCCCAACTTGCGGCCCCGCATGCTGATCCATTGGTGCTGGCCGATGATGAGATGGTCCAGCACCTCAATCCCCAGCAGCCGTCCTGCCTCCACCAGTTGCCGGGTGACAGCGATGTCGTCTGGAGAGGGTGTGGGGTCGCCGGAGGGGTGGTTGTGGGCGACGACGATGCCCGCGCAGTTACGCCGGATGGCCTCCCGGAACACTTCCCCGACCCGAATCTGCGTCAGCGTCAGGTTCCCCCGGTAGAGGGTCTGGATGCCCAGGACCCGATAGCGGGCGTCCAGGAAGAGGGTGCAGAAATGCTCCTGCTCCAGGTGGCCGATTTCGGCCATCAGGAGCGCGGCGGCTTCGTGGGGGGTGTAGAGGGTGGGCCGCTCCTCCGGTGCAGCCAGTATCATCCGCCGCCCCAGTTCCAGGGCGGCCTGGAGTTGGGCCGCTTTGGCGATGCCCATCCCCCGCTCCGCCACCAGTTCGGAGAAACTGGCCCGCGCCAGCCCGGCCAGGCCGCCGTAACGGGCCAGCAGGCGCGTCGCCACGTTCAGCACGCTCTCCCCGCCCACGCCGGTACGCAGGATGATGGCCAGCAACTCGGCGGTGGAGAGGGCCCCCGGCCCCAGCCGGGCCAGCCGCTCCCGGGGCCGCTCCGTCGTCGGCAATTCCTTAATGGTCGGACGGTAAATCCCTTCCTCTCGTTCTCCCATCGCGCTCCAATCCCTGCCGGGCTCCTTCTCTTCGGGGGTTCAACGCGCCGCCTGTCCGTATCGGCGGAGGAACGCCTCCCTGGACATCCAGATTTCCGCCCGCCGGAGGCGCAGAAGGGAGCGCCCTTGCAGGCTGACCGGGTTGAATGTCCACATAATGGCCCAGGTGTAGAAGTTCTCCCAGAATTCCCCGAACCGGCCCAGCGCGCGCCGGTAGGGGAGGACGTCAAACCCCAGATGCCGGATCAATGGGGTGGGGCGCCCATCGGCGGAGAAGGCCAGGACGGTAATGCCGCCGACTGCTTCCACCCTGTTCCCTTCCGGCTGCTCCGTCAGCCAGCAGGCGGCTTTTTGGAGCGAATGCGTCAGCATCCGGCGGACCTGGGCAGCCCACCGGAGGTCGGGGCCATTCGCGCCAAGATGAGGGAGATGTTCGTTCCAGAGGTGAAGCATCAGCACGGGTGCGCCCGCGCGTATCCGCGTCTCATCAGAAAGTATAAACTCGCGCGGCGCCCGTGCCCACTGGAGCCGGAGCAGGCATTCCGGGTCGTCGCAGAACTCAAAGACCCCGGTGGCCCGGCAGAGGAATCGGTCAAATGCCCGGACCAGGGCTCGCATCACCGACCGCCGATGAGCAGGATGCCCAGCACGATCAGCGCGGTGCCGAGCCACTGGGTTGGTGAGACTGTCTCCCCGAAGAGCCAGGCGGCGGCCAGCACCTGCACGCCGATAACCGCCAGCCCGGTGGTAACAGGAAATGCCACCGAGAGGGGGATATAGCGTAGAAGACCCGTGAGCGCCAGGACGGTGATGAACCCGGATAGATTGCCGATGATCTGCCAGAGGAGGAATCGGCGCCAATCCGGGCTGTGGGCGGAGATTTTGAAACTGGCGTTGGCGATGACGTTGAAGAGCAGGTTGGCTCCGATCAGAGCCACCACGCTCCCCGTCCGGTCGGTGGGTAGACTCTGCAGACGGAGTTTTGGCATCGGGCTCCCCCTTCGGGATAGGCACAGTAGGGCGGCTCCGCAGGAATTGCCTACGCGATGGCCGCAGTGGGCAGGGCGAAGGCCACCGTCAGGCCGCCGCCGGGGGTCGGTTCGGCCCAGATGCGGCCGCCATGGGCTTCCACGATGTGGCGGGCGATGCTCAGCCCCAGGCCACTCCCTCCCGTCGCCCGCTGACGGGAGGGGTCCCGTCGCCAGAACCGCTCAAAGAGACGGGGGAAGTCCTCTGGGGGGACACCCGGGCCGTTGTCGGCCACAGCGACGACAACCTCCCGGCCCCGGTCGGTGATCCGAACCGCGATGTGGCCCTCCGGCGGGGTGTGCCGGAGCGCGTTACTGAGCAGATTCCCCATCACCTGGGCCAGCCGGTCCCGGTCGGCCAGGATCAGGGGGAGAGCCGCCGGACGTTCCAGCGTGAGGGAGATGCGGCGCTCCTGAGCCCCCGACCGGTGGGCTTCCACGACCTCCTCCAGGAATTTGCCCAGGTCCAGCGGTGCCTTGTGGATGGTCAACTCTCCGGCATCGGCCTGGGAGAGCAGGCGGAGGTCTTCCACCAGCCGGGAGAGGGTGCGCACCTGGGCCAGCGCGGCCAGCAGGTTTTCGGGGTCGGCGGGATAGACGCCGTCCACCATGGCCTCCAGCGCCCCCTGAAGGACGGTGAGGGGCGTGCGCAGTTCGTGGGCCAGATCGGCGGTCTGGTTCCGGCGGGCCTCTTCGGCGCGGGCCAGACTTTCGGCCATCTGGTTGAAGGCGCGGGCCAGTTGGGCGACCTCATCGGCGCCGTGGATGGGTGCCCGGACGGAGAGGTCGCCCCGGGCGACCGCCTGGCTGGCGGCGGTGAGTTGCTGAAGCGGATGGATGATGGAGCGGAACAGCAACCCTCCCGCCACCATGGCTACGGCGAGGGCTATCAGCATGGCGACCAGGAGCGCGGCCCGGACGCGGGAAAGGAATGCCTCCTGCTCCGCATTCAGCGGGTATGGCTGGAGGGAGGTGGCGCAGGGGAGGATGTAGCCCACCACCTCTCCGTTCACCAGTATCTGAATCCCGCTCTGGAGTTCCCGGCGGCTGGCCGTCCCGCGCGGGTCGCCGCGCGTATCGCCGACAATCCGGCCCGATGCATCGGCCACCTGAAAATCCAGTATGCTGGGAGGGGCCATCCTCCGACGCATCATCTGAGCCCGGGGGAGGACGGACAGCGCCTTCTGCAGGCCATCCCAGGACCCGTAAACAGCGTAGTACTCGGCCAGCGCGACCGAAACCCGCTCCCATGGCCCGCCCCGCACCAGCGCGTAGCGGCGAAAGGCCTGCTCCGTCGTCCAGCCGACCAGAGCCGCCACTACGCCGATGGCGACCAGGACGATGACCAGAAAGGCCAGCATCCCTTTCCAGAACAGACTACGCATTCTCCATCTCAGGGTTCAGCCGATACCCCACTCCCCAGACGGTCAGGATGAAGCGGGGGTTGGCGGGGTCCGGCTCTATTTTGCGCCGCAGGTTCTTAATGTGGGCATCTATCGTCCGTTCGTATCCCTCAAAAGCCACCCCCTGGACTGCCTCCAGCAGGTCGGAACGGCGAAAGACGTGGCCGGGGGCGCGCATCATCGTTTCCAGAAGGCCGAACTCCGTCGGCGTAAGGTCCACCGGTTTTCCGTAGACGGTAACCGTATGGGTGGCGCGGTCCAAGAAGATGGGGCCGAACCGGAGGGCAGGCGGGGGCGTGGCAGACCCCTGGACACGGCGCAGGACCGCCCGTACCCGGGCTACCAGTTCCCGGGGGCTGAAGGGCTTGGTGACGTAGTCGTCGGCCCCCAGTTCCAGGCCCACGATACGGTCCGTCTCCTCCACGCGGGCGGTGAGCATAATGATGGGGACGTCTCGCTCCTGCCGGATGCGGCGGGTGAACTCCAGCCCGTCCATCTTCGGCATCAGGATGTCCAGCACGATGAGGTCGGGCTGTTCGTGGCGGGCGACGTAAAGGGCCTGCTCGCCATTGGAGGCGGTGACAACGCGGAACCCGGCCTCCTCCAGATAAGCCCGCACCAGGCGCAGGATTTGTGGCTCGTCGTCTACGACCAGAACGGTTTGCATACCCCAAAGGTAACTATTCAACGCTGACTGAAAGTCAGCCTCCCTGGGTCTGCGGCCTCTGGACGGCCTGCGCCGTCCTTCCCGGGGGCGTCAACGGAGGTTGACGCCCGGCGCGAAAGCGCCCAGGGGAGGCCGATTTCCCATCGGCGCCAAGAGGGCGATCTCCATCGGGCTGAACAATTTTCGGAGGCAGGCGGGTTGGGTCACCCGGTCCCAAACATCCGGTCGCCGGCGTCGCCCAGGCCGGGGACGATGTAGCCGGCCTCGTTAAGATGATTGTCCACCGCTGCCAGGTAGACCGGGACGTCGGGATGAGCCTGGGTGAAGCGGTTCAGGCCAGGCCAGGCCGCGATGATGCCGACGAATTTGATCCGGCGAGCCCCCCATCGCTTCAGGATGTCCACCGCGGCCACTGCTGACCCCCCGGTCGCCAGCATCGGGTCCAGCACCAGGCAGACGTCCACCGTCGGGCTGACGGGGAGGCGGGAATAGTACTCCACCGGCTGGAGAGTCCGCTCGTCCCGGGAGAGGCCGATGTGCCAGACTTCGGCTCCGGGCAACATTTGCCAGGCTCCCTCCACCATGACCAGGCCCGCCCGCAGGATGGGAATCAGCCCAACCTTCTCCAGCAATCGCCGCCCCTCCGCTCGCCCCAGGGGAGTCTGGACCAGGACCGGCTCGGTTTGCAGGTCGGCGGTCGCTTCGTAGACCAGGAGGACGGAGATTTCCCGCACCAATTCGCGGAACTTCTTGGGATCGGTGCGCTCGTCCCGCAGGAGTGCCAGTTTGTGCTGGACCAGCGGATGGGTAGAAAGGAACACCTGAGCCATCCTGCCTCCGGATAGGTGAAGTGAAATCAGTATACCTCATTTGCGCGGATTGGCAAACCGTAATTACCGGGGTTCGGACATAGTTGGGGAGAGGGAAGTTCTATCCCTCCCCCGCCGCCTTCGGCGGGGTGGCGAGGTCCTGGGGCGGAGGGAGGATATCCCTTGCGGTTGCCCTGTTGGGGGCAGGGGCGGGCAGGCGCAAGCCCTACCCCGGACCACAGACAACGGTGGTCGGTGGTCCGTCGTCGGTGATCTATCGTCTATCGTCCGTCTTGAAAGGGCGGCGCAGGCTGTCCTCTGGCCGAAAGTCCGGAGAGGCGAACTTTCCGTCAGCAAACCTATTTCCTGCGCAGCCCCCGGCGGGTGGCCCGCGCCCATCCCAGGGGAAATTCTTCCACGGTGACCAGCACCCATCCGGAGGCGGCGGGGCCGGGGATGGTCTCCCCACGCAGGAAAGCCGGGAGGGCCGGATCGTGGAGTTCCAACCGGTAGACCTCCCGCGCCGCTTCGGGCCGAATTCCCATCGCCAGCGCGCGGGAGGGCACGAAGGCCGTTCCCTCTATCTGCCCCAGCCGCCATCCCGGACGAACTACCCGCAGGCCTTCCCACATTTCGGGTGGGGTGACGGCGCGGTACAGATGATGGCCCAGAACCAGCAAGCCTTCGTCGGGGGGCGGGGCCTGGAGGGCGTGGTGGACGAACTCGTTATAGAGGGCGCGCGCCCGGCCCGGAAGGCGGGTGCGGGCGCGGGGGCGGTGAGGATGTTCGTCCCCGGCGCGGCGGAGGAGGGCGTAGAAGTGGCCCCGTCCGGGGCCCCGATGGGGCCAGAGCCGGATCGCGCATCTCAACCGGGTGTCCGTCTCGCCGACCCATTCGGGATGCCCGGTGTCTCCGATGGGATCGGGGGATGCCATTTCCGGCACGTCCACCGGATCAAAATCGGGATGAGCGCGCAGGAAGCGACCGATGACCCCTTCGTTTTCTTCGGGAGCGAAGGTACAGGTAGCGTAGAGCAGGTAGCCACCGGGCCGGACCATCCGGGAGGCGGCTTCCAGGATGGCCGATTGTCGCCGGGCGCATCCCCGGATGGCTTCTTCGCTCCAGTCCCGCACGGCGGCTTCTTCTCTGCCGAACATCCCCTCGCCGGAGCATGGGGCATCTACCAGGACCCGGTCAAAGAGCCCTTCCCAGCGCGTGGCCAGACGGTCGGGCGTCTCGTTCAGCACCATCGCGTGGGTGACGCCGCACCGGTCCAGGTTCTCTACCAGGGCGCGCACCCGGCGGGGGTGGATTTCGTTGGCGATGAGCACCCCCTGATTCTGCATCCGCGCGGCCAGGTGAGTGGTCTTCCCGCCTGGCGCGGCGCAGAGATCCAGGACCCACTCGCCGGGCTGAGGGGAGAGGAGAGGGGCGGCCAGCATAGCGGCGGGGTCCTGGAGATAATAGAGGCCCGCTTCGTGGTACGGATGGGTGCCGGGGCGGGCCGCCGCTTCGGGAACGGTAAAGCCTTCCGGGCACCAGGGGACCGGCTGCAGAGGGAACGGGGAGCGGGCCAGGAAATCCGCGGGCGAAATCTTCAGCGAGTTTACCCGCAGACCGCTGGTAGAAGGGGCCCGCAGGGCTTCCAGAAAGGCGGGAAACTCCGGTCCCAACCATGCGGCCATCCGCTGGAGAAAAAGAGGGGGAAGGAGCATCACCCTTGCGTCCATTTCAGCCATCTGGGCCCTTCACGCTGGGTAGAACTTTAGATGACCGGTTCACAGGTGATATATCTCGTTTTGGAAAATTGTCAACCGCTCCTCCCTCGTGGATAGTTGCGGTTTCCGGCACGTGTGGTAAAATATGTTTCCATCAAGTGGATGGACGAATCTGGGAGGACCCCTATGCCTGTCTCAAGCGAAGAGTTGCGGAATCGCCTTCTCCAAGAACGTGCGTACCTTCTGGAGCAGTTAACCCGATCGGGCGAAAACGAATATCGCGGAGCCGGCTACGGAAACCACATCGCCGATGATGCCACAGAGACGTTTGAGCAGGCCAAAGAGGTCTCCCTTCAGCGAAACGAGACCTCTTTGCTCTGGCTGGTAGACCATGCCCTGGAGAAATTTGACCTGGGAACGTATGGCATCTGCGAGGCGTGTGGCGCCCCGATTGATCGGGCCCGCTTGAAAGCCCTCCCCTACGCCCTCTACTGCCTGGATTGTCAGGCCCAGATGGAGCAACGCCGGTAGGGGTAACTTTCGGGGACAGCCCACAGGGGTGCTTCGTTGTCCGGTCTCAAAAACCCGATTTTGCCTGCCATTGCGGGACTCGTCCTCGCCCTGGACCAACTCAGCAAGTCCTGGGTGGTTGCCCATATGAGTTTGGGGGAATCCAGGGAAGTGGCTTCGTGGCTGGCCCCCCTTTTCTCTCTGACGTATGTCACCAATACCGGCATCGTTTTCGGCCTTTTCCAGGGCATGGGTGACCTTCTCCTTATTGTGGTCTTCATTGCTATTGGCGCGATCTTCTTCTACTATCGCCATCTCCCAACTGGCCCGATACCCCTGCATATTGCCCTGGGCCTGCAGTTGGGTGGTGCCCTGGGCAATCTGGTGGATCGGCTGGCACGAGGTGCGGTGGTGGATTTCATAGACCTGAACTTCTGGCCCCTCCACCACTGGCCTATTTTTAACCTGGCCGATGCCAGTATTGTGGCTGGAGTTGTCCTGTTGCTGCTGGTGATGTTGACCGAGAAAGATCGTCAGCCTGCGGCTGTGCCTGAGGAGGACGGGGGGAAGTAGCGGGGCCTGGGGAGCGGCGAAACCCCTGCTGCACGGAAGATGGCCCTCTCAGGAGAACCCTTGACGGGAGAAACCACCTTCGTTCTGCCTCCGGGGGAAGCGGGAGAGCGGCTGGACCGGGCACTGGCGGCCCGGTTTCCCCAACTCAGCCGGGCCCAATTGCAGCGGCTCATCCGTTCCGGCGCCGTCACTGTCAATGATGCGGTGGTGCGTCCAGCCTATCGGCTGGCCCCAGGCGACCGGGTTGCCGTCACTTTTCCGGAGGAGCCCACCGTCCGCCCCGAATCGCTTCCGCTGGATATTGTTTATGAAGACGAGTACTTGCTGGTGGTGAATAAACCGGCGGGGATGGTTGTCCATCCGGCAGCGCACATCGTCAGCGGTACCCTGGTCAACGCCCTGCTGGCTCACTGCCCCCACGTGGCCGACGTGGGAGGCCCCGGCCGGGCGGGCATCGTTCACCGGCTGGACCGGGAAACCTCGGGGCTCATTGTGGTTGCGAAAAATCCGGAGATCCACGCGGCTCTTCAGCGGCAATTTAAACGCCGCCTGGTCCGTAAAACTTACATCGCGCTGGTGGAGGGGCAGGTCTATCCCCGGGAGGGCATCATTGAGGTCCCCATTGGCCGGGACCCTAAGGACCGGACCCGCATGGTCGCCTCCCGGACAGGCCGTCCGGCGGTCACGCAGTATCGGGTCGTGGAAGTCTTCCCCCAGCACACGTTGCTGGAGGTTCGCCCCCATACTGGCCGGACGCACCAGATTCGGGTACACCTGGCCTGGCTGGGCTATCCGGTGGTGGGAGACCGCGTCTATGGGCGGCGCTACCAGATGTTATTGCCGGACCGCCATTTCCTCCATGCCCGCGACCTGGCCTTCACCCATCCGGCCACCGGTGAGAAACTGGCTCTTTCTGCTCCTCTCCCGCCGGAACTGACGGCTTTGCTGAACCAGTTGCGACGGGAAAAGCGCGAGGGGAAAGAGGCAAAGCCATAATGGCCCATCCGGTTATCTTGATTGCGTTTTCCCTGTGACGAACTGGCGCTCCAGGTAGCAGGTAACGTAGGCTGTCAGCCTGCACGACGTAACGCAGGCTGTCAGCCTGCACGACGTAACGCAGGCTGTTAGCCTGCACAAGGCTGTTGCCGAAAGACGGTGATTCTGATGGCGGTGATATAGCCCATATGGCCCTAAAGTTGATGCCGATGGAGGCCGATCACTCCTATGTCCGATGACTTGCTCCAACGGGTTGCTCCGCCCCCCGAACCGGCGGGGCCCGGCTTCCGGCTGCGGGCCGCCCGCGAGGCTCGGGGACTTTCCTATCAGGACGTAGAGGCCGCTACCCGCATCCGTGCCCGGTATCTGGAGGCCCTGGAGACGGGGCGATACGACATGATGCCAGGAGGGGAGGCCCAGGTGCGTGGCTTCCTGCGCCGCTATGCCGCCTTCCTGAACATCCCACCGGAGGAAATTATCGCCCTTTACGAACGGGAGACCCGTCAGGGGACCGTTCTCCCGCCCCCGGTGCCGGTCCCGACCCCTTCGGCCGTTCCCCGACCCTCTTCTGCTCCCGCCGTCCGCCCGACATCTACGGAACTTCTTTCCGGACGGAGGCCATCCATCCTGGCCTTGCTGGGACTGCTGGTTCTGATCGGAGCCCTTGCGGTGGGAGCCGTGTGGTTGGCGACTCGTTTGGAGCCGATTTTCCCCCTCTCTCGGCCCACGCCGACGGCCGGTACACCCCGGCCTGCCGCTTTCCCTTCGCCTATGGTCATCGCTACTCCTGCCTTTCCAACCCCGGTCCCAGCCCCGTCCGCAACCCCGACCTTTCCCGTCTCCACCAGCGGGGTCACCCTGACCCTGGAAGCGCGGGAGCACGTCTGGGTGCGGGTGACGGTGGATGGCTTTACCGCCTTTGAGGGTATGCTCGCTCCGGGCACTCCCCAGACCTGGGTGGGGCAGGACATGGTGATTGTGGAGACCGGCAATGGGGCCGGAGTGGTTGCCATTGTGAACGGACAATCCCAGGGCCCTCTCTGCGGGCGGGGAGAGGTCTGCGCGCGCGGCTGGGGGCCGACGGGGGAAATCCCAGAGGTCAACAGGTAAACCAATCAAGGAGGTACACTATGCGACCGTGGCTGAAAGCCGGACTCATCGGCGGCGGTGTCCTCGCCGCCCTGACCATCATCCAGGCCCTGGGGATTCTGTTCCCCCAGGCGAGCGGAATCATCAGTTGCTGCGTCTCCATCCCCTTCCTGCTGGCTTATCCAGCGGTCGGCGTTCTGGCGGCCTACTGGCTGACGCCCCCCCGGACGGCGGGAGAGGGGGCGAAGGAAGGCGCACTGGCCGGTGTCGTTGCTGGAGCGATAGACGCTGTCGTCACCTTTCCCGTAGCGCTGATTACAGGCCCTGCCGGAGTCCAGCAGGCTCTCCAGCAAATGCCGCCAGAGGCCCTGCAGGCGTGGGAGGAAATGGGCCTGACTGCCCTCTTCTCCACGGGCGGCTTCGCGGCTCTGAGTTGCGTCGGCGGCATCTGCGGCCTCCTCTGGGCGGTGGCGATGGGCGCGGCTGGCGGCGCTGTCCTGGCGGCGGTCAAACGGGAGTAGAACCCCGCGCGAACTGCAGAGTACGCAATCCCAATGCACCGGGAAGTCGCCAACGGCATCCTCTTCTACCAGTTTGAAGGGTTGGCAGATGCCGGCCTTACCCACGCGTTCCTCACTCGTCTGGGTGGGGTAAGCCGGGAGCCCTATGCCACCCTCAACCTGGGCCACACCGTCGGCGACGACCTGGAGGCTGTGCAGGAGAACCACCGGCGGGTCTTCGCCCTCTTCGGCGTGGACCGGGGACGGGTCGTCAGCCCCTACCAGGTCCATGGCGCCCATGTCCGGCTTGTCGGGCCGGAGCACGGCGGCACCATCCAGAACGGTACCGATGGTCTGCTGACCACCATGCCCGGCCTGATGTTGCTCTTCCGCTTCGCCGACTGTGTCCCGCTCCTGCTCTGGGACCCCGTCCATCGGGCAGTGGGACTGGTGCATGCCGGATGGCGCGGGATGGCGAACGGCGTCGTCCGGGCCGCTGTGGACGCGTTCATCCGCCACGCGGGGAGCCGGCCGGAGGAGATCTGGGCGGGTATCGGGCCCGCTATCGGTCCCTGCTGCTACCAGGTGGGGCCAGAAGTGATCGCCAGCGTAACGCAGGCCTGGCGGCCTGCGCTACCTGCAGCGCAGGCTGATAGCCTGCACATCCTGCGCAGCCTGGTCTATCGCCGCCCGGATGGCCTCTACCTGGACCTGCCCGGCGTGGTGCGGGCCGAACTGGAGGCCCTGGGCGTCCACCGGATAGAGGCTTCCGGCATCTGCACGGCCTGCCATACCGATGAGTGGTTCTCCCACCGGGCCGAGCGCGGGCGGACCGGGCGGTTCGGCGTGCTGGTGATGCTGGAGCGATGACCCTCCGCTTTGACCTCATCGCCGCCGACGGCCGGGCCCGCGCCGGCCTTCTTCGTACTCCCCATGGCGTCGTCCCTACCCCTGTTTTCATGCCCGTCGGCACTCAGGGGACCGTCAAGGCCGTCTCCCCGCGCGACCTGAAAGACCTGGGAGCGACAATGATCCTCTCCAACACCTATCACCTCTACCTGCGCCCCGGGGATGAGCGCATCGCCCGACTGGGCGGATTGCACAAATTTATGGCATGGGACGGCCCCATCCTCACCGATTCGGGCGGGTTTCAGGTCTTCAGCCTGGCCCAGATGCGCCGGGTGGATGCCGATGGGGTCACCTTTCGCTCCCACATAGATGGCTCCGAGCACCGCTTCACGCCCGAGAAAGTCATCGCCATCCAGGAGAATCTGGGGGCGGACATCATCACATGCCTGGACGAATGTGCGCCGCCGATAGACTATGAGTACAACTGCCACGCGCTGGAGCGTACCCACGCGTGGGCCGCGCGGTGTCAGGCGGCCCACCGGCGCGCCGACCAGGCCCTCTTCGGCATCGTCCAGGGTGGGGTCTTCCCGGACCTGCGGGAGCGGTCGGCCCGCTTCATCGTCAGCCTGGGATTTGACGGCTATGCTATCGGCGGGTTGAGCGTCGGCGAGCCCAAGGAGCAAACGTATGGGGTGCTGGAGTTGCTGGATGGCCTCCTGCCCCCCGACCATCCCCGCTACCTGATGGGGGTGGGGACGCCCCAGGACCTGGTGGAGGGGGTAGCGCGCGGGGTGGACATGTTTGATTGCGTCCTCCCCACCCGGATGGCCCGTAACGGCGGCGCGCTGACCCGCCACGGGCGCATCCATCTGCGCAATGCCCGCTACGCCGATGATCCCAATCCCCTGCTTCCCGATTGTACCTGTTATACCTGTACCCACTTCAGTCGGGCTTATCTCCGTCACCTGATCCTGGCCAACGAAATTCTCGGCGCGCACCTGCTGACCCTTCACAACCTGCATCTGATGTTCACCATCGCGCGCGAGATTCGGGAGTCCATTCTGGCAGGCCGATTTGCGGCATATCGGGAGGCGTTCTGGGGGACAGGGCCAAAAACCGCAAAACCTGCCTCACAAGAGCAGCACTCCCGCCCCGTTGATCCGGCCCCCCTTCAGGGCCAGGAGTGCCTCATTAGCGGCTTCCAGCGGAAAGGTCTGCACTGTTGTCCGGACGGGGACTTCGGCGGCTAAGGAAAGGAATTCTGCGGCGTCCTGTCGGGTAAAGTTCGCCACACTGCGGATGGCTCGTTCCCAATACAGGAGACGGTCGTAATCCAGTTCCGGGATGGGGGTCATGGTGACTCCGGCCAGAGCCAGCGTCCCGCCTCGCTCCAGGACCCGGAGCGCTTCGGGGACCAGCCCCCCGGCCGGGGCGAAGATGATGCCTCCGTGGACCGGGGCGGGAGGATCATCTTTCGCGCTGCCGACCCATGCGGCGCCCAGTTCCCTTGCCAGTTGTCGGTGCCCCTCCCCTCGAGTGAAAACATAGACCTCGCATCCCCAATATCGGGCGATCTGCAGGGTGATATGGGCGGATGCCCCGAACCCCCACATTCCCAACCGTTCTCCGGGCCGAACCCCGCTCAGCCGCAGAGCGCGGTAGCCGATGATCCCCGCGCAAAGCAGGGGAGCGGCGGCCTCATCGGAGAATCTCTCAGGGATATGATAGGCGAAGTCCTGATGGACGATCATCGCCTCGGCGTAGCCGCCGTCGGCGTGGAGGCCGGTGAAGCGGGCCTGACGGCAGAGGTTTTCCATCCCCCGCCGACAAAACTCGCAGGTGCCGCATGTCCGGTAGAGCCAGGGCACGCCCACGCGCTGTCCGACGGCGAACCGTCGGACTCCTTCGCCGATGGCATCCACTATCCCGACCACCTGATGGCCGGGCACGACCGGAAGTTTGGGCAGCGGGAGGTCTCCCTCTACGGTATGCAGGTCAGTGTGGCAGACGCCGCAGGCCCGAACGCGCAGGCGAATCTCCCCCGCGCCAGGCTCGGGCAGTGGGAGGTCCCTCATTTCCAGCGGTTTTTCCTCTGCAGGGCGGGGTGAAGAAAGTACCATCGCTTTCATCGGTGATTCCTCCGGGTCTCTGATGGGTAAATTATAACCCCATTGATGGGAAATTGCCATTCTAGAGATTCAGCCTCCGAGGGGGGCTTTGCGGAGTGGGCCCGGCGGTGAACTGTCGGGCGAATCTTTGGTGTGGATGTCCAAGTCCCCGTTTCGCTCTTGTCAATTGGCCTGAAAGGATTATAATAAGTGTAATTTGTCACCAATTTCAGACGAAAGGAGCGCCATGCGGAAATTGATCGGATTCCTGGCCGGGATGCTCTGTGGGGCCCTGGTAGGGGCTGTCCTGGGAATTCTGCTGGCTCCGTACGGTGGAGCGGAATTGCGGGAGCGGATTCGCTCTGGAGTCCAGATGTTGATAGAGAAGGGCCGGGAAGCCGCAGCGGCCCGGCGGGCCGAACTGGAGGCCCAACTGGAGGCCTTCAAGCAGGGGCGCCCTGTGGTTCTTCAGGAGTAGCCGGTAGCGCAGACTGCCAGGCCTGTTTTTGCAGGCTTTCAGCAGGGGTGCCCGAACATGTCCTCCTCATTTCAGATAGGGCAAGATTATGGGCCTATACGATGACGTGGCGAAAGTATTGATCCCCGAAGACGTGCTTCAGGCCCGGGTGTGCTCTTTGGCCGAAGAGATCAATCATCTGTATCGGGATGACGATTTCCCCCTTCTCATCTGCATCCTGAAGGGGGCGTTTGTTTTTCTGGCCGACCTGACCCGCCATTTGACCTTTCGCCACGAAGTGGATTTTATGGTTATTTCCTCCTATGGTAGTGGGACGGTTAGCAGCGGGGTGGTACGCATCTTGCTGGACCTGGAGCGAAACATAGAGGGGCGTCATGTGCTGATTATAGAGGACATCATAGACACAGGCCGCACACTGGATTACATCACCCGCAACCTGCGAACCCGTCACCCAACCAGTCTCCGCATCTGTACCCTGCTGAGTAAACCTTCCCGCCGTGAGATAGATGTTCCCCTGGATTTTGTCGGATTTGAAATCCCCGACGAATTTGTTGTAGGCTACGGGCTGGATTTTGCCGAAGCCTATCGGAATCTTCCTTTCATTGGTGTTTTAAAACCGGAATTGATCCGGTAACCGGTGCCAGTTCCGGTAGGGTAGGGGGATATATCGTCGTGCCGCAATGGTCTACCTTTCCCCTCTGGTGGATAAGTATCGCGCTGTTCGTCCTGGCAGTCGGGGCCGTTGGCATCAGCATCCTGCGGTTTCGGCATGCCCGGACGGCTCCCTATTACTTTATGCGGGAGGCGGCGCGACGGAGCGGTACTCGCTGGCTCCTGCTGGCGGTGGTAGCACTGATCCTGAGCGGAGGCGCTTTCTACATTCAGATTCAGAAACGCTCGCGGGCGACTATTCAGCCTCCCGTTGGGGTGACCGTGACAGCCTCGGTGGTAGTTCCTTTTCCAACCGCAACGGTTCCGCCATCGCCGACGGTAACTTTTACTCCCTCCCCATCACCGTTGCCGACCCTGCCTCTGCCTACGGCCACTCCGTCTCCGACACCCACGCCCTTTTATCCGATGCCGGATACGGCCCGTTCCCCTCTCGTCGGTGCTGTCCCGGCGCGCCCGGATGCCCGGATTGTCCTGGAGACGTTCGCTCTGGGCGTGGAGAATGGTCAGCCGACCCAACCGGGGAATGAGTTCACTGCAGGGGACTTTCGGGTTTACGCCTTTATCCGTTATGAGGGGATGAGTCGGGGCGTTACCTGGACATACGGCTGGTACCGGGAGGGGGAATATCTGGATGGGAATACTTGCTTGTGGTGGATCCGATGGCCCGATTGCCCGTATACGGTTGGAGAGAAAGGACGCACCTACTTATATTACCGCCGTCCGGGAGGCTATGACCCAGGCACCTATGAGGTGCGCATCTGGATAGAAGACCGGTTCCAGGGAGCCTACCGTTTTGTCATCGTCCCCGCCCGATAGGGTGGAGAAACGCATTGGCAACCGCCACTTGCTTTCACGGGATTACTAAGAGGTGCTCTCCAATCACCTGTAGAATCTACACCGGTATTGGCAACAGGCGTCGTTTGACCGCGCTTGCTCCAAGGAAGTGTACCATGGGTAGTCACGACCGCCTTCTGAAAGGAGGGGGGCTTTCTCGCGTTTGTCGCGCCGGTCGTTCTGTTGGCCCTCGTGCTGGCCCTCGTCCCCAGTGGCGGCCCTGTTTCGGCCCTTGCAGCCCCCGCTGTGAATTCCTCACAGGCTGTTGAACGGCCGGCCCCTGCTTTCCAGTCTGGGCCCCAGGCGGATTTCTTGGCCACGCCGCGGGCGGGCACCGCGCCGCTGGCCGTCCAGTTCAGCGATCGCTCCACCGGCACCATTGAGGCCCGGCTCTGGTCGTTTGGCGATGGGATGACGGCAACGGTCGCATCGCCTGTGCACACCTACTCCGTGGCCGGCCTCTACACCGTCTCCCTCACCGTCTGGAGCGGGGGTATATCCGATACGATGACCAAGCCGGCCTATATCCGGGCAGGAGTCGTGAGACCGGAAGTCACCTTTAGCGGGGTCACCGCCGATTCTACGGATGTAGCCTTCAACGGCGGGAACGAGTTGCTGGGCGTGGCCGCTGTCATCAACGTCGGCGTCTATGGGCAGCGGATCAATGCAGGGACGGGGAGTACCATCGGCTCCCCCTTTGCACTGCGCAGCGGCGCCGGGCAGGTGGACGTCCATATCGCGTATCACGGGGCGGCCAGCCGCTACCTGGCCGTGTGGCGGGATACGAGCGGCGGCGCATCCAACCTCTACGGGCAACTGGTCTCCAGTGCCGGCTCGCTCATCGGCGGCAACCGGCTCATCCAGCAGGGGGTGCGGCGGCTGGAGGTGGCCGCCAATCCGGTCACTTCCACATTTCAAGTATAATCCAGTTGGAACTGAGCCAGCACGCGGTCCTGGAGCGGCAGGCATTTCTGGCCGAGTTGACGCTGAGCGACCCCCAGGCGGAGATGGCGAACCTGGAGGTGCAGATTACGGCGCGGGACGCGGCCGGAGTCCTCCAGCCCACCCACTTTGTCGTCACACCGACGGTGCCGACGGAACTGCCGGACTTGAGGCCGGGGATGGAGCCGGTGCACCAGCAGTGGCTTATCGTCCCGGTCTATCAAGGGTTGACCGAGCCAACAACATACACCCTGCGCGGCATATTGACCTTCCAGATGGCCGGGCACACCTATACGGTGGAGAGCCTGCCGGTGATGGTGCTGATACAGCCACAGCCGCAGGTCCATCTGGAATACTTTGTGCCGAAATACGTGCGCGCCCATGAGCCGGTGCTGCTGGGGGTGCGGGCGACCAATCGCGGCGCGGGAACGGCGCGGAATCTGCACATTGCCAGCGCGGCCCCGCGCGTCGTGAGACAGCGGGGCGAGCCGATCTCCTATGAGATGCTGGGGACGTTGGAGGATGGCAGGCTGCACGCGGGGGATATGATGCTGGATTTCGGCGATATCGCGCCAGGGGAAGTGATCACTGGCGGCTGGGTGTTCCGCTTTTCCTACCACGGGCGCTTTACGAACCTGGAGGTGCGCTGCCGGCACCTGGACTATCAGGGGCTGGCGCTCTCCAACCTGCTCTACTGCGATGGCGGCACCAACATCTTCCCTAATCCCCTCCAGTACCTGAACGGAGATGAGTGCCCGGATCAGACGACCTGCGACAAGCAGGGCTGCATCGGCGGGCCGATCAATACCCGCAGCGGCAACTATGGCTATCAGGCCACCGACCTCTCCATCCCGACGGCGGGGCAACCGCTGGTGATGAAGCGAAGTTACAACAGCGCTAACGTCCTCACTGACACCGACACGCTGGGGCCGGGGTGGACTCACGCCTACGCGATGCGGATAGAGTTCCCCGATCTCTCCGGTCAGGCCTTTTTGCCGGTAACGACAGGCAGCGAGGTGGTGGATCGGTCCGCACTTTATTATCGTCCATATGTGCTGGTACGGCTGCCCGGCGGCAGCCGGCTGCGGCTGGCCGACAACGGCGACGGGACTTACACCCCCTATCCCGGCTCCCGCACCCGCCTGGTGCGCCACGAGGCCGGCGGCATGGTCACCTACACCCTGAGGGCGCCCGACGAGACGGTGCGTATCTTTGACGCGCAGGGACGGCTGCTGGTCATCCGCGACCGGCACGGGAACGAGAACCACCTGACCTACGACGGGGAAGGTCGCCTGGTGCGGGTGACCGACCCCATGGGGCTGCGCGGGCTGGAGTTCGGATATAACGAACAGGGGCATTTGGCGTGGGTGCGCGACCCCCTCAGCCGCACTGTCCGCTACGGCTATGACGAAAACGGCGACCTGGTCGTGGTGACCGATACCCGCGGCCTGGCCTGGACCTACGTCTACACCGGCTCGCACCTGCTGCACGAAGTGCGCGATCCGCTGGGGAACGTGGTGGAGCGCACCTTCTATGACGAGGCCAGCCGCGTCGTCCGGCAGGAGGACGCGGCTGGCGTCCCCATTGAACTGGTGTACGCAGAGGATGAGACCCGCATCTGGGAGGCTGGCCGGGAAACGGTCCACCGTTATGACACCTTCGGCGCACTGATCGGCGAGGTGGACGCCGCAGGCCACGCCCAGGAGCGAGCGTACAACTGGGATTTCCGCCCGGAGCAGATGACCGACGCACTGGGACGCACTACCCGGATGGAATGGAACAGTTGCTGCGGGCACCTCTCGGCCATCACCGACACCCTGGGGAACGTCACGCGGATGGAGTACGACGAGCGGGGGAACCTGCTCTGGATGACCGACGCGAAGGGGCACACGACCTACTATATATATGATGCCCGCAACAACCTGGTGGCTCAGACCGATGCGCTGGGCCATACGACCCGCTACGCCTACGATGAATTCGGCCACGTCATCTCCACCACCGATCCGTTGGGGAACACCGCGCTCTACGGCTACAACGCCTTCGGCCAGCGCACCGTTGTCACCGACGCGCTGGGGAACACCACCCGCTACGGCTACGATGCCGTTGGGCGGCTCATCACCACCACTAACGCCCTGGGGCAGGTCACCCTCAACGAATACGACGCCGCCGACCACCTCATTCGGACCATCCGGAACTATCTGCCCGGCTACCCGCAGAACTGGCAGGACACCTACAATCTGGTGACCGAGTATGAATACGACGCGGCCGGGCGGCAGGTGGCGGTGACCGATACCCTGGGCTTTGTCACCCGCTCCGACTACGACGGGGCCGGCCGACTCATCCGCTCTATCCGGAACTATCTCGCCGGCTATCCGCAGAACTGGCAGGACACCTACAATCTGGTGACCGAGTACGGCCACGACGCGGTGGGGAACCAGATTCTCGTCACCGATACCCTGGGGAACATCACCTACACCGAGTACGACGAGTTGAATCGGGTCAAGCGCACCTGGCAGAACTATCTCCCCGGTTACCCCCAGAACTATCTGAACACGTACAACCTGGTCACCGAATACGGCTACGACGCGGTGGGGAACCGGATTCTCGTCACCGATACCCTGGGGAACGTCACCTACACCGAGTACGACGAACTGAACCGCGTCAGACGCACCTGGCAGAACTATTTGCCCGGCTATCCGCGCAACTATCTGAACATCTACAACCTGGTGACCGAATACGAGTATGACGCCGTTGGCAACCAGGTACGGGTCACGGATCCCGTATCCCGTGTCACGTTTTACGAGTACGATGCCCTCAACCGCCCGGTGACGGTGACGACCAACTACGTGGACGGCGTCTACGACCCGGCGCGGCCCGACGAGGACCTGGTGCGCGTGACCACCTACGACGCCGCCGGCCGGGTGGCCCGCGTCACGGATCACGCCTCACGCCTCACGGTATACGAGTACGACGCGTTGGGCCGCCAGATCGCCGTCATCCAGAACTACGAGGACGGCATCTACGAGCCGGAGGAGCCGGACCGGGACCTGCGGTCGGAGACGGAATATGATGCGCTGGGGCGAGTGAGCCGGAGGTGGGATGCCGGAGGCCACATCACAACATACGAGTACGACGCCGCCGGACGGCTGATCACGACAACGGACGCCCTCTCCGGCACGACGGTGACTCACTACGACGCGCTGGGGCGGCGGGTGGAGACGATAGATGCCGAGGGGAACGTCACCCGCTACGGCTACGATCCAGCGGGGCGGCTGATCACCATCACCGATGCCCTCTCCGGCACCACTGTAACCCGCTACGACCCGCTGGGGCGGCGGGTGGCGGAGACCGACCCGCTGGGTCACACCACCGTCTATACCTACGATGCCGCCGGGCGCCTCATTGCCCAGGCCGACCCATTGGGCAACGTCACGCAGTATGGCTACGACGCATTGGGGCGACGGACGGTGGTGACCGACGCCGACGGCGTGGCCCTCTATTCGTCCTACGACAGCCTGGGACGCCTGTTGGAGACCTGCGACGCGCTGGGCAACTGCACGCAGTACGCGTACGACGTGCTGGGCAACCGGGTGGCAATGACCGACGCCAACGGCATCGTCACCCGTTATGAATATGACCGGATGGGGCGGCTGGTCGCCGTCGTTGAGAACTACCGGCCCGGCGAGCCGGCCGACCACCAGACCAACGTCCGCACCGAATACGGCTACAACGTTCTGGGGAACCTCGTCGTCATTACCGACGCATTGGGGCATACCACGGTTTACACCTATGACCTGGCCGGGCGGCGGGTGGCGGAGGCGGACCCGCTGGGGAACGTCACGCGGTATCAGTACGATGCGCTGGGGCGGCGGGTGGGGGAGGTCTACCCCGACGAGTCCGGCCCCATCACCGTGACGACAGCCTACGACCCCCTGGGGCGGCCGACGCGGATGGATTACCCGGCGGTCGGGGACGTGCCTGGCTTTACCGTAGAGATCGCCTACGACCGCCTGGGGCACCGGACGGCGGTGACGGATGCGGTGGGGGTGACAACGTACAACTATGATGCGCTATATCAGCCGCTGGGGATTGCGGCGCCCACGGGCCAGGCGCAGTACCGGTACGATGCGGCGGGACGGCGAACACACCTGGTCTACCCCACCGGGGAAGTGGTGACCTACACCCACGACGCGGCGGGGCGGCTGCGCACGGTGACCGACTGGGAGAGCGGCACGACTGTCTACACCTACACCGCCGCCGGGCGGCTGAGCGGCATCCGGCTGCCCAACGGCGTGGAGACCCGCTACACCTACGACCTGGCCGGGCGGCTGGTGAGGATTGAGCACCGGGATGGTGCGGGCGAATTGTTGGCCCGGTACGAGTACGAGTTGGACCCCGTGGGCAACCGCGTGGTCGTGACGGAGACGCTGCGGCTGCCAGCGACGTCGACCCCGACGCCGACGCCGACCCCGACCAACACGCCGACACCCACGCCCACCCCGACCCCCACCCACACCCCGACGCCCACGCCCACCCCGACGCCCACCCCCCCGCCGACGCCCACGCCGCCGCCCCCGCGCCCCCCCCCGCCCGCGCCGCCGCCCCCGCCCC
>JASFBC010000081.1:0-2621 GCA_036172315.1 Anaerolineae bacterium | reverse complement strand
CGCGCCCGTCACCGCCACCATCGCCGTCCTGGATACCCCGCTGACGGCGACGGCCTCCCTGGCAACCTTCGCTCTCCCCGCCGGCGACTACACTCTCCGCGCCCGCGCGCTGGGCTACCGCATCGTCACCGCCACCACCTCCGTGACCGCCGGGGAGACGGCCGCCGTTACCCTGACCCTCCCTCCGGCCCCATCGGTCCTGCTGGTGGACTCCGGGGCCTGGTACTACGGAAGCCAGATCGCCTACTATCGCGAGGCGCTGGACGACCTGGCCCTGGCCTACGACGAGTGGATCGTCCACCAGATTCCGGACGACGTCCCCACCGCCGACGTCCTGACCCCCTACGACGTGGTGGTCTGGAGCGCGCCCTCCGATGCCCCCGGCTACATCGGCGCACAGGATGCCATCACCATCTACCTCTCGGCAGGGGGACGGCTCTTTCTGAGCGGGCAGGACGTGGGTTTCCTGGACGCCGGGATGGTGTATTACGGGAAGTACCTGAAGGCCCGCCTGGTAGAGGACTCCAGCAATCGGTGGACGGTAGAGGGACTCACCGGCGGCCCCTTTGCCGGTCTGACGATGACCATCGCCGGGCCGGGCGGCGCGGACAACCAGTCTTATCCCGACGTCGTTGCCCCCGCCGACCCGGACGCGGCGGCCCCTGCCCTGGCCTACTCCGTTTATAATCAGGCACGCAGCGCAGCGGAGTGCCTTCTCGCTGCCCTGGCCACCGGTACCTGCCTGGACTACCGGGCTCTCTATCTCTCCTTCGGCTTTGAGGCCATCGCCGCTTGTAGTGGGGCCCCCAGCGGAAGGGAGTGCCGTGCTGAGATAATGCGCCGGGCGCTGGACTGGCTGACCGCCCCCACCCCCGACGTTGGGCTGGAGGTCGTTTGTAGTGATACACGCAGCGCAGCGGAGTGCCGCCCCGCCATCGGCCCGCCCGGCACCGTCGTCACCCACGAACTGCGGGTCCGCAACACCGGTCGGGGCGGCATCCCGGACGTCGTCGTCCCCTCCGTAGAAGGGGCGGACTGGTCCACCCGCCTGAGCGCGCCGTATCTCATCCTTCCGGCCTGCACCTCCGCCACGCTGATCGTGAGCGTCACCGTGCCGGCGACGGCGACCTGGGACGCTCGCGATGCCGTTACCCTCACTCTCCGGTCCATCCTTTCGCCGTCCCTGAGCGCGACCGTCATCCTGACCAGCAAGGCGCCGGCGCCGGTCCTGCTGGTGGACGACGACCGCTGGTACGAGCAGGCCCCGAAGTACCGGGCTGCTATGGAGGTCGTCGGAATCCCCTACGACCTCTGGGAGACCCACCTGGCGGTGGGGAGCGGTGGGCGGGGCGGCCCGCCGGTGGAGGTTCTGAGATGGTATCCCGTCGTCGTCTGGTGGACGGGGTATGATTGGTATGAGCCGGTAACTCCCGAAGAGGAGGCCGCGCTGGTGGCGTATCTGGAGGGTGGGGGACGGCTGTTCCTGAGCGCGCAGGACTTCCTGTACCACCGCGCTGGGGGGCCTCTGCGGCCCCTTCTGGGCGTTCTGACCTATATAGAGGACGTCACGCCGACCGTCGCGGCTGTCGTCCCGGAGAACCCGGTGGGATTAGAAGAGGCCTGTACCTGGCCTCTGACCTACCCCTTCAGCAACTGGTCGGACGGGCTGGTCCCCTCCCCCGGCACGGCGGTCCTCCTGCGCGACGGAAACCGGCATGCCGTCGGCCTGGCCCGCCGGGGGCTTGCAGGGGCAGGGGCAAGCCCTGTCCCTGCAAATGCCGCGGTTTTCTTCTCCTTCCCCTGGGAGGCGCTGCCGGAGGATGCCCGTCCGGAGGTGCTGCGGCAGGTGGTCGGGTATCTCTCCTGGCTGGGCGGGTCGTCCTTCCGGGCCGACCGGGGTGCGGCAGTCGCTGGAGCGCCCGTCACCTACACCCTCCGGCTGGCCAACGATGGCCCTCAGCCGGTGATGGCGGCCGTCTCCACCACCTTCCCGGCGGACCTGGGGACGGCTCCAGCGCTGGAATGGGAAGGGGTGCTGCCCTCCGGCGGCGCGCTGACTTTCACCCTTCCGGCGACGCTGGCGGAGGGGCTCCCGCAGGGGCGGGTCGTCCCGCACACCGCGCGCATCGCACTGGTGGAGCAGGGGATGGTCTTCTCCCGGACGGCGTGGGTGCGGGTGGGCGCGCCGGACCTGGGGCCTTCGGGGCTGGGATGCGAGCCCTCTCCGGCGGAGCCGGGCGCGGCGGTGACCTGCACCCTGCGGCTGGAGAATGCCGGCCCAGCCGATGCGTTGCCGGCGACGGCGGAGGTCACGGGCACCCTCTTCTGGGGGATGCCGGGCACTCCCGAGGTCTCCGGCACCTGGGTATGGTCCGGTCCATTGCCGGCAGGCGGCGCGGTCTCTCTGACCCGGTCGTTCACCCCGCCGGTGGGGATTGGGTACGGGGTGGCGTTTCTGGAAGATGGGCTGGGGGGCCGGTGGGAGCGGCCGGCCTGGGTGGAGGTGCGGCTATGGCGGGCGTATCTACCGATGGTGATGAAATCTCCAGACCGATGACGAACATCGCTACGCTGCCGGAGAGGGCATGCTGCATCGCCACGCGCCGCAGCACCCGCACGCC
>JASFBC010000080.1:0-4687 GCA_036172315.1 Anaerolineae bacterium | reverse complement strand
GCGGGGGTCCCAGGGGCCGGCGAGGATGAGCGGGTTGCGTATTCCGTATTCCGTTATCTGTGCCCAGGCTTCTACCAGGCGGGTCAGGTTCTTGTGGGGTTTGTTGGAGCCAACGTAGAGGACGAAAGTCTCCGGCAGGGCATATTTACAGCGGACGGCCTCCACCTCGGCAGGGGGGCGGGGGTAGAAAGCCGGATCAGCGGCCAAGGGGATGGCGGTGACCTTCTGAAGCGGGAGGTGGTAGAAGGTGAGCAGGTCGCGGCGGGTGGCCTGGGAGATGGCGATGACATGGGAAGCTGCACGCAAGGCCAGGGCTATCATCCAGCGGAACAGCAGACGAGCTGAGGGAGAAACCTGCTGTGGGAAGAGGAGGGGGATCAGGTCGTACACCGTCAGCACCGTTGGCACGCCCGGCCGGTAGGGCATCAGGTAGTACGGGCTGTGGTAGAGGTCGGCCCGGAGGCGGCGCAGGATGCGGGGGATAACCCACTGCTGAGGGAGGGAGAAGGGGGAGAGGGGCACATCCACCACCTGTACCCGCTCCCCGGCCAGGGCGGAGAGGTCCCAAGGGGAGGGCCGGGTAGGGTCGCGCAGGAGGGTCAGCCGCTCATCCGGGCCCAGGAGCGGCGCCAGCGCCCGGGCCAGGTTGACCCCATACCGACCGATGCCGGGGAAGTGGTCGGTGGCAGTGCGGGCATCCAGGACGTAGTGGGGACTCATGGGCCTTTCCCGATCAGCCGGTAGATCGGGCCGAAGGGCCGAATCTCAAAGTACCGGCCGATGCCCTCCAGGTCATAGTACCGGTAGACGTCGGCCAGGAAGAGATGCGGGCGGTCCCGATACTGCAAGACTAAAGAGACCTGGTCACCGGCCAACTGGACCAGTTCCACATCCAGGCGGGCGCCCTCCACGGCCTGGAGGTAACGGATGACGGCCCAGATGCTGTAATCGGCGAAGAGGACGCTGTTGGGAGGAAGGGTCGCCAGAATAGATTCTCCAAATTGCCGGGCCCCGGTTTCGTGGTGTTTCCAGGGAGAGAGCACATAAGTCAGGTTATCCCGACCCGGTAAGGGGCGAAAGCCGGGGAGATTAGAGGCGAAGGGACGAGCCGCCACCGGAGCCAGGGCATAAAGCAGGATAGGGAGGGCAACCGTCAGCAGGACGACGCCCGCGACCGCCCATTTCCGGCCCACCAGCCGGGGCCAGAGGGCAGCGAAACCGACAGCAATCCAGAGTGAAAAAATCACGTACATTTGCAGATAATAGTGGAGGTTCCACCAGTACTCCCCGCCCGCCTGAGGGTCGGTGGCAGCCAAGAGGAAGAGCACATTCCCCAGCGCCGCCAGCCCCAGCATCCAGGCCTCAGGTCCGGCCTGCCGGCCCAGGCGTCGCAGGCCCAGGAGGCCGGGGATGAAGGTTATGGGAAACTGGTAGAGGAACAGGGCCAGTCCGACGCCGATGCCCAGGAGGAGGGCCTGCGGTCGGGCCGCCACGTACCCGAGCCCGCGCAGAAAACCGAGGATGGCGCCCACGGCGCTGCCGGTGGTCCCCGTCTGGGTCAGCAGGAAGATATAAGGGGCGACTCCCACCCCCCAGGCCAGGGCGGCCAGGAACAATTCTTTCCCCAAGCCTGGTTCCCTCCGGCGGCGCCAGGCAATCATGCCGATGTAAGCCAGAAATCCCGCCGCGGCCGTCCCCATCACCAGGTGGTTGAGCAGGCTAAGGCCATAGAGAAAAGCAAACCCCCAGAGATAACCGCCCTGCCTTTTCTCACCCCACAAGAGGAGCAGGTAGATACAGGCGATGAGGAGCAGGGCGTTGAGGGAGTAGACCTTGGCCATCACCGCGTAGGTCCAGAAGGTATGGGAGAGAGCCAGCGCGGCGGTTGCCAGGAGGGAGGCAGGAGTGGACCGAGTGAGGCGGCGGGCGGTGAAGAAGACCAGCGCCAGTGCCCCCGCCGCAAAGACGGCTGAGGCCAGGTTGGCCCGCCAGGCCACATCCCGCACCGGCAGCCAAGTGAAGGGGTGGGCCAGGATGACCCAGAGGGGGTGGCCGAAAATCCCCGAGGGGAGTTCTATCTCCAGAAGATAGGCCATAGTCTGGAATGTGGCGAAATCCCCACCGCCCCAGAGGAGGCCGGGGGCGAGGGTGGAGATGTAGAGAGCAAGCCCGGCGGCAAAAAGGGCTATGGACAAGAAAATGTGGGAACGGCTCCCTGCCTTCATTCTTTTCTCCTGAAAAGGCCTGATACGCCCGGTTCATCTACCCACTCATACACTCTCCGAAAACGCGGGTCGTTGACCAACAACGTAGTTCCGGTAAAGTTGGTCAGCCACTCTCCCCCTGGGGTCTCTCCCACGATGTTCACCTGCACGAAACGAGGGTTTTGGGCCAAGACATAATCAACGTCCCATTTTCCAAAGGCGTCGCCTCTTCCCCAGAGTCCTCCGGGGAGTTGTACGGGGCGATGGGCGACATGTTCATCTGTTAGGCCCACCATATCTACAACCCGGGTCTCCAGCGGAAGACGATAGGCGATAAAACCGGCATCAATGAGCGCCACGGTATCCGAGGGATGAACCTGCTGGCACAAGTAGGTGACAAGGGGCGTATCCCCAGGAACCAGAGAGCCCCCTCCTACGCTATAAACAAAACGTTGTTCCAGCGAATACCCGATAAGGAAGCCCATTTGTCCCAGAATCAGCACCCACATAGCGAGAGTTTGCCAGCGGGTAGGCAAGAGCCCTTTCAGTCGGTACAACCCGACCTGAAAGAGCAGGGAAAGTGGGGGGAGGATATGCACGAAAAATCGCTGCATCGGCATCCAATCTCCCCCTCCCAGAAAGATGAAGAGCGCGTAAACGCTGATGTTCAGAACCCAGTAGTTGGCAATTGGAGAAGGAGGAGAGAGAACCAGAACCAGCAAAAACAGAAACGCGAGGAAAAAGAAACCACCTGCCGATTCTAAACACTTGTAAAGGTAAATCGCTCCTTCCAGAAGCGCTCTCGGGTGCAGACCAAGGGATTTGGCATAAACAGTGTTGGGCAGAGGGTAACCGTAGTACATCCACCGCCAGAGAAAATAGGGCAGCACCAGACTTCCAAACAAGATCAGGCGAATAAGATCGTCTGCTCTCATATAGGATCGGTGCATCCGCATCCGCCACAATCGGAAGAGGGCGGCAATTAAGGCGAAGATGACCCCCTCCGGGCGTGCCAGGGCCAGTAGACCCCAGAGGATCCCTGATAGCCATCCCTTTCCGCTTTCTTCCTCACGCAGAAAAGCAAATCCGCTCCAGAGAAGCAAAAGCGTGAACAAGGGGGTCTCCAGCCCTCCCATCGTCCAGGCGGCAAAAGGTCCTGATGCGGCTAAAAACCATGCGGCTACCTTAGGGCCTTCTATATTTTGAGATAACCGCCAGACAAGAAGAAGGGTGAGCAGGGAAAGCAAGAGACCGACTCCCTTTGCAGCCAATACTAAATCCAAACCCAAATGAGCCAGGGGGGCCAGGA
Source organism: Anaerolineae bacterium (assembly GCA_036172315.1). Classification (GTDB taxonomy): domain Bacteria; phylum Chloroflexota; class Anaerolineae; order B4-G1; family DUEL01; genus SpSt-77. The sequence goes on along the minus strand of JASFBC010000080.1, from coordinate 1,174 downwards.
GGACAATCCAGAGGAAGTTGGAATAACCTTCTACCCTGTCACCCACATTGTAGACCAGGCCATTTCCGTGCACCCATTGCTGAATGTAGCGAAAAGTAATGAAAGCGTCGTCTACTATGAAACCTTTATAGAGGGCCACGTGAGCCAGAAAAAGGGCGATAGAACCAATCAGGCTCATTATAGCAACTGCTTGTAATCTTGCGGCTTTCCGGTCGGGGAGTAGTGTCATGGCCCAGCCTCAAACCCCTGCTCGGCGAAATGACGGTTTAAGGTAAAGGTCGTGCGGATGCCCAACTGGCGCATCAGTTCAAAACTGGTGTAATCTACCAGACTGACGTCCCTGCGGCGGGCGACCAGCAATGCCGCTACTGCCCTCTGATGAAGAGAGTTCAATCCATTCCTGACGGACAACGGGCAAAATCTCCTCCTTCTCCACCCGCCGGTACACCTCCAGCGTCCTTCGCGCCGCCTCCTCCCAGGTGAACTGGCGAGCCCGCTCCAGCCCCCGGGCCCGCAGGGTCGCCCGGAGGGCCTCATCGGCCAGCACCTGCTCCATCGCTGCTGTCAGGGCCCGCACGTCGGTAGGGTCCACCAGCAGCGCGGCGTCTCCGGTCACCTCCGGCAGGCTGGACGTGTTGGAGCATACGACCGGCGTCCCGCAGGCCATGGCCTCCAGCACCGGCAGACCGAAGCCCTCGTAGAGGCTGGGGAACACGAAGAGGTCGGCGGCGCTGTAGAGGGCGGGGAGGTCCTCATCGGGGACGTAGCCGGTGAAGGTCACCCTCTCCTCCAGGCCCAGTTCCCGCAGACGGCGGAAGAAGCCCTCATAGAGCCAGCCCTTTTTGCCGGCGATGACCAGGCATGTTGCATATTGCGTATTCCGTGCCCAGATGGCAGCACAGGCTTCCAGGAGTGTTGTCAGGTTCTTGCGCGGTTCAATGGTGCCGACATAGAGGATAAAGTGCTCCGGCAGGCTGTACTTTGCCCGGACGGCCTGCATGGCCCCGGGGTTGGCGGGGCGGAAGCGAGGGCTTACCCCTTCGTAGATGACGGTGATCTTCTCCTCGGGGATGCCGTAGACTCGTACTGCGTCCCGTTTGGTGCATTCGGAGACAGCGATGACGGCATCGGCGGCCCGCAGGAAGCGGGGCATCATCAGGGTGAGGAACCAGCG
>JASFBC010000079.1:0-2138 GCA_036172315.1 Anaerolineae bacterium | reverse complement strand
GCAACGATGGCGACGATGACAGAAGAGGAAACCCGGCGGACAGCGGCGGCCGTCAGCCCAGCGGCGATGGTAGCGGAGAGGGCAGAAAACAGGTTCAGCCGTCCGGCCGGGTCGCCCCAGGGCAAATGCACGAAAGCCGTTCCCAGAAGCAGGTAGGTCGGGAAGCCCGGCGGGTGGGGGAGACGGCCGCGCGCGATAGCGGTCGCCAGGTCACCCCCGTCGGCGCCCCAGTGGGCCCAGGAGAGGGAAGGAGGCAGGGTGAGGAGGTAGATGGGCACCAGGACCAGCATCCCCATCCCCACACTGGCAGAGAGCACGAATCTCTTCACGATCGGCTCAGCGGACAAATTGGCCGATGGCCAGCAGAGTAGCAACGACCGTGCCGATAAGGGTGAGCACTCCGATCAGCCAGCGGGTCTGTACGACCATCTGGGCATACATCCGGTCCAGTCGCTCGTGCATCTGGTCAAAGCGCTCGTTCATCCGGTCAAACCGCTCGTTCATCTCCCGGCGTAACTCCTGCACATCCGCTTTCAAGTCGGCCACGTCGTGCTCCAGAACATCCAGCCGGGAGAGGATCTGGCGGTACTCATCCCGGGAAATCGTCCGCTCCTCCAGGATGCTACCCAGCCAGAGGGTAAAAGCGTCGGCCACTTCCTCGCCCCAGGCCCGGCGCAGTAAGGGGGGTGCTTCCAGGGCGCGCGGCATGTTCTCCCTCCAGTTCTTCCATATGTTGATTCTATTATAACCCCAGTCTCTGCTTCTGTCCAGCCATCCCCAGGGAGTGCCGTCACCGGAGGCGACGGTGATAGATCAATCCCACGGCCAATCCGGCTCCCTGGCAGAACCCCCGCAGGAGGGTCACCCACGGCCAGGCCAGCGCGACGGCCCGATCCCGCGCCCAGGCCCAGCGGACAAAAGGCAGTGTTGTCCACAGGAAGACCATCAGCGATCCGACGGCTCCCAGAAGCAGGGGGGCCCAGAACAGCCCAGCGACCAGGAAGAGAAGGGTCAGCGCCAGAAGCGCGAACTGTTTCTTCAGTGCCGGGTCGGTGTGGGCATCCCCCTTTCGCTTCTCCGGATGCCGGAGGTAAAGCAGCCCCCGCCAGAAGCCGTAGCGGATCTTGCGGGCCAAATATGCCCTCAGCGTCGCCGGATGGGTGTGCCAGACCCGGGCGTCGGGGACAAAGACCAGCCGGTACCCGGCCTGGGCCAGGCGGAAAGAGAGGTCAATATCCTCCACGGAAGGAATCGGAATATCGGTGGCGAACCCGCCGTAACGGAGGAAGAGGTCCCGCCGGTAAGCGGCCGCGTAGGTGTCAATGAAGTCAATGGACGGCAGGCGGGCCATCCGCTCGTAGCGGAACTCGTACTCCAGTTGTACCAGGCGGGCGATCAGGGACCGCTGCCGGGTCCGGTAGACGCCCTTGGCGCCCATCACCTCGGGGTCGGCAAAGGGGGCGGTCATCCGTTCCAGCCAATCGGGCCAGGGTTCGCAGTCGGCGTCGGTGAAGAGGACGATCTCCCCCTGCGCGGCCTCCACCCCCGCGTTGCGGGCCGCCGACGGCCCGCCGTGGGGGATGGTCAGCACCCGATCGGCCCCCGCCTGCCGGGCAACCTCGGCCGTCCGGTCGGTGGAGCCGTCGTCCACCACGATGATCTCGTATCGGTCGCGGGGGACGGTCTGTTGGCTGAGAGCCTGCACACAGGGGCCGATGGTCTCCTCGGCCTGATAGGCCGGGATGACAACGGAGTAGCGGGGGCTGTTCACGGCCGACCTCCCCGGCGACCCGGCCACAGCGCCAGCAGGGCGGCGCCGGCCAGCGGCGGCCCCATCACCACCAGATGGAGCACCAGTCCGACGGCCAGGGCCAGGTCGCGGGGGACGTCAAAGAGGGCCAGGGAGAGCACGCAGATGCCCTCAAAGAGCCCCAGCCGCCCCGGCACCGGCACCGTCCCACCGACCATCAGGGCGGCCAGGAGGAAGAGGGCGGCAGCAGCCGATGGGAGGCCGAAGGCGGCCAGGACGGCCCCGTTGGCCAGCGCCCCCAGCCCCCAGGTGAGGGCCGTCCACAGGAGCGCCTGGCCGGAGACACCGGGGCGGCGGAGCCCTTCCAGGCCGTTGGTCAGCCGGCGCA
>JASFBC010000078.1:0-3390 GCA_036172315.1 Anaerolineae bacterium | reverse complement strand
GCCTCAGGAAGGGCTTGGGGCGTTCGGGAGTGGAGAGGGGCCAGAACCGCTCCCCCTTGCCCCCGGCCAGGATTACCGCATGGGCCCCTTGCGCCTCGCCCCAGAGGCGGGCGATCTCGGCGGCCAGGGCGGGGTCTTCGGCCAGCAACTTTTTCAGTTGCAGGCGCAGGGCGGCGAGGGCATCTTCGTCTTGGGGCGCAGCGGCAGCATCCTGCACTGCTTCCCGGGCAGCAGGCTTACTTTCCACCTTCGGACGCAATCTGCCCCACAGCGCTTTGGCGCGCTCCCACGCCTCTGCGCCGAATTTCCTCCCCGCTTCCTCGGCCACCTTTTCGCCCATTTTGAGCAGATAGGGCAGAAATGGGGCCAGGAATTGCGCCAGTTGGGATGTCAGTTGAGAGACATCGTTCATCGCGACCTCCTTGCTTGCGTCTGTTGCCGCCTGCAGCCGGGCTTACGGCCACCGGCGGCCCACATCCTGGATGGCGCGAAAAAACGGCGCGGCCCGTCCTCCCAGGCAGTTACATCCGCAGGACAACTACTCGCAATGGTCCTACACCCACTCAAAGAGCCACACCCGCCCGGCCGCATCCCCACAGACCAGCGTGCGCCCATCGGGTGAGAGGGCGAGGGAGCGAATCGCGGCATCGTTCCAGAAGAGGAGCCGCGACGCGCCGCTCTCCAGGTCCCAGACCTTCAGCGTGCGATCCTTGGAGCCGGAGACCGCCCAGCGCCCGTCCGGCGTCACCGCCACCGCATCTTCCGCCAAGCTCAGGCCGGTGGCGAGAAGAACGTGGCTTTCGCAAGCGATGCCCGCCTTATTCTACCCGACGCGCCAGCATGACCGTCGCGTTTCGGCTCTTTGTCAGATACTCCTCCCAACGGGCGGCCGGAATGGCCAGCACGACGACCTTCCCTCCCTCCGCTTGCTTTACATCCAGGACCAGCACGGCATCAAACAGTCTTACCGGCGCGGTCGCCTCTTCGATCGGTACAACGGCCACGGCCACCACATCGCCGGGGCGCAGGGCGCCGCCCAGGATGGTCGCACTGTCGGCGGGGATGGCCACAGCCAGGGTATCGGTTATCAGCGCCGGGTCGGGAACGGCCACAACCTGACCGCGGCGGACAGCTTGCTCGGCCGGCAACGCCTGCAGGGTGTACCGGCCGATGAGGTCCTGGGCGTTGCACACGGTCTCAGCGGTGACCCGGCGGGCCGGGATGGAGGCGGTGATCAGGTCGCCGGCCGTGATGATGTGATAAGGCGGCAGGTCGCGGGCAGGGACAGGCAGATTCACCGGCGGTGTTGATTGGTGCGCCATCCACAAGGCCACGAGGGGCACAACGACGAAAAACAGCCCCCAGTACAGCCAGGACCAGGGATCGCGCGGCGGTTGGGGCCGGGTGTTCATCGTTGCTCCTGCTCTTCTGGGGGCCGACTGCGCTTTTCCAGGTAGTCGGCCGGGGCTTCGGCCACCCGTTCCCAGCCCCTGGGCGGCGGTGGAGAGGCGGGGGCCGGAACCGGCAGGGGTAAATTGCGGTAGAAGAAGCGACCCAGGCGCAGCCACTCCTTGCGCTCGGCATCGGCGTCGGCGGGGATCGGCCGGTTCAACGCCCTGAGCAGATCGTGGCGATGGAGGTCAAAGGTAGCCCGCAGTTGCTCGCCGTAGGCCACGGCGCTCTGCACCGCGTTCTGATAGCAGAGCCAGGCCAGCGGCCAGCCCAGCGCACACAGGAGGAAGAGGTCCCACCGGTCCGTCGCCAGGGCGAGCACCGGACACCAGACCAGGGAAAAGGCCGCCGACAGCAGGCACATAGAGAGCATAAAGGTCAAGGTGGTCTTGCGGTCCTCCAGCAGCGCCAGGGTCTCCGGCTTCAGCAGGGGCCGCAACCGCGGCCAGATGACGGCAGCGTCTATGCCGTAACGCTCGTGGGGATAGATCTCCGCCGCGCGCAGGATGTTCCCCAGGCGGGTAGGCATCATCTGGTCCAAATGGTTGGGTGGCGGGTAGAAGACCAGTTGCTCGGACTGGATCTCGTTGATTTCTGTCCCGGTGCCTGCCTGCTGGGCGAGGTGGTCCAGATATTCCCAGCGTTTCCTGTACAGCCCGACGCGATAGTTGCGCAGCCAGAGGAGAGCGCGAATCTGCGGCCAGTAGCCCTCAAACAGGCGGACGATGACATACTGCCCGTTGTACAGGAGATAGGCAGCCACGACAACGGCGATCACCGTGCCAGCAATCACCACAGTCCGGGCCAGCGTCGGCAGGTTTTCCCAGCCGGCCAGCGCCGTCCCCAACCCTTGAGTGACCTCCAGGTAGAGCATCAGGCTGAGGCCGGCAAAGAGCAGGATCGGGAGAAAGGCCGCCAGCAAAAAATCGCGGCCAAAGTAGCCTTTGAGTTCCTGTAGTACGGTGGCAAACATGGATCGCTCCTTCCTGCGGGTGGGCAAAGGCAATGCTGCTGGGGTGGGCGAAGGCATTGTCTTCGCCCACCCTGTTAATCCTCTACCGGTCGCATCCGATGCCCCTGGCTGCAGGTGGGCGGGTTCCGGGGGTCGTAATAGGGGACCAGTTGGCGCTCACCATCCTCGGGACACTCAAAATAGAGAATATCCAGCGGCGGGCCTTCCGGCCGGTCGGCCGTCCCGCGCGTCACCAGCCGGGAGGCGCGCTGGACCAGGAAGGAACGGGGGAGCACCCCCAGCAGTCGGTCTCCCTCCTGTACGATGACACCTGCCCGCCGGGGATTGAGCACCAGGTCCTTGGCCACCATCCGGGTCACCTGGTCCACACTCATCTGAGGCTGGACGATGATAGGGGGCGGCACATCGGCTGCTACCCTCCTCAGCGGGGTGTTTGGGTCTTGCTCTTCCGCCTGCTCCGAGGCTTCGGCCGAGAGGGGGCCCTGGAGGCCTCCGTGCTCGTCCCGAAGCACGAGGAAGGCAGCCCCGGCCTGCTCCAGCCGGGCCCGTGCATCCTTTACGCTAGTTCCCGGGTCCAGGATGACGGCGGGAACGACGGCGTCACGAACGGTATCGGTCATGGTGTCCTCCTTCTCCACGCCAGCCGGGCGTTGGGGTGGGCGTAAAGGCTATAGGCCAGCCAGGTGGGGTCATTGGGATATGCCTTTTTGATTTTCTCACGCGCCCGCCGCAGCGCTGCAGCCAGGGTCATGCCTTCTTGGCTGGCCTCGTAGAAAGCGCGGGCAAACTCGTAGGCCACCAGGTCATTGACCGACCAAAGGGGCGCGAGCAGCGCGCCGACCCGACACTCGCCCACCAGCCGGGCTGCCCAGCCGCCCAGGCCGGTGAGGGACAGGCCGCTCTGCCCGACCCGACAGGCGTTCAGGAAGACGAACGGACGATCGGTGCTCAGCCGTCGCTTGACC
>JASFBC010000077.1:0-6099 GCA_036172315.1 Anaerolineae bacterium | reverse complement strand
CCGTAGACTCGTACTGCGTCCCGTTTGGTGCATTCGGAGACAGCGATGACGGCATCGGCGGCCCGCAGGAAGCGGGGCATCATCAGGGTGAGGAACCAGCGATTCAGCGGCATATGCGTCTCCGGGTAGAAGCGGAAAACGAGATCGTGGAGGGTGAAGACGCTCCTCACGCGGTATAGTCGAGGCAAAAGGTGATCGGTGGCGTGGAAGAGGTCAACGCCGGGGAAGAGGCGGTCCTGCGAGATGTGGGCGAGCTGGGCCAGGAGCACGCTCATCCGCCAGGGCTTGTTGGGCAGGCTGGTGGTCAGACGGGGGAGGCGGTCGAGGGGCGGGTCAATTTGCGCTTCGGATGGGCGGTTGTAAAAGGCGATGTACTCGTTATCGGCGTCAATGGCCAATAGCGCCGCCGTCAGCTCCTGGGCATAGCGTCCCAAACCGGCGCGGTGATGGACGGCAGAAGAAACATCTATGCAGATTCTCATCGCATCCTCTCGTAGATCTCGGCGGTCCTTCGCGCTGTCTCCTCCCAGGTGAAACGCTTGGCCCGCTCTAGCCCCCTTGCCCGCATCTCTGCTTGCAGAGCCTCGTCGTCCAACACCCGACGTATCGCTGCCGCCAGTGCCTCGGCGTCGTCCGGCGGCACCAACAGAGCGGCGTTGCCCACCACCTCCGGCAAGCTAGCGGCATTGGAGGAGACCACCGGTACGCCGCAGGCCATCGCCTCCAGCGGCGGAAGGCCGAATCCCTCGTAGCGCGAGGGGTAGACGAAGAGGTCGGCCAGGTTGTACAGCCCTGGCAGGTCCTCATCGGCCACGTAATCGGTGAAGCGCACCCGCTGGCCCAGGCCAAGAGCCTCCACTTGCCGGAAGAGCGGCTCGGTGTACCAACCTTTCTTGCCGGTGATGACCAGGTCGTGTGGGATCTCAGCAGCCGATGCAGCGTAGGCGGCGATCAACGTGTCCAGTCCTTTGCGCGGCTCAATGGTGCCAACGTAGAGAATGATGGCCGGCGGCAGGCCATATTCTTGGCGCACGGCCTCTAGCGCCGCTTGCTCCTTCAGCGGCCGCAAGGTTTCATCCACGCCGAGGTAGACGACTTCGATGCGCTCGGCTGGGATGCCCAATAGCTGGACTAGGTCGCGCCTGGTGTGTTCCGAATCGGCTATGACCTGGTCCGCCCAGCGTATGGTGCGCGGCAGCCAACGGCTCCAGTAGAAGCGGGAGACCGGTGGGAGGTTGGCCGGGAAGAGCAGGCCGATGAGATCGTGGACGGTGAGGATCACAGGGCAAGGCTTCCATAGAGGCGCATCAAAGCCAGGGACATGTAACACGTCTGGCCGAACCGCCCTGGCCCGGCGTGGCAGCTCCCATTGTTGCCAGCGTAGCCGTTGGTCGGTGCGCAGTTCCTCGGTGCGGCCCCAGGACAGCTCCACATACTCGTGCTGGGGGGCGACCCGGCGCAGCGCCCGCAAAAGGTTAGCTGTGTAGAGGCCGATACCCGTCTTGCGGCCCAGAGTGGATTGGGTGTCAATGCCGATTCTCACGAGCCCAAACGATGCTCCAAGATGATTTCTTCTGCTTTTTGCACATTCTTGCGGGCATCACAATGCTCAACTACATACGCCCGCCCGGCCTCTCCCATCCGCCGCTGCAGGTTGTCGTCAGACAAAAGCCGTAGGATGGCCCCGGCTAGGGCCTCCGGGTCACGCTCCGGCACCAGGATGCCCGTCACGCCATCCGGCACATACTCCGGGATAGCTCCACTGCGCGTGGAGACCACCGGTACGCCACAGGCCATGGCCTGGATGTTGGTCATCCCTACCTGCTCCTCCCACTTGCGGGTGGTGACCGATGGGGCCACGAAGACATCAGCGGCGCGAAAGTAAGGTGGCAGGTCGCGGTTCTTAACCGTCCCGGCCAAGACAACGTCCTCCGTCCAACCCCGTTCGGCAACAATGCGCACGATTTCGGCTCGGGCTGGCCCGTCGCCAACCAGCACCAGCTTAGCCCCGCGCAACCGGGTCTTGACCAAGCCAAAGGCGTCCAGCAGGTCGAACACGCCCTTCTCGACGTGCAGTCGGCCAACGAAGAGGAGGATAGGGCTGGGGCCGAAGTCTGGCTCGCGGCCATCCCGCTGTGGGGTGAACTCGTCCAGGTCCACCCCCCAGGTGCCGTACATCAGCCGCCGGAGCTTGCTCTCGTACGGCCCTACGGAGAGGACATTGCACCGCGCCCCTTCGTTCAAGCAGATGATAAGCCGGGCATAGCCCAGCACGGGCCGCAGAACTGCCCGCAGTAGCCAGGAAAAGAGCAGCCCCTGCTTCTCGGCCAGGGGCCGGTTCTCTAGGGTGACGACGACCAAGGGGATGCGCTGTAGCAAGGCCACCGCAAAGACAGCGTAGAGATATGGCAGGAGGCGAATCGAGAATGGCTCCACCCCCTGGACGATATCTGGCCGTGCCTGCCGCAGGCCGCGGAATAGGTCCAAGGGGCTCGTATAGGCGACCAGGCTCTCGTCTAGTTCATCGGGGACAAGATCACCATAGGAGGCCCTGCGGTAGAAGTGCACTACCCGCAGGCGGGTGAAGTGGTGCAGCGGGGCCACCAGGTCGCGGCGGATGTCGGTGCTGACGATGGCGAAGACGGGCCGATCGCGGCTAATAGCTGTCATCTGGCAAAAGCTGATTCATAGCACTGGAACTGCGCGCCATCTCCGCCTTAGATCAACCAGCCTAGAGACTAAGCGGCTGCCCCACTTTGTCTTGCTGAGGACGTTGTAGAACAAGATCAAGTACAATATGCGGAAGGGTGTGACCAACGGATTCGGTGAGACGCGGATGGCTTTCCAGAAGTAAAGAGCGCTCTCCCGCCAAGCTCGCACACTCAGCCAACGTAACCCCACATCCATATAGACGTTACGGTAAGCCAGAGCTTTCACCGCCCTCGCTTCCGGTGGCAGATCGGAGCAGGCATAGATTTTGTCCAATACACGCACGCGGTCTAGCGATAACCGGGCGAACTTCTCTGAATGGCCACTCGTGATTCCACCAGGATGGATGCGGAAATGAGCTAGAATCTTGTCCACGAAATGGAAACGGCACACTAACGACATCCGTAGCCACATATCCCAATCTTCATTAGCAACGATACTCTCATCCCACAGCCCGGCGCGTTCAGCGCATTCGCGGCGGAATACAGCAGTTATCCCGCAGACACAATCGCCATAGAGTAGACTCTTGAAAGTTTGACCAGGGTACTTCTCCGGCGCGCCTAGCACTTGCGGAAGTAGCCGGCCCTCGGAATCCATTGCCTGCGCACGGGCATAGACTAGGCCAACGTCAGGGTTAGCTTCAAGCAAGGGAAGTGTTTCCATTAACATATCGGGAAACAAGGCATCGTCTGACCCCAACAAAGCAATGTAGCAGCCGTGCGAAGCCTGAAAAGCGGTATTGAGGGCACCGCTTACCCCTTTGTTCTGTTGGTAGATATAGCACACACGTGGGTCAGTAAAGCGCTGGACAACTTCGGCGGTGTTGTCGGTGGAGCCATCGTCCACCACGATGAGTTCCAGATCACTGTAAGTCTGGTCGAGAACACTTTGAATCGCCTGGCCGATGTAATTGGCACGGTTATAAGCTGGCATTAGTACGCTGACTTTAGGAGTGGACACAATGCTTCCTTCTCATTGGGACAAAGATTCTAGCACACGAGCGATGTATTCCCGTTGCTCATCGGTTACCGATGGGTGAACCGGCAACGACAACACTTCGTAAGCCATTTGCTCAGCGACAGGAAAAGAACTATCGCCCAAATCCCGGGCTTGGATAGACTTTTGCCTATGGACGGGAATAGGGTAGTAAATGCCGGCACCAATGCCCTTCTGGTGAAGCGCCTCAGCGACTTCGTCACGGTTGCGACCGAAGGCTGGCGTTATGCGGATGGTGTATTGGTGATAAACATGGGTACGGCGTGGGTAAACCTTGGGAATGACTAAACCTGGGATATTCGCTAACCGCTCGTTGTAAAAGCCAGCGGTCTCAATGCGCCGAGCATTAAAAGCGGGTAACTTCGTAAGTTGCTCAATACCAATGGCTGCGGCCACCTCAGTCATCCGGTAATTGTAGCCCAGCACATCGTGACAATAACGCACCTTCATCCCATGGTTGATAATCAGCCGTACCTTTTCGGCTACTTCATCGTCATTGGTGGTGATCATCCCTCCTTCACCGGTAGTCATATTCTTGGTGGCATAAAATGAAAAGCACCCGGTACCAAACGAGCCCACCTTGCGTCCATTGAATTCAGCACCATGGGCCTGACAGGCATCCTCGATGATTATTAGATCATACTTGCTGGCAATTCGGCCGATGGCCTCCATATCAGCCGGCTGACCATAAAGGTGGACGGGCATAATCGCTCTGGTGCACTCGGTAATCGCCACTTCGATCAACTCCGGATTGATGTTGAAGCTCTCGTCAATGTCCACGAAGACCGGCCGCGCGCCGGTGTAAAGTATAGCGTTGACAGAGGCGATGAAGGTGAAGGGTGTGGTAATGACCTCATCGCCAGGGCCAATGCCATGAGCCAGGAGTGCAGTGTGTAGCGCTGTTGTCCCGTTGGCGGTGGCGATAGCGTACTTAACGCCGATGAAGTCGGCAAAAACACATTCGAACTCGGCTACCTTAGGCCCTTGGGCAAGCGTGCCGGACTTTAGAACACGCCGTACAGCGGCTTGCTCCTCCTCGCCAAGCAACGGCTTAGAAATTGGGATCATCTGGCGTCTCCAGTTCATACTTCGATTCACAAACTGGACAGTACATGACCCGAAGATTTCCTTGCCTGCCTCGTTCGCTTAATCGCCGCCCACAACGGCAGACGAAGCCTACCAGCCTTGCCGGATTGCCTACAACTAAGCCATGATCCGGTACGCTTTTCGTCACCACCGCGCCTGCTGCTACCATTGCAAATCTGCCTATGACCACATTTGGCAACACAATTGCACCTGCGCCTAGGGATGCTCCGTATTTTATCAAAATCTGCCCTACCTCCCAATTAGCATCCGTTTTCAGGATACCCTCAGATGTAATAGACCGAGGGAACTTGTCGTTAGTGAGGCATACATGAGGTCCAATGAAGACGCCATCTTCAATGGTCACGCCATGGTAGATGGAAGCCCCATTTTGAATCTTTACGTTGTCGCCGATCACAACCCCAAAGTCGATGTAAACACCCTTGCCAATGATGCAATTCTTACCGATCCGGGCATTCTCTCTGACCTGGGCCTGATGCCAAATTTTTGTACCTGGACCAACTTCGGCCTCTGGAGAGACATCTGCTGTTGGGTGAATCATCTAACCTTCCCTTAATTGCTTCATTGCCCACTCTGCCACAACCAGTGCCCTCATCCCATCTTCACCGCTCACCATCACGGGGCTCTTGCCCTCCACTGCCCGCAGGAATGCCTCCAATTCTAGTCGTAATGGCTCTTGGCGCATAACAGGCACAGTTATCGCCTGGGGGGTGCCGAAGCGGACGACGAAATCGCCGAAGTCATCGAAATGACGCTCCAAGTTGCTTTGATAGATGTCCAACTTCTGGGTCACGTAGTTCAGTTCGGCGTACCCCTCATTGCCAGTGACCGAGAGCATGCGAATCTTGATGGGTGTGATCCAGTTGACTTGGATGAAACAGCCAATCTCCCCATACTTCAGGAATAGCTCAGCGTGGTCTAAGCGGTCGGACAGCAGGGCTCGGCCGGCAGCGGCATAAACTTCGGTTGGCATCCTTCCCAGCAGGTAGCCGATGATGTCAAAGTCATGCACAGCCAGGTCAACGATGACATTGGCGTCTTTGACCTGCGGCGGCAGCATCCCCACCCGCTTGGCCACCACCGAGGTAATGTTACCTAGCTCCCCGGCGTCAATGCGCCGCTTGAGTTCCTGCACCGCTGGATTGAAGCGCTCGATATGACCCACGGCAAGGATCACCCTATGCTCCCGACTGGCGTTGACCAACGCCTCGGCCTCCGCAACGGTAGCAGCCAACGGTTTCTCTACCAACACATGCACTCCAGCAGCGATGACGTCTAGAGCCGCCCGAT
>JASFBC010000076.1:0-2670 GCA_036172315.1 Anaerolineae bacterium | reverse complement strand
CAATCGTTGCATCGCCGCGCGCCAGGCGGCCACATCGCCGGGGGGCAGAAGCAGGCCATCCACCCCGTCGCGGACCCGGTCAGCCAGGGCGCCCAACCGGGAGGCCAGGACTGGCCGGCCCGCGGCGAAGGCCTCGGAGATGAGGAAAGAATAGGCCTCGTACCAGAGAGAGGGAACGGTCACCACATCCACCTGGGCCAGAGCGTGCCAGACCCCCTCCCGGTCCAAGCGGCCCAAGAAACGGACGTTGGGCCCGGCTAGGGCTTGGAGACGGGCGAAATAGGCTGGGTCAGCTGATTCGTCCCCCGCAGTCCACAACTCCGCATTCCCCGAAACCCCCGCAAAGGCTTCTACAAGCGTATGGACCCCTTTCTGCCAGGCGAGCCCGCCCACGTAGAGGAAACGGATTCCGCTGCAGGGCGAATGGCGCTGCGGGAGACCCCCGGCAGGGTAATCCAGTCCGTGAGGAAGCAGGAGAATTTTCTCCTCCGGGAAACCGCATGAGACGTACCAGTAGCGAACAAATTCTGTCGGTGCAATCAATGTACGGGCCGCACTCACTACCCGGCGCAACAGTCGGTTGCGATGGGATATAAGGGCAGCCAGTAGCGGAGAAGCCACCACCATCTGGGAGTGTCCAGCCCGGGCAAGGGCACAGCGAGCGCAGTTCCAGTACCCTCGGGGGCCATCACAGATTTCTCCGCTGTAGTTGGTCAATAACTGGGCATTGGCGCAGACCCACCAGTAATCGTGCAGGGTGATGACTACGGGCACCCCCCGCCAGCACGTCTGGTCTATCAGAGAAACGGGAAGCCCCATCAGATGCTGAACGTGTACAACCTCTGGCTGGAATTCATCCAGCACTTCCAAGAAGGCCTTGTGGAGAAGATGGTTGCCAAAAGTTAGCAGAAAGCGACGGACCGGCCCCGCCACCCCGGTCCAGGCTGCGTAGATTTGAACCCTATCTTCTGCGTGGCGATTCATCCCCTGTCCCTGAGCATCCCGGCGGTAGAAGACGGCCACCCTGTGCCCCCGCCGGGCCAGCGCTTGCGACACCGCCTGGGTATAGAGTTCCGCTCCCCCCACTTTCTCCGGAGGATACTGGTGGACAATGTGGAGGATGCGCATCAATGACCTCCGGCTAGGCGAATGTAGAGGTCGCGGATCAAGGGATATTTCCGGTCCCAGGTATGCAGGGAAATCACTTTTTGCTCTCCCTTCATCCCCATCGTTTCGCGAATATCTGGGCAGTCCAGCAGGAAAGCGATCACCCTGGCTAGAGTCTCCACATCCCTAAAGGGAACAACTACGCCATCCTCACCATCTCGGACCACATCGGTTACCCCCCAGGTACGGGCAGCAATGACCGGCTTCCGATACAGCCATGCCTCCAAGTAGACGATTCCGAAAGAGTCAGTGCGGGATGGCATAGCAAAGACATCGCACGCGGCCAGGAGGTCCCGTTTCTCATCCTGATCAATCTGCCCCAGCAGAAGAATTCCTTTCCGGTCACCCGGAGCAAGTCCGTCCCAGTAACGCTGAAAGGGCTGGAGGGGAGTCCCTGCCAGGGCCAGCGTGACTTCCCGGCCTTCCCGGCGAAGGGATTGTACCGCTTTTACCAGATGGAATGTTCCCTTATCGTATGATAAATTTGATATGGAAGCGATCAGTGCTCCGTGAATGCTGTGGCGAGAGCGGAATCGTTCCCCCTCTCCACCCACGACGTCTTCCGGATTTATCCCCGGGCCTGCGACCAGGATCCGCTCTGGGGGCACCATCTGCTGGATATAGAATGCTTGTTCGGCAGGGGTTTGAGCGACAACGGCGTCGCTGGCCCGAACCAATGCCACCTGATGGCGCATCGTGTAGAAGCGGCTGAGAGAATCGGCGCCTGGGCGAGGTCCGGCACCCAGATGGGTCAATGGATAGATGACAAAAGGGATTCTTCGCCGTCTGGCAAAGCGGAGGCCGGCCTCCAGCAATGGCTCAAAGCAGATGGTCATCCCGGCCACCAGATCAAAGTGCTCATCGGTCTGCTCCAGCCAGCGCCAAAGCCCGGGCACCCAGGGGGTATAGTGGGAGAGGCATTGGAGCAGGATGACCGGAACAGGCCGAAAGGAGGAGAAAATCCAAAGCAAACGCCGCCAGGCCGGGTAAGCCAGTTGGGGGAAAGGCAGATGCCGCACCGGGAAGCGGAGAATCCGGACACCATCCTGGTATCCCTCTGGCTCCGGAATCCGGCGGCGGAAAGGGTCCCAGAAGAGCTCAAAATCCAGAGAATCTGTGGTCGCAACGGTGACCGAGTGCCCTTCGGCGACCAGGCGAGCCGAGATTTCATGCAAATAGGTCTCCGCCCCGCCCTGGGCGGGCCAATAGCGCTGAACGATGTGAAGGATCCTCATCTTGCCGAGCGCAGAACGATGGGCAAATATGCCCGGTACACCTGCCCAACGTACAGAGTCACCGGAACGTTGAAAGGACTGTTTTGCACCGGATTGCCATCACTTGTGGCTGTAATGACCAGATTTCCCAACGAATGGGTGCCCGTCAGATGAGGATCCTTCACATCGTTCAGCGATATTGGCCCGCCCAGGGCGGGGCGGAGACCCATTTGCATGAAATCTCGGCTCGCCTGGTCGCCGAAGGGCACTCGGTCACCGTTGCGACCAC
>JASFBC010000075.1:0-16997 GCA_036172315.1 Anaerolineae bacterium | reverse complement strand
CAGACGGGGCAGGAGCGAGGAAGGCAATGACCAACCTGACCTTGCAGGATGCTCTGGGGAAATTCCTGGACGAGATCGCGGCCAGCCGGAGCCCGAATACCCATAAAGCCTACGCCCAGGCCGCCGATCGCTTCCTGAATGTGCTGGAAGAGCACGGGGTTCCGACCTCCATACCGGTGAGCGAACTCTCAGTGGAATGGATGGGTTGGTTCATTCAGTCCCTCCATGCCTTCGCGGTTGCTACAGAGAGGCTGTATATCACGGCGATGACGGCCTTCTACGAGCATGTGGCGGCAGAAAATTGGGCGCCGGTCAACCTGCCGGCCCTGCAGCGGCTCTGTCGGCGACGGGCGCGGCGGGAGGCGGCGCGGTTACCGCCGTTCCCGCGCGCGGAGATAGAGAAGATACTGGAAGCAGTTGCACAAGCGGCTACCACTCCACCCCACGACGAGCGGGAGAATCTGCGAATTTTACGGGATCGCGCCCTGCTTTATGTGCTGGCGGATACCGGTCTGCGGGTCTCCGAGGCTTGCAGGCTGACGCGGGGGCATCTGGACTGGGCCGAGGCGCGGGCGCGGGTGCTGGGAAAGGGGAGCCGGGAGGCCATCGTGCGCTTCTCGGAGCGGAGTCTGCGCTACCTGCGCGCCTACCTGGACGCGCGGGCCACATTGGACAGCCAGCAGGGCCGCCCGCTCAGCGCGCTCCCGATTTTCGCCCGCCACGACAAGGGGGCCGGGGAGCGGGTATTACCCCTATCTCCTCGGTCGGCAGAGAAAATTGTGGAGGAATGGACGGTCGCTGCGCTGGGAGAGCGGGCCCGGGGCACCATCACTCCGCACACCTTTCGCCACTATTTCGTGACAGTGGTCCTGCGAGGAAGCGGCGGGAATGTCCGGCTGGCGCAGGAATTGGCCCGTCATCGGAGCATCATCACTACCCAGCGCTACACCCATCTGAGCGACGACGAACTGGACCGGGGGTATCACCGGATTTTCAACGAGCCGGGGGAGGAAGAGGAGTAGTTCGTGATAGCGGATTGCCCCATAGCCCCCCACCCTGTTGCGGGGAGGCTGGGCATCCGAAGCATCTGGCTGGTCAACCCGGCATTTCGTATAGCCTATCTTTGTTGCTCAGAGACCGGAAAAACGCCCAGGTCTTCCCCGCTAATGACTACACGAAAACCGCGCGGGAAAATTACGTGGGGCAGGGGCAAGCCCTGCCCCACGGAGGAAATGCAGGTTTTCCTGCCAGTGACTACACGAAAGACACGTCAGTAAATACGCGGGCAGGGGCAAGCCATGCTCCTACGAGAGCAATGCCCAGGTTTCCCCGCCAATGACTACACGAAAACCACGCGGGAAAATTACGTGGGGCAGGGGCAAGCCCTGCCCCTACGAGAGAAACGCCAGGTTTCCTACTAGTGACTACACGAAAGACACGCCCCTGGGCCTGCGGCCTCCAGACGGCCCGCGCCCTCCGTTCGGGAGGCGTCAACAAGGGAAGGCCGATTTCCAATCGGCGCAGAGGACGGCCTGCGATGCCCTTTCTGGTCTGCGGTGTATGGCCCGCTTTTGACTACACGAAAAGACTGCCCGAAAATCACAGAGGATTGAACCGGAAGAGACAGACATCGCCGTCCTGAATGCGATAGTCCCTTCCTTCGGTCCGAATCAGGCCCTGCTCCCGGGCCGCCGTCCATCCCCCAGCCCGGACCAGTTCCTCCCAGCCAATCACCTCCGCCCGGATGAAGCCTCGCTGCATATCGCTGTGCACCCGCCCAGCCGCTTCCGGCGCCGTCGCCCCCCGACGCACCGACCAGGCCCGGACCTCCCGCCCCCCGGCGATGGTGAAAAACGTGATGAGGTCCAGAGCCTGATACCCTGCCCAGACCAACTCCTCTAATCCAGACCGAGAGAGGCCGATGGCAGAACGGTACTCTGCCGCCTCGTCGGGGGGCCAGGAAGCCAGGTCTGCCTCCAGGCGGGCGCAGAGAACAATGCAGGGTGCCCCCTCCGCCTCCGCATACCGCGCCACAGCCGATGCCCCTTCCCCACCCTCCGGCAGGTCCTCCTCCGCCACATTCGCCACATAGAGGCGAGGCTTGGCCGTCAGCAAATAGAGTTCCCGAACCAGGGCGGCCCGTTCCTCACCATCTGCCTCCAGGAAAGATGAAGCCCGCTCCCCCCGCTGAAGGCGCGCTTCCAACTCCTCCAGCAACGCCAGTTCCGTCGCCAGTTCTCGGGGACGGGCCCGAGCCCCCGGGCGGGTTTTCTCTAATCGCCGCTGTACCGTCTCCAAGTCTGCCAGGATCAGTTCCAGGTCCAGAACTTCCAGGTCCCGAATTGGGTCTATCGTCCCATCTACGTGGGCTACATCAGGGTCGGTAAAGCAACGCACAACAACAGCAATAGCGTCCACCCCCCGAATATGGGCCAGGAAACGATTCCCCAACCCCTCCCCCCGGTGAGACCCCCGGACCAGTCCGGCGATGTCCACAAACTCCACAGTGGCCGGGGTGACCCGCTCCGGCCCCACCAGTCGGGCCAGCGCTTCTAACCGATGGTCCGGGATCGCCGCGATGCCCCGGTTGGGATCAATGGTTGTAAAGGGGTATGCCCCCACCGCCGCACCGGCCTGGGTAAGAGCATTGAAGAGAGTGGATTTTCCCACATTCGGGAGGCCAACAATGCCAATTTGAAGGGGCATTTTGTAACACCTTCCCTACCCCGCCCTACCGGATGCGGAGGTTGGGCGGTTAATGACTACACGAAACAGGAAGGGCCGGTTACGGTGTCCCGGCAGATGCATCCGTCCCCGGTGGCCTGCGAATAGGTAACGCAATCGTAAAAGTACTGCCCCGATTCAGTTGGGACTCCACCCAGACCCGTCCCCCATGCCGCTCCACGATGGATTTGACGATGGCCAGCCCCAGCCCGGAACCTGGAACATCCTCCATCCCCCGGCGACGGATGCGGTAGAACTTCTCAAAGAGACGCACCTGGTCTTCCGGAGAAATGCCGATACCGGTGTCGCTGACCACGATGTGAACCTCCTGACCGACCACCTGTAAACCGACCTTCACCGTTCCACCTGAGGGGGTGTACTTGATCGCATTGTCCACCAGATTGGCGATGGCCTGGCGGAGGAGCATCGCGTCTCCCCAGATTACGGGGGCCGGCTCGGTCGCTTCCAGACGAAGCGTCAACCCCTTGGTGACCGCCCGGGCCCGCATCCCATCTACGGCTTCCACCAGCAAAGCCCCGATATGACAGGGGCGCTCCTCCATTCCCACCCCCGCCTCAATCCGCTGGAGATTGAGCAGGTTTTCCACCAGGGTGCTCATCTGCTCAATACCGGTAAATATTTTGTCCAGATACTCCTGCTGTTTCTGGGTCAGGTCTCCCGCCATCGGGAGCATACTGGCGTAGCCCCGGATGAAGGTCAACGGAGCACGCAGGTCGTGGGAAACGGTGGCCACGAATTCGGACTTCATTTCGTCCAGTTCTTTAAAGTGGGTAATATCCCGCATCACCACGACCCGCCCCATGTTCTCCCCCTCGGCGCTGAGGATGGTGGACGCGCTGGCATAGAAAACTCGTCCCCCCGGCATCGGGACTTCCTCCACCAGCGGCCCATTCCGGCGCATCGGCCCGGTCAAAACGCGCACCAGGGCGGGGTCCAGAGGGGTCTCACTGACCTTCTCGCCGACCAGTTCGTCCGCGGGAATACCCAGAGCCCGTTCGGCAGCAGGGTTGACCAGCAAGAGGCAGTCGTCCCGATCGGTAACCAGGATAGCATCGCTGGTACTGGAGAGAATCGCCGCCAGGCGCCGTCGTTCACTTTCCGCCAGTTGAAACAGCCGGGCATTCTCAATCAGGACGGCAGTCTCGCCGGCAAGGGTAGAAAGCAGGTCCAGTTCAGAGGGTTCGGGCCGGTGGGGCTGGTCAAACCCAACCCACATCACGGCAACAGGATGCCCCTTGCTGAGCACCGGCAACGCCACGACCGCCTGGATGCCCTCTGGGAGAGGGCCTGCGCCGGCCAGTAGCCGGGCCCGGCGCAGGTTGTCCAAAACGATAGAGGTGCGAGCATCCCGGGCAGCCAGAGCCAGCACCCGATCCAGGGTCCCGATATTCTCCACCGGATCCCCCCGGCCAATCACGACCTGGGGGTCGCCCGCAGCAGAGAGGAGGACGATCCGGGAGACGCGCGCCTGAAGGGTCTGAAGGGCACCCTCCAGGATGCGGGAAATGCCCTGAGAGAGGTCCAGTGTGGCGGAGACCTCCTGGGCCACCCGAAGGAGCAAGGAGAGGTCATTCAACCGGTCCCGGAGACTGGCCCGCATCTTCTCAAAAGATTTCCCCAAACGGGCAATCTCATCCTCCCCGACCATCTGGATGGACTTCTCCAGGTTGCCCCGGGCGATCTCCTCCGCTGCGCTGGCCAGTAAATTGAGAGGGCGGGTCAACTGGCCTATCGCCAGAGAGATAATTAACCCCATGACTCCGGTCAGACCCGTCAGGAGGATTAAAAGCGGCGTGGCAATGTTGAGAGCCAGTTCCATCCGGACTTTGTGGGGAAGCAGAATCACCACCGCCCAGGGATGTCCACTGACCGGGAGATAACAGACCAGTTGACGGGCGTTGGTCCGGCTATCCCGGGTCTCCCGCACCCATCCGCCCCCCACCGTCGCCATCGGAGGGCGGCTCTGATCCACTTCCCACTGCTCCAGCAGCCGCTGGGGGTCCTGATGGACAACGATCCGGCCACCATCATCTACTACGAAGCCCTCCCCCTGCTGCATGGTCCATTGCAGTCCCGTCAGGACCCGTTCCAGGAGGGGATTCACTTCCATCTCTACCCGGCCCACAAGAACCCCCTGCCGCTCACCTCCCCAAACAGGCTCCAGTGAACTCAAGAAGGAGAGAATGACCGAACCGTTCGGCCCCCGATGGACCGGCGTCGTCTGCACTCCACCGGTGACCTGGATCAAAGCAAGGAATTCCTGCTCCTCGGGGGTTGGTTCCACTTCCCCTGGCGTATAAGAGGGATAAGAACAACGCAGGCTCCCATCCGGGCCATAGGCCGTCAGGCGGCTGAAATACGGAAGCATCTGGATGAACGTCTGCAATTGGGCCTGGCAGGCCTGAGCGTCACCACTCCAGATCGGCGGCGCAGCGGAGAACTGACGAATGAGGCTCTGGCCGGTAGAGACAAACTCGCCGATACCCTCAGCACCGTTGCGGGCATCGCGAACCATGGCATCCACTGCCAGACGGGTGGCAGTATTCATCGCCGATGAGACGACCGCATAGACCAGGACGGAGAAGAAGAGGATAAAAAGGGGGATAAACAGAAACAGAAACCGGCGATTCAGCGTGCGAGCATACGGCGGGGAACGGCGGGCAACCCGGACCGGGCGCAGCCTGGGAAACAGGAGGTAAAAAGCCTGAAAGAGCAAACCATAGGCCAGAGCATCTATGAAGGCCAGCGGGATGCTGATAGCCATCAGGGTGAGGACATAATCCAGCACCACCAGCCCCTGGCCGGGACGGTATTCACCAACCAGCCAGCCAACGAGAGCCATCGGTTGAATCAGAAGAACGACGACCAGAGTAGCCCCCAGAGGCTGGCGGAGCAGGTGAGCAAGACCGCCGTGAAAGTCCTGTCTCAAGAAAAAGGCCAGGAGCGCAGCCCCCAGCGCCAGATTCAGGGGCTCAAACAGGACGTGGGTGGTGGAGCGAAGCAACCCAGCCACCAGGCCCAGGATTGTGGCGGGCCCAACACCCAGCCAGATCGCGGCCAGTATCACGGGGAGCAACCCCAAAAGAGGGAACCCCGGCACGACCGGTTCGGCAGGCAGGAGAGGGGGCGGAAGCAAATCGGGAGCGGGCAGGCGCAGAATCAGCAGCCGATTCAACGGAGGAGTAAGGAGGAGGAGGAAGATAAACAGGAGCAGTCGCCTGCCCCGCAGCGCGGTAAAATCCTGCCAGGAGCGAATCAGAATCCCGAGGAGTAGTGCGACATATAGCCCCAGAAGCAGGACGGCTCCCCAGTAAGCCGGCCAATCAAAATATGGCAACGAGGAGGTCCCCCATAGAAGGATGGTCATAGATGTTTATCCAGCAACCGAAATGTTTACCGTGGAATGCGCAAGCGCAAGACCATCTTGCACTATGGAGCGCAAGATCAGATCAAGATTAGATAAATTTTGCGCTACGGAGGAGCGGGGTATGAATCATCCCAAATTATATACCAAAATTCCCCCATAGCAAATTTGTCTCCATTTCTTCTATCCTCTTTCCCCCCTTTCTTCCTGCATCGCCATTTCCCGCAGCCGAAATTTCTGGGGCTTTCCCGTGGAGGCACGGGGGAAATCCTCCACCACCCGAACAACCTGGGGAATTTGATACGGCTCCAGCACCCCCCGGCAGAACTCCCGCACCTCCTGAGAGGTCAAGGGGCGCCCTTCCTCCGGGATCACAAACGCCCAGATCTCCTCGTCGCCGAACCGGCCCGGCACTCCCACCACCGCCGCCTCGCGGATCGCCGGGTGGGCCATCAGGTGCCGCTCTATCTCCTCGGGGTAAATATTCCGGCCGCCCCGAATGATCATGTCCTTCTTCCGCCCCACGATCCGCAGGTATCCCCGTTCATCCATTACGGCCATATCGCCGGTATGATACCAGCCCTCAGAGTCCAGCACCTGCTCAGTCAGGTCAGAGGCGCCCCAGTAACCCAGCATGACGTTCTCTCCTCTCACCCACAGTTCCCCCACCTGGCCTGGCGGCAGCGGACGGCCCTCCTCATCGGCGATGCGCACCTCCATCCCCGGCAGCGGACGGCCCACCGTCTCCGCCTGAATATCCGGCGAGTCGCCGACGTCGGTGGCCGCGATCCCTCCGCCAATCTCAGTGGCCCCAAAGCCGATGTGCAGCGCACAGCCAAAGCGACGCTGAATTTCCCGCGCCAGGTCCGGCGGACAGGGCGCAGCGCCCGTCCCGCAAATCAGCAGGGAGGAGAGGTCATAACGGTCAAAATTCTCCACCCGCAGCATCACCGCCAGCGCCGTCGGCACCGCAACCAGAACTGTCACCCGCTCCCGCTGGATCAGTTCCAGCGCCTCCACCGGATGGAAGAAAGGCTGGACGACCAGGGTGTCCCCCATCAACAGCGCCTGCAGAAAGACCTCAATGCCCGTGGTGTTGTGGTAGCCAGTAGTGGAGAGGAAAATCTGAGGGCGACCGGCCGCCCGCAGGAGACGCCGCCGGTAACGGGCCAGCGCCCGCCCCATTTTAGGCAGTTGGGCCAGGGAAGGGCGCTTCATCCACAGTTCGCGCAACTTCAGGCTGGCCGCGACCGGCGCGATAAGGCTCCGATGGGTATGCATGGCTCCCTTGGGCACGCCGGTGGTCCCGGACGTGTAGAGGATGGCCAGCAAGTCCCCCGGCGCAACCTCCGGCGGTGGAGAGACAGGCAAGTCGGGCATCCGTTCCGGAAGGAATTCATCGGAGAGGTGAACCTCTATCCCGTCCGGCAGGCCAGAGGCCACCGCATCCGGAAGGGGCTCAGCCACTACCATCCAGGCCGGCGCGATCTGGCTCGCAATCTGGAACACCCGCTGGGGACGGACGGTCGGGTCTATGGGGACGACAACGGCCCCCTGCCGCGCGATGGCGAAGAAGAGGGTGATGTAATCGGCCCCGGGCGGGAGCATCAGAGCGATCCGGTCCCCCTTTCGGACACCCCGATAGGCCAGGAAGTCGGCGACCCGGTCTATCCGCTCCTGCAACTGGCCGTAAGTCAGCCGCAGGTTTCCACAGATCAGCGCCTCCTGGGCAGGACGGTTCTCCGTCACCCGCCGCAGAGCCTGATATAGAGTCATCTGGAGATTCAGCGGTGGCAAGGACATCGCAAGCCCCCGCTTCATTTTTTACGCCCTCCGGTGTACAATCGCCTCAACGAGGTCTGCGATGAGATATTCCTGTTTCCTCTGGACAGTCCGGCTGATTGTCGGCGCCGTCTTTTTCTTCAACGTGACCTGTGCGCTGGCATTCATCGCCCGGCCCGAAGAGTACACGCCGGCCTTTGAGGTGAGCGGGCTACCCGGGAAGACTCTGGTCCGGGGGATGGGCATCCTCTTCCTGATGTGGAACGCCACTTATCCGCCCGTCCTGGTCCGACCGGACCGCCAGCGGACTCTCTTCGCCGTCATTCTGGCCCAACAGGCCATCGGCGTGATCGGGGAGACGGCGATGTGGGCCACCCTCCCGCCTGGTCATCCAGCGCTCTGGGCTACCGGTCTGCGCTTCGTCCTTTTTGACGGCGCCGGACTGGTGGCAATGGGACTGGCATTCGGGTGGATGAGCCGCTACTCTACGTAGTATGCCAGACCCAGAGCCCCCGGGCCGGCGTGGACGCCCAGGACAGGGGTGATAGGCTCCACCAGGACCTCCATGCAGCGGAAGCGGGCCAGGATTTCCTCTTTCAGCCGCTGGGCCTCATCCACCGCGCCGCTGTGCAGGATGGCGATATGGACTGAGGCATCCCCCACCCGCTGGGCCAGGGTGTCCAGCAATTGGCGGATCGCTTTGGCCCGACTGCGCGCCTGCCCGAGAAGGCTCACATCGTTACCCCGGACGCGCACCAGGGGCTTCACCGGGAGTAAATTGCCCATCATTCGGGCCGCCCAGGCCAGCCGTCCGCCCCGAACAGCGTACTCCAGAGTCTCCAGGGCGGCGACCAGGTCCACCTTCGGGATGGCCGCTCGGGCCCGCTCCACCACTTCCACCAGCGATGCCCCGGCCGCCGCCGCGCGGGCCGCCACCAGGACGACAAACCCCTGAGCCATCGCGATGGTCCCGGAATCCACGACCTCTATGGGGTACGGTGCCAGTTCGGCCGCCGCCGCTCGCGCCGCCTGGAAGACACCGCTGTAGCGACTGGTGAGGTGGATGGAGATAATGGAACGGGCCTTCTCCTGGAGCCGCCGGTAAAATTCCAGGAATTCCCCCAGGGATGGCTGCGAGGTCTGGAGCCGCTGGACCCGTTCTTTTAGCCGCTGGAAGAACTCCAGCGGCTGGATGTCCACCCCGTCCCGGTAAGATTCGTCGTTCATCTGAATCCAGAGGGGGATGACCTCTATTCCCCACTGCTGGGCCAGGGGCCGGGGCAGGTTGGCCCCGGAGTCGGTTGCCACAATCACTTCTCTCATTTTCCACCTCTTTCAGGACGGCGCGGCGAGGCTCTCCCAGACCTCCAGGATGGCCCGGCGCAGCAGGGCCACCACCTCGTCTATCTCCGCCTCGGTGATGATGAAGGGCGGAGCAACCATCAGATGGTCGCCCAGGATGCCGTCTACGCCGCCGCTCCCCGGGTAGATGATGAGGCCGCGCTCAAAGGCCCGGTCGCCCACGCGGCGGGCAAACGCCATCTCCGGCGGGAACGGCGCCTTCGTCTCCCGGTCGGCGACGAACTCCACCCCCCACATCATCCCGACTCCGCGCACATCCCCCACACAGGGCAGGTCTGCCAATGTTTCCCGCAGTTTGCGGCCCAGGTACTCCCCCCGGGCCGCCGCCGTCACCAGGTCGCGCTCTTCCAGGTAGCGAAGGGTCGCCAGCGCGGCCGCCGCGCCGACGGCGTGATGGGAGAAGGTACCGCCGTGGTTGAAGTCGCCATGGGCCTGGCGAATTGTCTCCCCATCCGCCCCCCGGACAGCGAGGATAGAGAACGGGAAATAACCGCCGGTGGCCCCTTTCCCCATAGTCATCAGGTCCGGGCGCACGCCGAAGTGTTCTATGCCGAACCAGCGCCCGGTACGGCCGAAGCCGGTCATCACCTCGTCGGCGATGAGAAGGACGCCGTAGCGGTCGCAGATTTCCCGCACCCGCGGCCAGTACCCCTGCGGCGGGACGACCGCGCCCAGGGTGGCGCCGCTCACCGGCTCAGCGATGAAGGCGGCCACCCGCCCTGGCCCCTGGCGACGGATTTCCATCTCCAGCGCCCGCGCGCAGGCCAGGTCGCAGGCCGGATAGGTGGCTCCAAAGGGGCATCGGTAGCAGTACGGGGGCGGGATGTGAGGCTGATCCCGCATCATCGGGGCGAAGAGGTTGCGCATGGACGGTTTTCCGGTGACCGCCAGCGCCCCCAAACTCAGGCCGTGGTAGGAGCCCCAGCGGGCAATGACCAGGTCCCGAGTCGGTTCGCCCCGGGCCACCTGTACCTGACGGGCGAATTTGATCGCGCCCTCCACCGCCTCCGACCCGCTGGTCAGGTAATAGAACCGGGGGTCGTCCAGGGGGACCCGTCGGCCCAGGGCGTCGCTGTAAGTTTCCAGGGCAGGGGTGGTGAAGAGAGTGCCGTGGACGTAGGCGATAGCGGCGGCCTGGTCGGCAATGGCACGGGCCACCTCTGTCACCCCGTGGCCAATGTTGACCGCCACTGGCCCGCCGGAGGCGTCTATGTACCGGCGACCGTCGGCATCCCAGATGTAGATGCCCTCGCCGCGCACAGCCAGGGGGTGGGGAAACGACATCCGGCGGCGGAAGACGTGGGGGGAATAGGTCGGCGCGGTCAAGAGACCTCCAGTATCCGAAAGGTGAGGGGACCCGCCGGTGCGTCCACCGTCACCACATCCCCGGCCCGGCGGCCCAACAGGGCCTGCCCCAGGGGAGACGCGTGGGAGACTTTCCCGTTCAGCGGGTCGGCCTCCGCCGGCCCGACAATCTGGAAGACCTCCGGCCTCTCAAGCCCTTCCTCCAGGACGGTAACCCGGCTCCCCAAATCTACGATGCCGGCAGGGCCGTTGTTCTCAATCAGTACGGCGTTGCGCAACATTGTCTCAATCTGCTGGATGCGCCCTTCCAGGAAGGCCTGCTCCTCTTTGGCCGCGATGTAGTCGGCGTTTTCGGAGAGGTCACCCTGCTGGATGGCCCGACGCAGGATCCGGGCCAGTTCCGGTCGCCGCACGTTGACCAGATAATCCAGTTCCCGACGCAGTTCTTCCATCCCTTCTGCCGTCAACAACACCGGTTGCTGCATACACAACTCCTCATTGCGAGGATCCCCTGTACGGAGCGCATGCTCCCAGGCCAGAAAATGGCGGCTGTAGCGCAGGATAAACCCTGCGCTCCGTGCGCTGCGAGTTAATCCTACCGCAAAACGGGATTTTGGCAAGACGCGTGTTGCATATTCCGTACGGCGTGCCCGGTTGCGCGAATGCTCATTCGTGGTACATTAAATAGCACATTCGCTATGCGCCGCTTTTGGGTTCTGGCAGCCCTGACCCTTCTGGCTTTCGGCCTGCGCGCCGGCTCTCTCACCGCGCAGTCCCTCTGGCGGGACGAGGTGGATGCCCTCTGCTACGCTTATGAGTTTCCCCACCTGCTGATAGAAGCGATAGCGCCGGAGCAGGCCGGGGGCCTTCGGACTCCCTGCGCGTGCCCCCCACCCCCGATAGCCCCCGATTGGAGGGAGGGAACCCTCCGGGAGCGCGCGGTCGGTCTGCTGGGGGCGATGATCCGGCAGAACGGCCCGCTCTATTATTTCCTCCTTCGGGGCTGGGTCGCACGGGTGGGCCATACCGAATACGGGATGCGTTTCTTCTCCCTCCTCTTCGGCGTCCTCGGCGTGCCGCTGACTGCCGCGCTGGGCACCCGCCTGGTGGGGCGAACCGCTGCCACCGTCGCCGCTGCGCTGATGGCCATCTCGCCCTATATGGTCTGGTACGGGCAGGAGGTCAAGATGTATACGCTGGTCCCTGGGCTGGTCCTCCTGGCTCTTTATGGCCTGCGACGAGGGATAGACGAGGGGAGAGGATGGTGGGCTGTCCAGGTCGCGGCGACTACCTTGCTCCTCTACACTCACATCTGGGGCGCGCTGCTGATCCCGCTGCAAATTCTCTGGCTGGCTGCAGAATGGCCCCGCTGGCGGCCCCGCTGGCGCGGCGCGCTGGTCGGGATGGCGCTGCTGACCCTACCCTATCTGCCGCTGGCCCTCTGGCAGATGCCCGCCGTCCTGGCCCGGCGGGAGACGGGGTTCCCCCACCACACGCTGGGGGAGATGGCCATGATCCTGCTCAACGGCTGGAGCACGGGCATCCCCAGCCAGGGCTGGCCCTGGGGCGCGCTGGCGTGCGGGGGACTGGCCGCGCTGGGGCTGGTATCGGGCTTTTCCCGCCCCGCCACCCAGCGGACGGCCAGGGGACAACCGCAAGGAGCGGGCGACCGCAAGGGTCGCCGCGGTATTGCGCCTGCCCCTGTAGGGCAACCGCCAGGGTTGCCCCTGCCTCTGGCCCTCTGGCTCACATTCCCCCTTCTGGTCATCTGGCTCATCTCCCTGCGCCAGCCGCTGTTCACCGACCGGTACCTTATCTGGTGCGCGCCGGCCTTCTACATGCTGGTTGGTGCAGGATGGACCGTTTTGACGGCCCTGACGCAAAGGCACAGAGTCCCGTCCTGGGGTCTTCGCGGTGCATTGCTCCTGGCCCTGGTGACGGTTTTCGCGCGAAACCTCCACATCCAGGCCACTGTCCCCATCAAGTCGGACGTCCGCGCTGCCGCCGCGTACGTGGAGTCCCACTACCGACCCGATGACCTGCTCGTTTTCCAGATACCCCACATCCGCTATACTTTTGACTACTATTTCGGCCCGACAGACTACCTCTGGGTCGACGGTCTCTACACTAACCACCGCACCGAAAGCGGGGAGTACCGGCTTTCGGAGGAATCGGCCAGTCGCTGGATGGCCCTCATTATCGGAGACCGGGCGCGGGTCTGGCTGGTGGCCTCAGAGGTGGAGATGTGGGACGAGCGAAATCTGGTACAGGGATGGCTGGAAAAGGCGTTCATCCGAGCCGAGGAGGCGCATTTTACCCGGGTGGATGTGTACGAATATCAACGGTAAAGCGATCTCTGTACCCCTTCGCCGTTGAATCCCCGCCCGATGCCACGATAGATGAAGCCCAGCGCCCGAACGGAGGCCGGGTCGTAGATATTCCGCCCGTCCACCAGCACCGGACGGCGCATCCGGTCCCGAATCCGCTCCAGGTCCAGGTTCTTAAACTCATTCCAGTCCGTGACGATGAGAATGGCATCACAGCCCTCGGCCAGAGAATAGGGATCGGGGGCCATTTCCACATCCGGGAGGACCCGGCGGGCGACTTCCATCGCCACCGGATCATAAGCGCGCACCCGCCCACCTTCGGCGATGATGTAGCGGGCAATATCTATGGAGGGAGCATCTCGCATGTCGTCGGTATTGGGTTTAAAGGCCAGGCCCAAAAGCCCCACCAGGGCCCCGTCCAGCGAACCGAGCACATCCCGCAATTTCTTTACCACCAGACGGCGCTGGTAGGCATTGATGTTCATCACCGCCTGAAGTATCTGGGGCTGGTAACCGTTGCTGAGAGCCATATGGGCCAGAGCCTTCACATCTTTGGGGAAACAGGACCCGCCGTACCCCACCCCCGCGTCCAGGAACATCCGCCCGATGCGGGGATCGTAGCCCATGCCGTTGGCGACCTCCTTGACATCTGCGCCGACGACTTCGCAGAGGGCGGCGATCTCATTGATGAAGGAAATGCGGGTCGCCAGGAACGCGTTGGAGGCGTATTTAATCATCTCCGCCGTCCGCAGGTCGGTGATGACGATGGGGGCTCGCAGAGGCAGGTGGAGTTGGGCCACCTTCTCCGCCGCGTCCCGGTCCAGGGAGCCCAGGATGACCCGGGCCGGGTTCATAAAATCGCCGATCGCGGAGCCTTCCCGCAGGAACTCCGGACAGGAGACGACGGAGAACTTCACCGAATCGCCCCGGCGGGCCCGGATAATATCCGCCACCCAGTCTCCGGTGCCCACGGGCACCGTGGATTTGTTGACGATGATGAGAGGGTGGTCCATTACATCCGCGATGGCCTCAGCGGCCGCGCGCACATATTGCAGGTCCGCCTCTCCATCCACGCCTTCCGGTGTTCCCACTGCAATGAAGACGAACTCCGCGCTCTGGATGGCCTCCGCGTAGGAAGTGGTGAAGAAGAGGCGCCCGGCGCGGACGTTTCGCTCCACCAGTTCCTCCAGGCCCGGCTCATAGAAGGGCATGATGCCCTGCTTCAGTTTCTCTATTTTCTCTTCGTTGATGTCCATGCAGGTCACCCGGTTGCCCAGGTCAGCAAAGCAGGCTCCGGTGACCAGCCCGACGTATCCAACGCCGATAACCGCAATGTTCCTCACGACGCTTATCCCTCCAAACAGTATCGTCAGCGCGTAACTATTCAGCGCTGGTAACTATCTACCAAGGAATCCCACGAAGTTTCTCAAAGTCTGAAATGGAACGCAGATTTTCGCAGGCTTCGCTCGCAGATGTAGCGCAGGCTGTTAGCCTGCAGAAGCAGGCCTGGCGGCCGGTGCTACAGCGGCCTGCGCTACTGCGGCCTGCGCTACAGCCGTCTGTGGTCTAAGGGCAATCTCCATCAGGCTGAATAGTTACGTCAGCACCTGATATGATACCACCAAGGAATGGATTTGGCAACCAACGGTAGGGTCTCCCACGGGTTATAGGGGATGGGGGTTTCCCCCACTGTTCCCCGCCGGCAGGGAGAAGAGAGGGCTGAAGGGCAGGTACCAGTAAAGAGACGCCGCCTGGTGCGGCTTTACAGGGCTTAATGGGCTGGACTTGGAAAAACAGCCAATACCGGGTATAATTAAGCCACATCCCCCAGAGATTCACATAGAGGGCAACGACGATGGAGGAGCCAACGCAGATTCGCATTCGGCGTGCTCGTCCGGCGGATGCGGAGCGAATCGCCGCCTTCGTTAACCGGGGACGCCCTCCCAGGCCCGTCACGCCTTCGGAGGTGCTGCAACGGTTCGGGACCGTCGGCTTTCTGCTGGCCGAAATGGAAGGGGAAATGGTCGGGCTTCTGGGATGGCAGGTGGAAAATCTTGTCGTGCGGGTGACTGATTTCCTGGTCTTTCCGGCCCGCCTGAGCCTTCCGGTTGGTCAGGCATTGCTGAAGGCGATGGAAGAAGCGGCTCAAGAACTGATGTGCGAGGCCGCCATCCTGATTGTTCCAGCCGACGCGCCGCCAGAGGTCCTGCAGTTCTGGGAAACTTTCGGCTACCGGCACCGGGATCTCGCCAGTCTTCCCCGGGCCTGGCGGGAGGCCGCGCGGGAAGCCAACCCGCTCCAGGATCAGGTTGTACTGAAACAACTCCGAACCGACCGGGTCCTGCGGCCCATCTGAGCAGACGCCCGTTGGATTCCTATCCGATTTTCCTGAAGGAGGCCTGATGTCCAAGTTCACCACGTTTATCCGGAATCACCCCCGGCTGACAGCATGGATCGTCCTGGCCATCGGCATGGTGGCCATTCTGGTCTGGTCCGCCCGCGATGTGGGCCTGCTACCCGGCCAGTGGGCGGCACTCATTATCGCTACTATTGGCGTGGCCGGGCTGTGTGTATGGATTATCGGCTGGGAAGATGAAGATGAAGAGGGGGGAGAAAAGAAGTAGCCACCCGAGAGTTTTCCCCGATAGTGTTGCGGTACTTCATTGCGCGGGGCACATTCTGGCGGTCAGAAGGTTACAGGCACGGAGCACAAAAGTTTCTGGGCGGGGCGCGAAGGGGCATTGAGAAAGGCCTCGACGGCCCTCCGCCTTGCTCCGTGCCCGGCCACGAGGGAGTGCTCAAGGCAAGCGCTCGGGTGGTGAGAAGCAGGAGAGCGAGAGCGTCGGGAAAAGACGCCGGAGAAACAAGAGCAGGGATCAGTACCAGACAACAAAGGAGGTCGGAACCGTAAGAATCTGTGTGCCCGCCTGCACGGCGACCTCTATCAAAATCTTCTGTCCAGACGGGAGCCCGGAGAAGTAGAACGTCAGGCTGGAAATACCCCGGGAATCGGTAGCATTCATTGAGTAAACCGCTGGCTTATCGGGGAAGTAAACCTTCGCTGTCGCCAGGATCCCCCGCAATGGCTGGCGGCCGGCATCCGTCACATACAAATAGACGGTCTGGTATCCCTCCCGACCGGTGACGGGATAACGGACGAAGGCATAGGCCCGCAGCGCGGCTCCCCCTGCGGGAGCAATCGCCACAGGCCGGGCAGAAAGGGGCTGCGGTTTCCGATACTCCTCGGGCACCCCGAATTTCTGGATGTACGCCAGTCCCAGCGCCCCCACAACGACCCGATCCCCGCGCGGCCGCTCCGGATGCCACTCCAAACGGGTGCGCTGGAAATATTGGACAATCCGCCCATTCTCCACCAGCGGCTCGGAGATGGGGTAACCAAAAACATCCAGGCCCCCATTCTGGTCATAGAAAGTGAGAAACGCGTAGGAGACCGTGTGGCCCGTCTCCGGAAAATACCGCTGGAGAGGATTCCCACGCGGGGCCTGAGCCGGTGGAATGGGTGGGCTCCTTCGTCCCAGTTCCTCCCCCAATAAACCCAACTGGACCCGATAGGGGGGCGGATTCTCCGGATGCCATTCCATCCGCACGTTGTCAAAATACTGCACCCACAGCCCCAGACGAGCATCGTAATAGACTTCGGTTTGGGGATAGCCCAGGATGCGGCTTCCTCCGAATTTCCGGAAGAACTCCAGAAACGGGCCCTTGACATAGTGGCCGGTCAGTTGGAAGTACTCCGATTCCCCCTCCGGGAAGGCCGGTTGCCCGTTCGGCAAAGCAGCGACAGGAGTGACGAGCCAGACAAGCACCACCAGCCCAACCAGAACCCCTATCTTTCCCCCATGTGACTTGAAACGATCCGCCATCGCTCCCCCCTATCGAGACACCTCGTATATTATATAGATTTTATATACCTCCCCACTCTTTGTCAATCCCCCGAAATTCCTATTTCTCGCTCGCTCCCATTCCCACCACCAGCACCACCAGCCACCATCCCATCTTCCGCCGCTTGCGTCCTACCAGCGCCGCTACCAGCCCCAGCGGCGCCAGCAGCCACAAGGCCGGGTCTTGTAAAGGTGCGTATGGGTTCAGCG
>JASFBC010000074.1:0-3260 GCA_036172315.1 Anaerolineae bacterium | reverse complement strand
CGTGAAACGTGAAACGTGAAACGTGAAGCGGGAAGCGTGAGACGGGAAACGGGAAACGGGAAACGGGAATTAGAGCGCCGAGGCGACGTTCATCCCGCCGTCCACGACGAAGACGGCGCCGGTGATGTAGTCGGACGCCGGGGACGCCAGGAAGAGGGCCACCCCGGCGACGTCCTCCGGCTCGCCAAAACGGCCCAGCGGCGTGGCTTTGAGGATGGAGTCGGCCAGGGCCGGGGTCTGCCAGAGCACCTGGCTGAAGCGGGTCTTGATGACGCCGGGTGCGATGGCATTAACCTGGATGTGGGCGGGCGCCAGTTCTACCGCCAGGGCCTGGGTGAGCATAATGAGCGCTGCCTTAGAGACGGAGTAGACGCCCATAGCGGGGGAGGGGCGCAGACCGGCCACCGAGACGATGTTGATGATTTTGCCGCCGCCCTGGGCCTGCATGTGCGGAGCGACGGCCTTCGCTACCCGGAAGGCCCCTTTTACGTTGGTATCCAGGATTTTATCCCACTGGCCCTCGTCGGCGGTGAGAATGGGGCCGAAGTGCGGGTTAGTGGCCGCGTTGTTGACGGCGATGTCTATGCGGCCAAAAGTCTCCAGCGTCCGGGCCACCAGAGCCTCCACCTGCTCCATCTGCCCGACGTGGGCCTCCAGGGCCAGCGCCTCGCCACCCCCGGCGCGGATTTCCTCCGCCACCGGCGCGACGTTCTCCAGTTTCCGGCTGCAGACGACGACCCGGGCCCCCGCGCGGGCCAGGCGCAGCGCGATGGCCTTCCCGATGCCGCGCGAGGCCCCGGTAACCAGCGCCACCTTGCCGTGCAGAGAGAATTCCTCCACAGCGCCTCCCTTGTTACTGGCCATTCGGGAACAGGGTTGATACCTGATGCTTCTGAGGGACGAGGCATGGTACAAACCGATATAGATCGCCCTCTTTGGGCCGATGGGGGGCAGGGGCAGATACCAGGCCTGCCCCTCTATGGACGCTTCGCGCCGGGCGTTCAGATAAGCCCGTGGCGCGAGATTCCCCCTTGCGCTACACCTCCAGCGGCTGGGTCATCTCCACATCCGTATACGCCTGCAGGCCCGTCTCCTCCCGCAGGCCCCGCAGGAGCGTCACCGGGTCTATCACCCCCTCCGGCCCGTAGACGCCGCCCTCTGTCGTCAGAACCTGGCCCCGAGCCAGCATCACCGCCCCCAGCGCCAGCGGCACCCCCGTCGCTGGACGCATCTGTCCGACCCCGCAGAGGGTTCGGTGGACAACCTGTCCCCCCTGGATTCCCTCCACGTCCACCCGCAGCGCGCCAGGGGGCTCCGATGCGCCCTCTTTCGGCGTCGGGAGCAGACGGGCCAGGACATTTGCCACCCGGTCTATCCGCTCCGGCGTCGCCGTCAGGCGCAGCCGGCCCAGCCAGAGGAACAAGTAGGTCCAGGCCCCCACCGACATCAGGAACGTGACCTCCTCCAGGGTGGGGAAATGGCGCGGGAGCGTCACCGGCTCCGCGTGGCCCGCGTTCCAGACCTGCATCCGACAGACCAGCGGCAACTCCACCTCGCGCGCAATCCGCCCTGCCCGGACCATCTCCAGCCGCCCGTTCCGCCAGACCGGCGCGGGTCCGCCGTAGATGAAGAGGACGTGCTGGAGGACGGCCATCCCGTGCCCTGATTCGGGCGGCTGGTAGACGGTGATGGTCACCCGGAGTGGCCGGTCCATCTGCCGGGCCATATGCGCCGCCGCCAGATTGGAGAGCCCCGGGCTGGTGCCCAGCCCGATGACAATCCGGCGGCCGCGCTGGCGGGCCAGGCCGTCCAGTTCCTCCACCACCTGCTTGGCGGCGATCCAGTCGTCGCAGATGCTGATATAGTCCACCCCGGCCTCTATGGCGGCCCGGACCAGCGGCGCTTCAAAGCGGTAAAACGGCCCCAGGGCCGACGCAGCGACGTCGTGCCCGCGAAGGGCCTCTATCACGTCGGAGTGGCTGCGAGCATCTACCGGCCGGACAACAATTCGGGGTCCGGCTCCAGCCAGGCCGCGGGCCAGCGCCTCCGCCCCGGCGACGTTCTTATCGGCAATCGTGATTTGCCGAACTTCTGGATGGCGGGCCAGTGTCTCCACGGCCTGGCTGCCCATATCCCCCGCGCCCCCAAGGACAATGATCTTCATTTCCCCTCCTGGAGGGATTTATAGAAAACCTGCTGGACCTTGACTTCCCGGAAACCCAGGCGGCGATAGAAGGCGAGGGCACGCTGGCGCACTACATTGGTCCGGACGGTCAGCCCCTCACAGCCGCGAGCCCGGGCCCAGTCCTCCGCTGCCCGGACCAGCCGCGCACCGATTCCCTGAGAGCGGTAGGCCTTATCTACCACCAATCCACCGATCTCCGCCCCCGGGCCAGCAATGATCTGGGGGCAGGAGTAAACGTGAATCCAGCCCACGACCCTGCCGTTCTCCCCCGCTGCGACAAAGAGGGCATAGCGGTCATCTCCGGCCAGCGCCTGCAGGCGGGCCGTCATCTCTTCCGGCGTGGTGGGATACCCCAACTCCCCCGCCAGCGCGGCCAGAGTGGGAATGTCCTCAAGCTGAACGGGCCGGATTCGGAGCACCATCCCCAATCCCCACCCTACAAATATAGACCAGATTCCGAAAAGCGCAAATCGCCGGGTTAGCCAATGGAGCAACTCCAGCGGGAGGTGCTGGCCGCGCTGGAGCCGCTGCGCCAGGCCCAGAGTCCCTCCGGCCTCTCCCCCGGGATGAGAGCCCCTGCGTTTACCCTCCCCGACCTCTCCGGCCAGTCCGTATCCCTGGAAGCGTTTGCCGGGCGGGAGGCGAAGATTACCCCTTCGTAAACCCCTTTGAGCGCGAAGCAGCGGGTTGGTGGCATATGTCTTTCCTGATAGCCGGAATCGACCCGCTGCAGGAAGCGGCGTTGGTAGGGCTAGATCAAGCGGTAGCGGTGGGCGGAACGGTAGGGACACTTCTGGCGCTGGGAGTGGCGAAGGCGCTGGGGCCGGTCTTCCCCCTGGGGCGGGCGGTGCTGATTCTGCCCACCGGAGTTCTGCTCTGCCTGGCGGGGTTCGCCCTTCCCGCGCCGCAGGCGGCGCGGGTGATGCCGGTGGTGGCGCTGCGGCAGGGGGAGACGATGAGCGGAGGGGTGCCCCGGTGGCTGGGGTATGTGGGGCGCTCCCTCTGGCGGCGGAGGATGCGGACGGTGCTGACAGGTGGTGGATAAGGCCGACCGCTCTCAGGGAATCGGTGCGCG
>JASFBC010000073.1:0-4683 GCA_036172315.1 Anaerolineae bacterium | reverse complement strand
CTAACGGCTCGCGCTTCAGCCGCACGCGGAGCGTGTCGGCTGCAAGCGCTGGTTGGGCGGGCGTTCTATTCTTTAAGATCGGATGTTTAGCCTTTCAAGAAACTCTTTTACCAAAGAATTGAAAGCATCAGGTTGGCAGAGGTTGGTGGGATCGCAGGAATTCTCTACTATCTTTAGCTCCGCGTTAGGAATGTGCGAGGCGACATCTTTTACATAGCGCACTACAAAGGGAAAATCTGAACCCGCTATGCAAAGAGTTGGACAAGAAATCCGTCCAAGTTCGGAGCGGAAGTCTATCTTAGCCATCGCACGGGTGTATTCCTTTACTGCCGACCGGTGATACCTTAATCTTTCCCTGTCAGAGAGTCTCCGCGTCATTTCCATTAAATACTCATATGCTAATGGCCACTTTCCGTACTGATTTCGTAGCACCCTAATTTGCCACCGCTCAGGTAAACTTAGGTAGAACCAATCCATCCATCCCTTTATCCCTGATAGAGCAACAAGCCAGAGTAGAAAATCCGTAAGGGGACGCCGATACCGGAGAGTAGCAAGAGTATCGCATAGGACAAGTGCTTTGCAACGATGGGGGAAATCTAGGGCAAAACGTTGGGCAACTATACCACCGAAGGAGACACCACAAACCACTGCCTGCTCAATCTTCAGGTGTTCGAGCAATTCATTTAGGTCTTGTGCCAAGATAGATAAATCCCCTCTTTTCGGCGCTACAGGATTGCTCTTGCCATGACCTCTCATATCACAAGTGATGACACAGTAAGTGTTGGAAAATGCCTGCACTTGAGGTAAAAACATTCCATTTTCAGCGCCAAGACCATGGAGAAGAACCAGTGATGGACCTTTCCCATGTGCTTCATAGTATAAGTTACCATCACTGATTGTGATTAAAGGCATTGTTCTACCTCATCGCGCCCGCCCAACGGTGTGCTTCACCTGCGCCGCGAAGCGCAGCAGAGCGGCGTCAGGTGCAACTTCCCCTGGCTGGCAAGGCCAGCCTTCCCACCGGATGAACGAGCCGTTGGCACGTTCTTAGCAAGTGCGTGTTAGGCGGCGTTCTTCTAAGCACTAAAGGCAAATAGAGCCGTTTGCAGAACCCCTATGGAAATTTGCATGTGTAGGGTGGAGTGCCTTCGCAAATACCCCAACAGGGTCCCACCACTCCTTCTTTGCGCGCCTTCCAAGGCTCTCGGAAAGCCTCATGGACAACACCGGACAAGCCTAACTGTTCCAGCTTGGAGAGAGTTCCCTCTACAACAAGGAACTGATTGGCTTCACTGGCTACGCCACATCTTTCCCCTGTATAGTGATTTGTTTCGCTATATCCTTCTGGACAGGCTGGCCAGCCAAACTCGGTTAGAAGGACTTCCTTCTGCGGATACCGGGCGATGAGGTCTTGAAATCGAGCGATGTGGAAGTCCGGAGCCTGAGAAGCAGCGATGCAGGTGAAAAGACCAGAGTATTTGTTTTCCCACCAGGGAAAGACATTAATACCAATCCAATCTACATCGTTAGCAAGAGCCCATTGCTGACAAGGCCACGCCGCGTTACACCACTCCCACCAGGTGTCAATATAACCAACAGGCTGAGTTACTCCTGCTGCCTTAAACCGCTGTACACAGTCACGAATGATAGACTCGGCAACGGTGACACCATGTTCACCTTGTTCGCTTCGCAGTCTGAGTCGTAATTCAGAGCCACAACTGATTCGGATAATAGTATCGGGGTACTGACCAGCCTTTTGAATGCCGAGCGTGATGGAAGCGTCATTCACTGAGGTATCCTTGTCCAGCCATACGATCGCTATCACTTTCACGCCTCTGCTTTTAGCCGCTTCAAAGCCGTAATCCAGTCCATTCAGCACTCCATAGGTCATAATGCAACGAAAGCCAGTTTGACTGACGACCACATCCAAGAGGGTATCAATGAGTGAAGGCGGAGGGTGTGGACCAAATTCTGGGTCGAAACCGGCAACGTAGGGCGAAAATGCAACACACTGTAAGACCTCCGGCGCAGGGATGGGGGTGAAGGTCGCCGTCGGCGCAGGGGTGGCGGGCAGGGGCGCCGCGCGGGTCGCAGGCGCAGAGGTCGGCGCCGCGCCGGGCGCGCAGGCGGAAAGGATGAGCGTCACCAGCCCGGGAAAAGCAAGGGCGCGTTTCATGGCTTCTGTCCTCCTTCGGCGATTAGGCCGCCCAACGGCAAAGCTCAGCCGCCCGCCGGAGCGCAGCGGAGGCGGGTCGGCTGGAGCGAGTGTTAGGCCGCCTAATTCCTGCACTTGGGATGTTCCCAGGTTTATTAGCCATCGCGATGTTCGCCCCCTCTTTCGTCGCTATGATAGCACCGATTTCGATAAGTTGCACATGCTACCGAACTTCCGACTGAAAAACAGCGTATAGTCTATCAGAACCGCGACCTCAAGGAGAGATGCTGTGGACCTGATATACCGTTGCCAAACAGGGGATGAACAGGCTTTCGCCGCTCTCTTTCATCAGTACAAAAACCTGGTTTACAAGACTGCTTACCTGATGCTGAACAGCGCTGACGAAGCCGAAGATGTACTCCAGGAAGTCTTTCTTCAAGTACATAGATCGCTGCCTACTTTTGAACCTTCGAAAGGGGCTTTCACAACCTGGCTATATCGCGTTACGGTGAATCATTGTCTGAGTCGGCGGCGCAAGCGTCGTCTTCTCATGGTCAGTTTAGAAAAGATTCCTCCTTTAGCACTGACCGAACGTCCGTCATTCCAGGATCGGTTAGAAGATGAGGAAGCAGTCCGGCAGGCACTGAGCCGGTTGAGTGAAAAACTGCGAACGGTTGTGATCTTGCGCCATTATTTGGAACTATCATACGCCGAGATTGCTCAAATCCTGAACATCCCCGTAGGTACAATCAAATCACGGCTTGACTTGGCACTCAAAATTCTGCGCAAGGAGCTGGGAACAGTCCCAGGAACTTTTCCTCTAAAGGAGGTGGCAAAATGAAATGTCAGGAAGTGAACAAGTTACTTATCGCCTATCTGGATAATGAAGTGACCCCTTCTGAACGCACATTGATCCAGGCACACCTGGCCGGGTGTGATACCTGTCAACAGGAATTGGCTGTTCTATCGGCGCTGCAGAGCCGTGTCAGTCAGTTCCTGCAGGTCAGGGCTGCCCAGGCAGTCCCCTCGCCTCAGGCTTGGAGCCGCCTGCAGGCGAGGCTGGCGGGGGAAGCGCGCCCTTCGCCGTCGTGGCTCCCTACGTGGCTGCAACGTCTGGCGCCGGGCGTTGGCCGCATCAACCAAATCTTTGAAGGAGGTGTAACGATGAAGAAAGGATTTGCTTTAACTGCCATTGCGGCTCTTGTGATTGCCTTGAGCGTGATGGCCTTTGTCCCGTCAGTGCGGGCTCAGGTGGGTGAGATCCTCAACACCTGGTTCCACTTCAAGTCCCCCGGCGGAGAGTACGAGATGGGGATGTCGGGCCCTATGGAATTCACGCCCTTGCACCCGACCTATCTACCCGCCGGGCTCCAGGGTTCAGGAGCCGGGATTAGCAGCGCCGTCGGAACCGGCGAGTCTGTCGAGTTGAGCTACTACAACGACGAGCAGTTCGTCGCCATCACCCAGACCAAGGCCCCGGCCGACAGGACCTTACCCCCCGGTCAGAAGATGACCGTCAATGGCCAGCCGGCAGTGTTGGTCACCGGCTTGGAAGGGACCTTCGAGTACGGCTTCCGCATCCCCGAAGGTGCCCAAGTGGAAACGTTCGGCACGCCCCCGGCTGAGCCTTATCACGGGACTATCGCCTACACGGATGGTAGACAGCTCACCTGGTACGTTGGCGACGTTAAGATCGAGATGCTCTCCAATCTGCCTGTGGAGGAGATGCTGAGGATCGCAGAGTCATTCGTGCCAGCGGAAACCGGAGAGGGCGAGCCGCCGTTCCAGCCGCCCCTCGATCTCCCGTCGGGTGGCGAGGAAAAGGTCATCCCGTAGAGCGCAAGTTTACGAGAGGGCCGGGCTTTGTCCCGGCCCTTTTCTTTTCTGTTGTTAAGGTAGTCCTCGCTGGGTGGCCTAACTATTTCTTACACGGACTCCGCCTTTACTCACCATCTCGGTATCTTAGACGGAATCCATATAACCTGCCCACGGGTTGCATTTGCAGAAATCTTCTTGTATAATCACTCCCGGCGCCCTCTCTTCCACAGCGCCCGTAGAGCCTTATTTATTCAATTTTTTAGCATAGAAATCACAATCTGTCAATGTCGGAGGAAACCCCATGGAACCAAGACCCAAGAAACTCCTGGACCAGGTCCGTGACGCCATCCGCCTCAAACACTATTCTCTCAGCACCGAAGAGACCTATGTGGCTTGGATCAGGCGCTACTCCTTTTCCATAACAAGCGACATCCCAACGAAATGGGCAGCGCCGAAGTCGAAGCCACATAGGTCTCTTCGGTGCTGAGAGAATAGTGTTTGAGGCGGATGGCGTCACGGACCTGGTCAAGGAGTTTCTTGGGTTTTGGTTCCGTGGGGTTTCCTCCGACTTGACAGATTGTAATTTTATGCTAAAATTATAAGTAAGGCTCTACGGGCACTGTGGAAGAGAGCGCGCCGGGAGTGATTATACAAGAAGATTTCTGCAAATGCAACCCTTGGGCAGGTTATATGGATTCCGTCTAAGATAC
>JASFBC010000072.1:0-3565 GCA_036172315.1 Anaerolineae bacterium | reverse complement strand
GCGGCTGAAGCGCGAGCCGTTGGGCAGGCTGATAGTCGGACCAGCGTCTTTACGAATAGCCGGCCCTGAGCGATAACTAACAAAACTTGAGGTTTATCAAGATGCGCGTTTTTGTACTCTTGTTTTTGCTTGTCCCTTTGTTGGCTTCGTGTGCCTCTTCTGCACCCCACACAGGCCTACCAGAGGCTACAACGACTCCGAGGATTTCTCTCTCAACCTCATCTCCAATTCCTACGGCAACCGTCAAGCCTACTACTTGGTACACGCCCTCGCCGCGCCCTCCCCTGCCTGTTTTCATCATACCCAATGCCGCGCACCTAAAGCACTGGAAAGA
Source organism: Anaerolineae bacterium (assembly GCA_036172315.1). Lineage (GTDB taxonomy): Bacteria > Chloroflexota > Anaerolineae > B4-G1 > DUEL01 > SpSt-77. The sequence goes on along the minus strand of JASFBC010000072.1, from coordinate 3,231 downwards.
ATATGAGGAAGCACTAGCCAGGGCTCTTAAGCGGGCAACCCCTCATGAAATAAAAGTCTTCTGTGAATGGATTATTTTGGGATATTCTGAGCAGGCCACTTATGTGTGGGCCCTGTGTGCTGAAGATAAACCAAAAGATCTGTATCCAGGTGTGAGTGTGCCAGCGGCCATCTATGTCGGCGCGGAGGGCGAGGTCATTGAAGTAAAGGTGCCCGAACCGGGCGGCCCGTTCGTACGCGACATATTTCCCGAGGATGTTCAGGAAAAAATCTTTCGCGCACATAATGCTCAGGGGTGGTTGGATGTTCCTCAGTTGAAAGCCCATCTCATCTACCGCTTTGAGCATCCTGAGGTTCCCCCACTCGTTGTACTTTCGGCCACCCCTTACCCGTGAAAGATCTGCTATTAGAAGTCAAGAGGTCGAACCTTAACAATCTCGAATAAGATAAGGACGCTGCTCTTTTAGGATGACATAGATGCGCACAAGGAGCTTGCGGCAAACGGCGCCGATGACGGTGTTGTGGTGCTTGCCTTCCTGGCGCTTCGCCTGGTAGTAGGCTTTCAGCTGCGGGTCATAAAGCACTGTCATGCTGGCTGCTTGCCAAAGGGCGTGGCGCAGGTAGGGGGAGCCTCGTTTGCTCATGTGGCTCTCGCTGGCTTCAAACTGCCCGGTCTGGTAGACGGTGGCATCGATGCCGGCATAGGCCACCAGTTTCTCCGGGCTGTCAAAGCGCTGGACATCTCCGATCTCAGCCAGGATGGCGGCCGCCGTGACTGAGCCGACGCCGGGGATCGAGGTGAGATACTGTGGAATTTGCGCCATCAGTTCAGCCACCGAGGTGTCAATCTGGGCGACTTGTTCCTGAAGCAAGTCGATTTGATCCAGTAGACAACGCATTTCCATGCGTGCTGCATCCACCAGGAATCCGACCCCGACGGAACGGCGTGCCAGGGTCTGAATGCTCTCAGCTTCTGGTTGGCCAAAGCGCCCCCGGCTGGCATCGTGCAGGATGCGGCTCAACTCGGCCAGGTCAAAAGCGGCGAAATCGTGCGCACTGACGGCGGTTTTGAGCAGTTCTCGGGAGGATTTGAGAAAAACGCTCGAGAACAAGGTCTCGTACTTGGGAAAGACGCGATCCAGGATGGATAAGATCTTGCGCTTGCAATCGCCAATTTGCTCAACCAGGCGGAAGCGGGTCAGTTCGCGCAACTGCAGCATCAGCGGCATCTGGGGGCTGGTGGCGGGCAGACGGGCCACGCGGAGGAAATCAGCCACCCACCAGGCATCGCTGCGATCGCTCTTGATCTTGCGCACTCCGCTCTTGCGGTAAGCTGCGATCTGCAACGGGTTGAGCACCACCACTGGATAGCCCAAGCGGGTCAGCTCTTCGTACAGTGCCAGCCAGTAGTGACCGGTGGCTTCTAAGCCAACCTGAAGTGCTTCTGGTTGGCTTTGCAGCAAGGAACAGAGTTTGTCGAAGCCTTGGCGAGTGTTTTCGATGCCGACAGCCGGTTGGCGCACCTGACCCTCATCATCCAATAGGACAACAGCATGCTGGTATTTTGCCACATCAATCCCACAGAATAGCATCTTGCTTCCCTCCAATGACCATGAAGTGAGGTGACCTCGGTGCTCTACGAGCCTCTCAGCCTTGTGGGTGATGCGCAGCCAGGCCACAACCTGCTTATTCGAGACCCCTCGTAGAGCCGAGGCGACAGTCTTTCGGTCGAGGCCGTACCTCAAGGAGGACAACGTCGACCTCAGCTTCTACGAGGTATTGTAAACCAGCTGTTCGCTGGATAACCCATTTATACAAAGAGGAAGTATCATGAAACAACATGGAATTCTGTGGTTTATTCTATGGGGCTTGCTCGCGTTCATACTGCCTGCTTATAGCCTCACTGCAGTGCGTGGAAACGGCAGGGATAACGAATTTTCTGTCTTGCTTACCGCCACGCCTACTTCTTCAGCATTTCCTCCGTTTGAGCGCGATGACCTGGAAACAAAAGCCGTTATGGGTATGACCCAAGCCTCTTTTGAGAGGCGTTATCGGGCGCTAAGCACACTACGGCTGGAAGGGTTCGATTCGCTACTCTCTGTATCCCCTGAAGCCAAAGCGTTCTGGGAAAGAGAGGCCAAGAAGTTATCGGTGGAGATCAAACATGCCGAGTTGAATCAACTTCGGTATGTTGAATATGATTTTTCCCTGGACTACTTGAGCGTGGAGATCGATCCCGAGGCGCAATGGGCAACCGTTGTTTTGGAGGAGAACGGAGCCGTGGTCTATGAGTTGTCTGCCAAACTGAACCCCAAAACCCCATTGTTTCATCTCATTCTCTCCGCCATACCATTCAACTGGCAAAAGAGGATGGGCAATGGCGGATCCTCTCTGATACCTATACGGACTACCTGTGGCGTATCATGAGGGAAACGGGCATTGCAACAGAGCAACTCCTGGCCACCACCCGACGGGTGTCGCTGCCATTGGGAGTGAAGCAACAGACACAATTTTCCTGCAATTTGTCCCCTGATGAAAGCACGCACGACTATGACCGTGAAGGTGCTGTGAACTATGCCCGCAAGTATGCCGAGAATCCCAACGATCTCAATTATTACTACTTCAGTGAAGATGAGCAATTGGGAGGCGATTGTACGAACTTTGTTTCCCAAGCCATCTATGAAGGAGGTAAGGCCTCCATGTCCATTCCCCCCACCTCGGAGCAGGGGATTGGTGGAACCCAGTGGTACTACTTTGGTGTGGACAACCGCGCCAGGGCCTGGACCTGGGTAGATGGGTTATACGATTTCATCACGCACCCCTATGCCTGGTCGGAAGGCCCAGAAGGATGCGAATCTTCGATTGATCAGATCGCCATTGGAGATGTAATTCAGTATGAAAGGACCGGTGATGCCATTTGGGACCATTCGGTGATCGTAGTAGAGATTCAGGATGGCATCCCCTATGTAGCCAGCCACAGCCCTAACTTTGCGAGAGAACCCTATACCTACTTCTCGTACTCTGACATCCGCTTTATTCACATTGAGCGGTTGGATATTGCTGCCCCACGTGGCTTTGAGTCCAATGGAATTCTGACCTCCTACTACAATGACCAGGATGATGGCCAATGGTATCTTGACGGCCCCATTACCTGGGATACCTTCACGAGTTTTGTTCTGTCCCGGAGCGAGCCCTATGTTGACTTCATGATCGGAGATGCTGGTATTCCACC
>JASFBC010000071.1:0-4037 GCA_036172315.1 Anaerolineae bacterium | reverse complement strand
CGGGGAGTGGCAGGATGCGGCGGTGGGGCTGGTGTACCTGCGGGCGAGGTGGTATTCTCCCCTGGTGGGGGTGTTTTCCTCACCGGATCCCTTCCCTGGCCTGCAGACGCAGCCTCTCTCGCTCCACCCTTACCTCTACGTTCTGGCGAACCCGGTCAATGTCACAGACCCCACCGGATTGTACGGGCCTGACGTGCACCACGATCTCACACGGCAATTGGTGCGCGAATTGGCCACAGCACTTGGTTTCGATCTGGGGGCAGGGCTGGCAGGTATTATCGCTGACTACAATCAACATGTCGACAACAGTTTTGCCCTTTGGCCGGTGTTTTGGGGGTGCTGGGATTGCCATTTCTGTTCGGAAGAGCGTACCAACGCGCACGTCAATGCGGCAATTGAATCCCGCAACCCCTATCTGTTTGGTGCTACTCTGCATCAGGTGCAAGACTACTATAGCCATTGGAGAGAAGGGTATAAGGCAGGATGGGGACACGAACCTGACAGCCGCCGTGCAGGGATATGCCACATTCCTGGAAGCGGGGGAGAATACTGCGGGCGTGTGGGGAGGACAGAACAGCAGATCCAAGATTTCTATCAGGGTTGGCACAGCGTGGTAGTTGTATGCACTGTGGCAGGTTGCCGTACCTCTGAGCGCTCCGGCCCTTCCCCTTCTCCCTACGGTGCTCACTCGCGAGAGAATGTAATCGCGGACATTCGCGAAAGAAACCCCGGGATTGATCTGAATGGTGTTTCCGACGACCAGTTGATTGACCTATTTCTAAGGAAAGACCCTGGTATTTCAAGCAGTCATTCCACGGAGGCCCAGCGTGTGGAAGAGCGGCAATGGTTTGGCCTGAACACCGATTGGTACTTCAGAGGATCGCTCCGAGATACACTTATGGAACAGCGCACCAGGCAGGTCATTCGTGCGTTTCTGTTCGCTACCATGTATGCCTGCGACATCGATTGGAGCAAGCCCACCGATCAGGAGATCAAGGCATTCCTGAGCCAGTAGCAGTCTTGTCTCGGCTGGTGATGAAGCAAGAGCGAAATCCCTACAATCCGGAGGTGAGGCATGTTTGATGCGGATACTATCGTTTTATTGGCCAAGCTTTATCTAATACCCAGTTTAGTAGTAGCAGCAGGCGTTGTCGGTTCGCTTGTTTTGCTTTCAAATAAACTGAGTTGCAGGCCCCTGATTAGGTTCTTTGCTGCCATCGCTGGCGCAGCGGGGCTTGCAGTATGTAACCCTGTACTAATAATCCTGAGTGGCTTAATCGGCTTAATCATAGAAGGCGATCTGGGAGTTCTGCGTCGCGGCCCTCCTCTCTTTCCCTTTTGCCGCGATGTTTTTCTATTGCTTTGGGCTCCAGCAGCCATATTCGGTGCAATTATCGGTTTAATGGTATATACGGGCACCTGCCTCTGGAGAGGTGTCGAGAGTTCGCGCTTGCGCACTGCGCTGGGCTTGTTGCTCATTCTCCTGACTTGGCTTATCCTGGGATCAGGCCTGATGTTGGAGATGCTCTTCATCGGTGCTACTTCACAGTAACGACCAGGTGTGCACGACGTCACCACTATCGTCTACACCTACACTGGCGACGGGCTGCGGGTGGGGCAGAGCGCCAATGGCGAAGAGACCCTGTATGCCTGGGATTGGGCTTCACCCGTACCGGAGCTGTTGAGCGACGGGGATGCGGTCTATCTCGTCGGGCACGATACGCTGGGGCAGCTCGCCGAGGGCGTGCGGACGTACTACCTGCCGGATGCGCTGGGGTCGGTGCGCCAGACGGTGGACGGCGCGGGCGCGGTGGTGCAAGCCCGCGAGTGGACACCGTACGGCGAGGAGGTGGGCGCAGCGCAGGCGGGGCTGGGGTACGCCGGCGAGTGGCAGGATGCGGCAGTGGGGCTGGTGTATCTGCGGGCGCGGTGGTACAATCCGACGACGGGGAGGTTCACGCAGGGTGATCCTTTCCCCGGCCTGCAGAGCCAGCCGCTCTCGCTCCATCCCTACCTCTACGTCCTGGCGAATCCGGCCAACCTCACCGACTCTGCTGGTTTAACCTCCCATCTAGGTCTCTCAGCCCCAGATGACGACCGCGATTTGACGCTCTGGCTCTATTGGGAGTTAAAGGCCAACGCCGATGGGCCAGATGCCAGATTCATTCGGTATGCTCTCGCAGGTGGGCCTGGGTATGACAAGTGGCAACGTCTCATATGGATGCGGATCGGAGTGGCGTGGTGGATTAACTTGGTCAAGGATAGGGCACGCTGGGATTTTAAGCACAGAATCCGGCAGGAGATTGGTCAAGACATCATACTATTTCACGGCGATGGGTATAGATGGTATGAGTACTCGGTGCCGGGAAACATCTTTTACGCCTATGTGGGCAGAGCAGTGGGCTTCACCGGCCTAGCCCTCCATTGGGGTGCAGGTTATGCGGAGGTGACTGATCCCGCCCACAAGCCCGGCGAGCCCTGGTACATTCAAGTTTGTCAATCGCCGGACACTTGCCGTCTCTACATTGAGTACTTGCAGCCTTGTTCCATGCCGGTTAGGGACATAGGTTACTTCAACCCCAACTGGACCGAGACCTGGTTCGACAATCCCGGCGACTACAACAACGTTGAGTTTGGCGTTCGTTTGTATGATACCTCCGGCCTTGGTTTGACCTTGCAACAATTCCACACTCATCTCGCTCTATATGGAGATAGCCTTACCCCAGGACAGGCCCGACAACTGGGCTACCGCAACCCGAACTGGCCTTATAGAGTGGGTTACTTTGACGGACCCAATTAGCGTTCCAGGGGACGAGAGCGATGAGGCATTTCTCGCCGGGCAGATTGCTTTTGATGATAGGGCTGTTGCTTGTCTTTGTTGCCCTGATGCTTGCCTGTACGGTCATCTATCCACCTGTGCCACGAGCTACACTGGAGCGTGAAATCCCCTTGGAAGAACTCTTGATGGACGAGACCGTGTTCCCTCCTGGATGGAAAGGAGGAGAGCCCGGCATTGCTCCACTCCGTATTGGTGAACGTCTTGGTATAACTTTTTACCCACCTACCAACGTCGGCCTAGCGCTTCATGATGTGTATCGCTGTAGAACTGCAGAAGCAGCTGCGACTGCGTATGAGAACACTATTGATTCATATTTCTTCTCTCCCAGGGAAGGCTGTACATCCTGGAATGTGCCATCTGGGTTATCGTATGAAAGCATGGTAGCCGATCAGTTTCGCCTTGGCTGCTGCAAGGACGTAGTGTACGGTAGTGAAAGGTGTCAAGCCGTTGGACAATACGGTGAGTACATCGTCCATTTTGCGGCGGATATGTCCGGCGTAATGACCTATGACAATCTACAGCACATACTGCGAGCCATTGATGAGCGTATGGCGCACTATCTGAGCAAAGAAGCTGAGTGAGGTGGGCTCCTCGGTCAGAAATAGCGAGGATGGCTGACCGAAGCGCAGTACTCCACCGGCGAGCAGTTCGAGTACGCCTACGACGCGATGAGCAACGTCACTGCAATGACCGAGATGATCACCGCCACCGTGGTGACCACCTACACCTACAACCCCGCCAACCAACTCTTCGCTGCGCAGAGCACTCGCGACAGCGTCACCTGGCACTACACCCACGACCAACGCGGCAACCTGGTGTGCCAGACGCCGGGTGGGATGGAGCCGGCCGAGGGAGAGACGCGCTACACCTACGATGCGGCCAACCAACTGGTGCGGGTGGAACTCTACACCGCCGGCGCGTACACCGCCCTGGCCGAGGCGGCCTACGACGCGGACGGCGAGCGGGTGCGGCTGACCACCTGGGCCGAAGGGATGCCGCTAACTGTGACCTACGGCCTCTTTGGAGGAGAATTGCTGGTGTCAGCGGCCGGCCCAATGACCACCCGCTACCTCCAGGGACGAGCCCTCATTGCCGAGTACACCGCCCGCTGGGCCTACCCGCTCCGGGACGGGGAGGGAAGCGTGCGGCAGATGGTGGGCGAAGGGGGTACCATTATCCTTACCCGCTCCTACAGGCC
>JASFBC010000070.1:0-8472 GCA_036172315.1 Anaerolineae bacterium | reverse complement strand
TCGCCCCATTACCCCTCTGGACGACTTGCAGCGGCAGATCTTGGAATTGCTGGCCTTGCCCCGGTCGATCTATGAAGATCTGGCCCTACCGGCGCGGGCAAATCCGCCATAGTGGTCATGCAAATGAGCGAAAGAGCAGTTGCCCATGACGAAATGAGACAAACAGCCCCATAGTTTTTGTGAGGGTTCCGGCGCCCCGCCAGGTCAGAAGAAAGATGGTATAATGACCGAGGAGGTGCAGGACCATGATGAGCAGTTCGCGTCGACGTTGGACGGCCGAGGAGAAGCTGCAGATCCTCGAGGAAGGCCGCCAGACCGGGCAGACGATCAGCGAGGTTTGCCGGCGGCACCAGATCGCTCCGGGGCAGTTCTACGCCTGGGAAAAGCAGGCTCGCCAGGGCGCGTTAGTGGCGCTGCGCAACGGCCCGCGGGGCCCCGGGAAGGCCGATCCGACGCCGCAGCTCCAGGCCGAGATCGAGCGGCTGCGCGACGTGATCGCCGAGATCAGCGCCGAGAACCTGGCGCTAAAAAGGGGGCTCTGGCCCTCGCCCCCCGTCGCCGTTATGCGGCCGAGGAGAAGACCGTGATTCTGGAAACGGTAGCGCAAGCCCAAGTGCGCAGCGGCCAGCCGCTCCAGGAGATCTTGCCCGCCGTGGGCCTGCCGCGGGCCACCTACTACCACTAGCAAGAGCGGGCCACCGCGGGACAACTCGCGGACCGGCTGGTGCTCCCCCAACGACAGGTGGTGCTGCCCACTCCCGCTGAGGTGGCGGCGGTCCGGAGCTTTGCCCTGGACTACCCGGCGGCCGGCTACAAGCGCCTGGCCTGGATGATGGTCGACGAGGATGTGGCCTATCTGCGGCCCTACCAGGTCTACCGCATCCTGGTGGCCCAGAACCTGCTATTGCGCCGGTCAGCGCCGACCGCGGGAGCACTGCCGCGTCCCCCGGCGCCGGACCACCCGGATCAGGCCTGGCACATCGACCTGATGTACCTGCGCATCGGCCCGCGCCGGTACTACCTGGTGGACATTGTGGACGGCTACAGCCGCTACCTGGTACACTGGAGCCTGAACCTGACCATGCTCGCCGACACCGTGACACTGACGGTCCAGGAAGCGCTGGACCAGCTCCCCACGCGCCGGTCGGGCGAGCCGCAGCTGATCCACGACCACGGCGGCCAGTTTATCAGCCGGGCGTGGCGTGACTTCATCGCCGGGGCCGGGGTCACCGACATCTTCACGCGGGCGGCCCATCCGCAGTCCAATGGCCTCGTGGAGCGACTGCACCGCACCCACCGCGAAGAAGGGCTGGACGGCGAAGCCCTGACGGATTACTACCGCGCCCTGGGGACCATGGCCGGCTGGGGCGACTACTACAACCACCGGCGCCCGCACTCGGCGCTGCACTACCTACGGCCGGTAGACTACTACCGGGGCGACCCGGAAGCACGCCTGGCCGGGCGGCAGCGGAAGTTGGTCCAGGCCGTCGAGGCCCGAAAAGCGTACTGGCAGGAACACTGGGATGTTAAAGAGCGGGGCTAACCCTCACTTATATTATGGTCCGTTTGTCTCATTACGATATGGGCAGAACAAAGATGTGGGTATTTGACACTGAGCCAGCGCAACGTCTTAGCGAGCGTCGCAAGGAATTCTTGAACCGCCTTTTAGAGGATCTATTTGTTACCCTTGATCTAAAGACAGCGCTCGATGCTGGTTGTGGGGTAGGATTCTTTTCAAACTATCTATCGAGTTTGGGCCTGAGGGTTACGGCGTTTGATGCGCGGGAAGAAAACGTTGCGGAGGCAAAAAGACGGTACCCGAAGGTTGATTTCTACGTTTGGGATGTGGAAAACTTGCAAACCCAACAACTTGGTCAATTTGATTTGGTACTTTGCTTGGGCTTACTTTACCACTTAGAGAATCCCTTTCGGGCAATTCGTAACCTTTATGCTGTTACCAGTAAGGTCCTAGTCATAGAATCAATGGTGTCCCCCAATAAATCCCCTGTGGCGACACTCGTGAGCGAATGCCAAGGAGAAGATCAGGGGCTCCATTACGTTGCATTTATTCCTTCTGAGGCTTGTCTAATTAAGATGCTCCATCGCGCTGGCTTTGCTGAGGTCTACAAAACTACGGAACTACCTGATCATGAGGATTTTAGAGCATCGTTTTTTCACCGACGGTGCCGTACAGTTCTGGTTGCTTCAAACATCAAGCTTCGGTCTTCTCTCCTGCGATGGGCCCCGGAACCACAACCAGTAAGGCCGGATATATGGCAAACAGTGTTGGGATTCGAGGTACAACGCATTGCCGGTTTTTATTGCTCTTTACGTTCAAAAGTCCGCTTGCGCTCCAGAATCCGGGCTATTCTTGCAAGGGTCTCACGACGACTACCGCTGCTGATCCGTTTACCTTATGGAGCATGGTGGCTAGCATGGAATGACGTCATGGGCCAGCACATCCGCAAGCGTGATAACTTCGAACAGGGAGAGCAGTCCTTCTTGCTGCAATTCCTGAAGCCTGGGATGATTGTTCTCGACATTGGTGCACATCAAGGGCTGTATACCCTGTTGGCCTCGAAAAAGGTAGGCCCGCATGGGGTAGTTCTTGCTTTTGAACCATCGCCACGTGAGTTACGAAGATTAAAATGGAATCTGCTTCTCAATCGGTGTCAGAATGTTCGTATCGTTCCTGTGGCGCTTGGCGCCAGTGAGGGAACAGCAGAGTTCTTTGTCTGTCTTGGTCGGGAGACAGGATGCAACAGCCTTCGTCCGCCCTCAGTCAATGAGCCGGTCAGCAAGGTTGAGGTGCCAATCACGACGCTTGATCGCTACCTTGAAAGAACGGGAATTGAAAAGATTGACTTTATAAAGATAGGTGTTGAAGGCGCGGAGTTAGATGTGCTTCGAGGAGGCAGCCGACTGCTGGGCAGTGTCAAACCCTTGATCTTATGCGAACTTGCCGATGTTCGGACCGAGCCCTGGGGATACCGTAGTGCGGAGATTTACGATTTCTTGAAGTCTTGTGGCTATCGCTGGTTCTCCGTCACGCCCGACGGAAAACTGCAGCCTTGTCCAAGGAAGGAGCACTTTCACGAGAACTTGATTGCTGTACCTGAAGAGAAGCTTGGATCTGTAGCAGCCTTCGTAGAAGAACCTGGGGAACAATGCATTGAGGGAGAACAATGCATCGAGTCACAATAAAGGTGTCTGTCTACTTGCCGGACTGGCTTTATGGGCCCTTGCGGAAGCTGAAACACAGGCTCAAGCCACCAGGGCGTACAAAGACGAATAGTCCCCGCGATTTGAATCTGCTCGGCGACCGCGACATTGAGTGGTCATGGGTCACTTCGCAGATGCCTTCAGGGCCGGGCGAGGCGCTGGATTTCGGACCGGGGGGAAGTCATCTCGCCTTGATCGCCGCCCAGCGGGGCTTCAACGTGACTGCTGTGGATTTGGAACCTGTCCATTGGCCTTATGTTCACTCCGGACTCCGCTTTATCCGGGGCGATATCCTGAAACTGCCTTTGCCTAAGGAACATTATGACCTGGTTATCAACTGCTCGACGGTGGAGCACGTGGGGCTGGCCGGCCGCTATGGTGTAACCGAAAACCGCCCCGACGGAGACCTGGAAGCGATGGTCCGCTTACGGGAACTGATGAAGCCGGGCGGAGTGATGTTACTCACCATCCCGGTCGGCCAGGACGCGGTCTTTGCGCCGTTATGCCGAGTCTACGGCAAGGAACGCTTACCCCGTCTATTGGATGGATACATCGTGCAGAAGGAAGCCTTCTGGGTCAAGGACCGGGAGAACCGCTGGGTGCAAGCGGATAAGGAAACGGCTTTGAACTTTGAGGCTTCAGCGGGTTCGTGGGATCCGCTACAAAACGTGTACGCCTTGGGGTGCTTTGTGTTGAGAAAGCCCGACCAGAAGGCATCGAGAGATGGAAGGGTTTCGCCAGGTGACCATTGAAAAGGTACAGGAGTTCTGGGACCGCCGGCCGTGCGACATCCCTCATTCGCCCAAGGCGGTCGGCACCTGCGAATACTTCGGCGAGGTGCAAGCAAGTATTGTGCGGGTAGCCCTGGATGCCTAGCCCATGGAGGGGATGCTGATGAAACAGATCCCGATGGAAGTGCTGGACGAGATCGTCAAGCGGCTTGTGGAAGGATTGCATCCGGAAAAGGTGATTCTCTTCGGTTCCCATGCCTATGGGCAACCAACAGAAGCCAGCGATATTGACTTGCTGGTGGTCGTCCCCAACTCGGATGAGCCCCGTCACCGCCGGGCGCAAAAGGCTTATGCTTGCCTCTGGGGGCTGACCGCTCCCACTGAGGTGATCGTCGTCACTGCCCGAGAGCTAGAAGAGGCGAAGATGGTGCCCACCTCTCTTCTCTATCAAGCACTGCAGCGGGGGAAAGTGCTCTATGGATGAGGCCAAGCGCAAGGAAATTCGCCAGTGGCTTATCAAAAGCCGGAGGGATCTGGGCTCAGCCTGCCGCTTGATGGGGGGCGAGGAACCTTATCTGGACACGGCTGTTTATCACTGTCAGCAAGCGGCCGAAAAAGCCCTCAAAGCCTACCTGACCTATCGGGATATTGTCTTTGAGAAGACGCACAACTTGGTGGCGCTGTTGAGCCTCTGTCTCCCCCTGGAGCCCCGACTTGAGCAATGGAGGGGCGCCGCGGAGATACTTACACCTTACGCCACGGAGTTTCGCTATCCGGGGGATATTCTGGAACCGACGCAGGACGAAGTGGAAGAAGCCCTTGCCCAGGCCAAGGCTTTCGTCAATTTCATCATCGGGCTACTTCCCGATGAGGTGAGGCCGTAAGCGATGGCACAATTTCGTCATGTGCCGGTCGAACAGGTCAGGTTCTTCTGGGACCGCCGGCCCTGTAACATCCGCCACTCCCCCAAACCGGTAGGGACACGGGAGTACTTCGACGAGGTAGAGGCCCGCAAGTATTTCGTCGAACCACATATCCCTCGCTTCGCCGAGTTCCCCCGCTGGGCAGGGAAAAGGGTGCTGGAGATCGGCTGCGGCATCGGCACCGATACCATCAACTTTGCCCGGCATGGCGCCTTCGTGACGGCGGTAGAACTTTCGGAGAAGTCGCTGGAGATTGCCAGGCAACGGGCTAAGGTCTATGACCTGCAAGATCGCATCCTCTTTTACCTGGGCAATGCGGAGGAGCTCACGGCGTTCGTGCCCGTTGAGCCTTACGACCTGATCTACTCCTTTGGCGTCATCCACCACACGCCAAACCCGGAACGAGTCGTTGAGCAGATGTGCCATTACTGCCATCCCCAAACGGTCGTCAAGTTGATGGTCTATCACCGCTATGCCTGGAAAGTGCTCTGGATTTTGCTCACTTACGGCAAAGGGCAGTTCTGGCGGCTGGCAGAACTGGTGGCCCGACATTCCGAAGCCCAGACCGGTTGCCCGGTAACGTATACGTTCACCCGCCGGGAGATTCGTGAACTGCTGGAACGCCACGGTTTCCAAGTGACAGAGATGTGGGTGGACCACATCTTCCCTTATCGCATCCCTGACTACGTGCAGTACCGTTACGTCAAGGTCTGGTATTTCCGCTGGATGCCCCATCCGCTCTTCCGCTGGCTGGAACGACGCTTCGGCTGGCATCTGTGTGTGACGGCGGCGGTGTAAAAGAGGGCTCTTGATCTGAGACCCATGAATGTCACCGTACTCCGAAAGGTTTGCTCTTGGCTTCCCTCGCTCCTATTGTCCATTGGGGCCGCAGTGATTATCTTCCATACCACGAGGATGGGAATCGGATTGGACCCAGACTCCATTGTCTATATCGGAACAGCCAGAAGTATCTTGTCGGGCAGGGGAATTTCGGTACCTTTCACTTCCTACTCCGATCCGGGCGATTTCGCACCGATGATCCATTTTCCTCCGCTCTATCCCCTGTTCTTGGCCGGCCTTGGCCTTCTGGGGATAGATCTGCAAATGGCTGCACGTACCCTCGGGGCTATCCTTTTCTCATTGAACGTCTTTCTCGTAAGTGTGATCGTCTATCAGTATACGCGACATTGGTGGACCGCGGCTACGGCTGCCTTCCTGGTACTCTTCCCGATGGATATGCTTGTCGCCCATTCTATGGCTTGGTCAGAACCGCTTTTTATCTTTCTGACCCTGATAACGGTCCTCCTGCTGATCCGCTATGTGGAGTCCCAGAACCTCTTTTGCCTGCTAGGGGCATCTCTTTCCGCGTCCCTTGGACTTCTTTGCCGCTATATAGGGGTATCCTGGCTACTGGTCGGGGGCGTCGTCTCCCCTCTCTGGACATCCGGTCCTTTAAACCGGAAACTGAGAAATGTAGGAACATTTTCCGTATGTGGTTCCCTTCTAACTGCCCCATGCTTTCTCAGGAACCTGTGGGTATCTGGTATGGCGATAAACAGACCGATTGTCTTCCACCCAGTATCGTCCACGACCTTGCTGAACGGTTTACGGACGGTCGGGAAGTGGCTTTTGCCGGCCGTTATCAGCGGGCCGGTGCTCGGTGGAGGACTCGTCATTGGACTGATCATGGTCACCCTTACCGCCCTACGAGCCGGCCCATCTCGTAAGGAACGGGGCATGCTCGGTGTGCTATCCCTCTTTATCTGCTTCTATACGCTCTCCTTGCTCGTTTCTATATCGTTTGTAGACTACTACACCCCCCTGGATGAGCGAATCCTCGCCCCGGTGTACGTGCTTGCCGTGCCTTTGACCCTATGTGCCCTCTATACCTTGGCCACTTCGCCGATGCTCAGGCCAATCCGGGAAACCCACTTGTGGAACTCTAATGTAGCGTGGACCATCGGCAGTATCCTCCTCATCGGTGGAGGGATCGGGGCCGACTTGGTCGGATTCGGAAGCGAATCTGGATTCGGCACCAAACAATTATCGTTGGTATTGCTGGGAACTGCCGGATTGGTCAGAATCGCCGCCAAGAAACTGCCCCTCAATCGCCTCCCGATGCTCCCTATTGCCCGAACCATCGTCCTAGCCTGGTTCCTTGGCTGGTTTATCTATCCCGGCCTGGACTGGGTGATCCACGTGGACGACGGCCGGGGGTTCTCCGCCCAGGTTTGGAAAAACTCCCCGGTGATCGCTGCGGTGAGAAACTGGGAAGTTCCTATCTACTCCAATGGCGCTGATGTGATCTATACAGGGAAACCCACTAAAGCACTTCCCTTTTCCTTCTTCCCAGGGGCCAATAGACCTAACCCCAATTTCTACCAGGAGTTACGAGCATTCGGGATGGAATTACAGAGGAGTGGCGGCATATTCGTCTTTGTAGAAGGTCTCGACCGAGATTATCTCCCATCTGAGCAAGAACTTCTTCAATACCTGAACCTTCGACTTGTCCAAGCCCTCCCGGACGGCCGAATTTACCAAGCAGCAAGGCCATAGACTCTTGACTTTTTCACCGCGAGCGGAAACCCCGTGCTGACGATTTTCACCATCCCCAAGCCCTTCCGCGGCCATTTCGCCGTTATCCAGCGAAACGCTGTCCGCAGTTGGACGCTGCTGCGGCCGGCCGGTGAGATCATCCTCTTCGGCAACGACGAGGGCACCGCTGAGGTGGCCGCCGAGTTTGGGATAAGACACGTGCCTGACGTAGCCCGCAACGAATACGGCACGCCGCTGGTGAGCGACCTCTTCGAGCAGGCCCAGCGCCTGGCCACACACGACTTGCTTTGTTATGTCAATGCCGACATCATTCTGATGAGCGATTTCCCTGCTGCTGTGCAGCGTATTCCCTTCCGGCGTTTTCTCATGGCCGGCCGGCGCTGGGATGTGGACTTGACCCGGCCATGGGATTTTGAAAGTCCGGATTGGGAAGTCCGGCTACGAGACTATGTCTATCGTTATGGCTGCCTGCATGCCCCTGCCGGAATAGACTATTTCGTCTTCCCACGAGGGCTATGGGAGAAGATCCCGCCGTTTGCTATTGGACGCACGATTTGGGATAATTGGTTAATTTACGGGGCACGCGCCTGTGGTGCGGCCGTGGTTGACGCTACCCGGGCTACTATGGTTATCCATCAGAATCACGACTACACCCACGTCCCTGAGGGTGCAAACAGGGTTTGGCAGGGGCCGGAGGCACACTACAACTTGACCCTGGCCGGCGGTTACGACCACGCCTTTACGTTGGATGATGCTACCTGGCTGTTGACCTCGCGCTGGCTGTTGCCTGCACTGCAATGGAAGCATCTCCGCCGCCGATGGGAAGTCCATTGTACGCCGGGCGATCGTCTTGCCGAAGAGGGCTTCAAGGCCTACCGGGAGAAAGACCTCCATCAGGCCGCACGCTACCTGGTGAAGGCCTGTTGTTATCGCCCATCGTTGCTTGCTAACCGGGGGGTTCTCTCCATCCTGGCCGAGTCGGTTGTAGGCAGCCGGCTGATGGCCCGTTATCGGAAGTGGCGTCATAAGACCGAGTAAAC
>JASFBC010000069.1:0-2702 GCA_036172315.1 Anaerolineae bacterium | reverse complement strand
CACTTTGTCACATACGATTGGGATGCGCGGGGCAACCTCATCGGCGATGGCACATTTACATACGCCTACAACGCTACCGGGCGGCTGGTGCGGGCGCAATCCATCACCGCCACCCCCATCTACACCTACACCGCCGATGGGCTGCGGGTGGCCCAATCCGTGGACGGCAACGTGACCACCTTCGCCTGGGACTGGGCCTCGCCGGTGCCGGAACTCCTCGCCCAATCTACCAATCCCCAATCTACCACCTACCTCATCGGCCACGAGACGCTGGGCTGGAGTGATGGTACGACCTGGCGCACCATCCTGCCGGATGCGCTGGGGTCGGTGCGGCAGGTGGCAGATGCGGCGGGCGCGGTGGTGCAGGCCCGCGAGTGGACGCCGTACGGCGAGGAGGTGGGCAGTGCGCTCCCCGGGCCCGGCTACACCGGGGAGTGGCAGGATGCGGCGGTGGGGCTGGTGTATCTGCGGGCGAGGTGGTATGCGCCGGGGGTGGGCATATTCACCGCGCCGGATCCGTTCCCGGGGACGCCAGCGGAGCCGATCTCGCAGCATCCGTATCTATATGTGCAGGCAAATCCGACCAATCGGGTTGACCCTCACGGCCTTTACTCTATAAAGGAAATCAAGGAGATATTTCACGCTCAACTCTATAACCCGGACGTGCTGAAAATGTTTGAGCCGGGTTATCCCCTTGAAGGGCGTTGGGGATGGTTGGAAGTACTCAGAATCGCAAAAGATGGTGACAGGCTTGTAGTGTTTGATAGAATGGAATGCTCGAATGACGCTTCTAAGCCCGTATATATAAGCAGGATTGTTGGAGAGTTCAAGCGCTCGGATAACAGACTATTCATTGGCAATGTTTATCACTTAAGGGCAGCATGGGAAGGAGATTGGTTTGGGATCCAAAAGCTAACACATTGTGTGCCTGATTTGAGATATGGGCAAATTTGCGATCCTATCATCACTAACTGGGAATGGAAAACTTCATATGCTATTGATGTCAGGCATCGGTATATGGGGTTACGGTGTGACCCTGCCGCGGCTGACGTGAAGGAAGCCGTCGCAAGTCTGGTCTCTCTTCTGGTGCCTCTCGTTGGGATCGAAGACGCGGAGATTGTATGGGAACTAATAAGAATGGCATGGGAAGCGGCAAATGCGGGCAGCAAGGAAGGCGCTATCGCAGCGCTAGACAAGTTTAATGAAACGGCAAGCTGGTTATATATGAAACTGCAGATGAAGTATGGGCCAGCGGCTAATCCTAAGATAGCTGTGCTAATGACAGTCATAGATTTTGCCCGCGACCTCAAAACCCTGATAGAGAGTGCTGGTGGATGCGCTTGGCTACCATAGAGTATCTTGGAGGGCGGTCATGATCTGTTGGAAACGATACCTACTGGTGCTTGTTTTGCTCTTGCTTATAGGCTTGACTTTCTCGGTGTGCAGGCCTTCAATTCACACGATGCCCCCACCAGGCATCCCCGAGGACTGGCAACATTACAAAGAGCCGTTCGGGAGGTTCGAAATATGGCTTCCGGAAGGATGGGAAGGGAGTGGACAAATTCCCATCTTGATTTATCAGTTGCGACAGGTTGCTGTAAGGTCTCCCTCTCCACGTGTATTATTTACTGCCCGAGGGGACAAGTTAAACGGTTACTCTCAATGGATTGAGATCGTTAGCTACGATGGAGTGCGTGAGTTATTCGTGCCTCTAACTGGGAAAGATCTGGCCAGAGAGTGTTCCAGGATAAATCCGGTTGAATTGACACTTGACTTAACCGAAACAGTGTGCCCTGACGATTCCAGCATCACAATCACTGAGGTACAAGGAGGCATGGTTGCCTACCAGAGCAAGGTATTAGACCAGTACAAGGAGTACAACCTCGCAAGGACGGTTGCTTGTATAGTAAGCCCAGATCACGTGTATTTAGTTTATTTGGACACCATTGAGCCGAGCGAAGGTCCAAGAACCTACGAGATGATATTGAAAGGTCTCCGAGTTTTCAAATGAAGCGAAGACGAATATCTGAAGGCTGGCAACCGTATGAGCCACCTCGCAAGAGCGAGCTCCAGGCAGTAAGATTGCAGAGATATATGGCATATTTCAGTTGCGGATGCGTCACACTTATGGCCATCTGCCTGTACCTATGGAACCGCGGCCTCCCGATGATCCCGGTGGCTGGTACAATTTTCGTTTTGTTATGCATCTCTACCGTGGTTCACGCCATTTCCGTGTTTCGGAATGGCTTCTTCGTCAAAGGCGGCTATGTGGCGCGGGGAGGTTATGGCATTTCCCTCGCTATAATCAGGTTAGGGGGCACTTTGATAATAGGAATGTTCTTCTTGTGGCTTATGAGTTAATTGAAGTCATCTCCCAACGATGCCAGCCACCCACCACGCATAGAGCTTTACATCGCTAAGGTATATGTCACCCTGGCCGAGGCGGCCTACGACGCGGACGGCGAGCGGGTGCGGCTGACCACCTGGGCCGAAGGGGTGCCGCTAACTGTGACCTACGGCCTCTTTGGAGGAGAATTGCTGGTGTCAGCGGCTGGCCCAACGACCACCCGCTACCTCCAGGGACGAGCCCTCATTGCCGAGTACACCGCCCGCTGGGCCTACCCGCTCCGGGACGGGGAGGGAAGCGTGCGGCAGATGGTGGGCGAAGGGGGTACCATTATCCTTACCCGCTCCTACAGGCC
>JASFBC010000068.1:0-3436 GCA_036172315.1 Anaerolineae bacterium | reverse complement strand
CATTCGCTTGAGGAAATAGTACCCCCGCCACATCCAGGGGCCGTAGTAGACGACCTCCTCTCTGGCTCTGTTCCGGTCTTCTCCGGAAAGCGAACGCTTCTCGGCCGCCTCCTGATATTGCTCTTGAAGGCGGATCAGTATCTGGAGCAGGGCCTTGGGCGCATCGTCCTCCCGGATCAGGCGTTCCAGGAGATGGGCCAGAGCATGCACCGTCTCCATCACCTCCGCTTCCCGGCAGCCATACAACCCGAACCGATGCCAGTGGACGGTCTGCCCCAGGAAGGTCACCGCGTCTTTGTGGCGCTCCTCCCCCCTCTCATCCCGCCAGCGCGCCCGCTTGGCTTGCTCCTCGGCCCTCCCCGCATCCCGCGCCGCCTGGTAGAGCGGATACTTGCCCCGGATCAGCACGATGCCCGCGCTGGCGTGGATGCCCGGATGGTGGGCAGCGAAACGGGAGAAGTCCGCCCGAATCGCCCGCGCCAGTTCCACCACGGCATCCCATGAGCCGACGAAGAAGAGATCATCCCCACCGGAGTAGATGGAGTACAACCGCTCTCTGCCGTCCTCAGTCTTGCCGATTCGCTCCGCCAGCACCTCCACCCACCCCTCAAAGAAGAGGCTGACGGCGAAACTAAGGGAGGCGACGCGGGAGATGGTAGCGTTCCCCTCAAAGCCTTCGGAGAACAACTTCCCCAGGTTGTCCACGTCCATCCGCAGGACCCCCAGCCGCTGGATGCCGGTGGACTGGGCCTCCATCGCCTCAAAGGGCTTGACGCTTCCCGGAACCGGGAGGGCCTTGACTTTCCCCTGGAGTTTCTGATGCTCATTCTTGGTCAGAATCGGTGTCACGTTGACCAGCAACCGGCGGCCGACGACAGTTTGGGCATCGGGCTTCAGGTCTGCCATAGCGTGGTCCTTGAGGGCTAGGATCCAGCGCGGGCGGCCGGAGTTGGGCACAGCAGCGAGATTCTCCACTGCGCCCGCCCGCATACCGAAGGCTCTCAAGACCTCTTTCCAGTCACCCGGCACAACCCCCATAGGTTTCTCTGGGATGAGAGGGGGTTCCTCTTCTGCCAGCCAAAGGTATTGGGCCTGGCGGAGGCTATTCCCCAATTCCTCATAGGAGTGGCACGGCGGGCACTTGCGCACGTTTTCATCACCTATTCGTCGGGTGTCTGGGTGCTCCCGCCCGCAGACCTGGCACTCTTTCTCCTCGTTGCCGCCATGTCCTTCGGGCTGGAAGAGGGCTATCAGTCCGTCTCCCAATTCGGCGAAGCGGTGCTGTTTGGCCTTCTGCAGCCGCTCCACCAGTTCCGCCCACCTGCCGGAGATGCGACCCTTGTAGAAGTCGGCGGCCGCCAGAGGGACTGCCTCCAGCGCCAGATACAGATCGCCCCGATGGTGAGCCAGGAGGATGCGGCTCACCTCCTGACGAACCTTCTCCAGAAGGTCCCGGTCAGAGGGGCGGGCCAGGAGGTAGAAGCCGCCGCCGCCCTGGTAGAGCAAATTGGTGATGGGCAAGCCCAGGCGCCGCAGGACATAACGGGCGACGGCTTCGGTAAGGAGTTGGAGGTAGAAGGAACGGCCCCGCAGCGCGCTGGTCGCGCCCTGGGCCGTGATGGTGTAGATGAAATCCTGCACCCCGCTGACGTCCCCGCCCACCAGCAAGGCAACCTCATCAGCCTTCTCCTCCGGCGCCTCCAGCACCCGCTCCAGTGCGGCCTCCTCCCACCCCAGCAGACAGACCGCCAACGCGGCGGTGGTCCGACTGTGGTCGTAGAGGCTGACATCCGGCAGCGCGCGGTAGTACGCGGAGGGGACACACCAGGTGTACCGCTGGAGCAGGAGGAGCAGACTCTCCAGGTAAATAGGGAGGTTCTCGCCCTTTTCGTGGGCCTGTAGAAGGAGACGGGCGTCTTCGCTGAACCCCCTCCAGAGAGAATCGTAGGCTGTTCTAACCTTATCCTCTCCCTGGGGATCTTCAGGGAAAATGGCATCTCCCTCCATCTGAAGGGGGCGAAGAGGCCAATAGGACTTACCGGGGGCCCGCTGGCTGTCGGCGGTCAGAGAACAAAAAATGGAAAGGAGTTGCTGGGGCTGTTTCTCCTCCTCGGGGATGCGCTCCCCAGCGGAGAGACGGTCGGCGAGGGCGACGACCTTGGTCGCGTGGTCCGGCAGCGGCTTATCGTGGTGGCCCATCACGGGGTAGAGGCCCTCCCGCCAGGCCACAGGGACGAACTCTGCAATGAAATCCCCTCCTACTTCGGTGTGTGTTCCCTTCCTCCACTCAGCCCGCTGGGCAAACTTCCCAATATCGTGGAGCAGGCCGGCCAGGGCAATACGATAGATGGTTTCTTTCTCTTCCATAATGGCCTCCTGGAATCAAGAATTACAGGATGCAGGACACAAGATGCAAGATACAAGAGCGACTTGTGGTTCAGCGAATTTGCTAAAGCCCTACCGGGCATTGAACGCCTCATCCCTCCCCCGCCGCCTCCAGCGGCATCCCTTCTCCCGATGAACTCCTGGGGTAACCATGTGAATACGTGAACCGTGGACTGAAATGGTCTTAATGCCCTGTCGGGCTTGAGGAACTGAAACGTGAATACGCGAACCGTGGACTGAAATGGTCTTAATGCCCTCTCGGACACCGGAGGCCTCACCCCTCCCCAGACCACAGACCACAGACCCCAGACCACAAACGACGGTGGTCGGTGGTCCGTCTTCAGTGGTCTATCGTCCGTCGTCCATCCGGAACGGACGGCGCAGGCTGTCCAGAGGCCGCAGGCCCAGGGAGGCTGACCTCCGTCAGCGCTGAATAGTTACCCCTGCGGGCTCTCCCCAACCCCCGAAGGGGGCTTGGGCAGAATGAGCCCGACGGTTTACCGTCGGGCGGAAATGCCCTGAGGAACTGAAACGTGAATGCGCGAACCGTGGACTGAAATGGTCTTAATGCCCTATCGGGCATTGGAGGTTTTCGGACGAACATACCGGTCACATATCACGTCACCGGCCGCGCGGGTCTTAATGCCCTGTCGGGCATTGGAGGTTTTCGGACCGATTCGCCGGAGTACAAAGGGGTGGCAGCGCTCTTGGCGTCTTAATGCCCTGTCGGGCATTGGAGGTTTTCGGACGAGAAAGAGTGGGCAAACGAGCCCCGCGAGGTCGGCATGTCTTAATGCCCTGTCGGGCATTGGAGGTTTTCGGACCGCGGCGCTGGCGCCACTGGTCGCGCAGTACGAGGGTGCGTCTTAATGCCCTGTCGGGCATTGAAGGTTTTCGGACAGAAGTGGGGCCGGCAAACGCACCCGGCCATTGCCGCGGTCAGTCTTAATGCCCTGTCGGGCATTGGAGGTTTTCGGACAAATAGTTGCACACGTGCAGTGGGACCAGCTTCACGAATTTCTCGTCTTAATGCCCGACAGGGCATTAAGAC
>JASFBC010000067.1:0-6529 GCA_036172315.1 Anaerolineae bacterium | reverse complement strand
GCGAGCGAGCGCAGCGAGCGAAGCGGTCGGCTGGAAGCGCTGGTTAGCCAGCCTTTATTCGTTCTCAAAATAATCGGAGTCAACACGTTTGAGTTGATAAGTGGTAATAGTTGTGACACCTACATCATAGTCTATCATTAGTTCCGCTAAACGTTTCCCATCAATCAGAACAATCTTAGCGTCAATGCTTGAAACATAGTTTGCAGCTTCTGTAGAAAATGAGGATGTGGTGATGAAAATACCTTTCTTGGCCCGCTTCCCCATTAGCGCACCAACGAATTTCTGAATTTCGGGTCTTCCAACAACGTTATCCCATTTCTTGGCTTGTATGTAGATGGTATCCAATCCCAATCTGTCTTCGTCAATGATTCCATCTATACCTTCATCCCCGACCTGTCCGACTGCTCGTGCTGCGTCACGGCGAGAGCCACCATAGCCCATCTTCACAAGTAATTCTACCACCAGCCTCTCAAAAAACGCTGGAGTGCTTTTCTTGACTAAACCTAACAATTCCTGTGCTAAACCATCTTTAATTTCTTGATAAACGCCTTCCAAAATCTCTTCGGGTGTCTTTTCTTCTTGATCAAATTCTGTTTCTCTTGATGGTCTCCGCCTTCCCCCTTCGCGTTCGCGAAACTCCTCATATTCGGGAAACTGCCCAAGAAATTTCATATCGATTCGCGGTGGATTGCCCGCCAGAACTTGCTTACCCCGCTCTGTAATTCGGTAATAGGAGCGGCGAGACATTTCTATCAATCCCGCCTTGGCCAAATAGGTTCTAGCCCATCCGACACGATTATAGAAGACCTTCTGCTTGCCACTGGGAAGTAAAGTGTTCCGTTCTTCTTCGGTAAGCATGAATTCCTGAGCCAACTCGGCGACGAGTTCTCGGATGGAATGCTCCCGACCGTCGCCTACGTGACGCAACAAGGGAAGCATTATAGTTTGGAAGTCTGGAATCCGCATTTCTTTCTCCGAGTCTTAGGGCTGGCTAACGGTTGGGTTCAGCCGCGCCGCCCCGCTGTCGCTGGCAAGGCACGCCCGAAAAACAGACATCTTCGCAGGCGAAACCACTTTGTTAAAGCCGCAAGGGGCGGCGTTGGCTGCAACACGGGGTTGGGCGGCCATTTACTCTGACCAGGATGTTCGCTATCAACGATCCCATCTGCGTAGAACTAGAGGCATATATACTCTTGATTCAATCATGTATGGCAGAGAAGCAACATAGCCAGCTAACCATTCAAATCTCTTACCACCGCAACCGGGATCAAACGACATAAAGTGATTAGTCGCTTGTTCGTCGAAACACCGATAGATTGGAACAAAGCCAAAAAGCGGCTCAGAGGAGATATAGCCCATCAACCCCAAGTTCTGCGCACCGCCACAACTCTGGTCACCAGGAACCAGCATGTGATCTGTCCAGAAATCTATGTAGCAATCATATACGGGAAGCGAATTTGGTTTCTGGCTGGCAAAAAGATATCCGAAGCGAAATTCAAACTCATACTCTTGTGGTGGTTTAGCTGTCGTTACCCAATTATCCTGCTGGTCAAATCGGTAATAGTTCGATAGGGCCACAAACTGATTTTGTAGCAACGGGGGCATAGTTGCGAGATAGCCCATCGGCCATTCGGTCGTCTTGCCTTCACAGTTTGGGTCGGTAGACATGAAGTGATTGGTTGCGGCTGAATCCCAGCAACGATACACTTGGATAGAATTATTGAAAGGCACAGTCGAAATCCACCCTGCTCGGCGCAGGTAGTGAACATCCCCACCCCCGCAGGTTTCATCATTAGGAACAAGCATATGATCATGCCAAAAATCTATATAGCAGTCATAAACGGGAATCGAGTTCGGTGCTTCGTCAGCGAAAAGATACCCTAGTATTCCCTCAAATTGGTAATTTGGATCGGTGCATGTGGTCGTAAACCATGTATCATCAAGGTTCTGATACTTCGATAGGGCAATGCGAGGCACTAAATCTACAGGCTTGTTTGAGGTGGTGTAGTTGATATGAATCTTGCGCCTGACAAGATATCTTCGGTCAAAGTCTTCGCCCGGGTTCAAGTACATATAGTAGAGCCAAAAAGTGTCACCGATCTGTTCATCGTCCCCGTAGGCAGATATGAGGCTCGGGTACTCGGCCAAGTCTTTGCTATCGGTGTTTCGCCCCCAGTACTCCCCTTCAGATGACAGCACTAGGTAAGGTAATGCAGTCCAGTTATTCACTCCATCAAGCGAAACCGTAAATCCAAACCCCGCAAACCTGCCATCTCTCTGGATATAACTGAATCCAAGATAAGAGTTCAAGTAAGAGTTGTAGGAGACCCAAGAACGGGTTAATGTTCCTGCAGGATCAACAGGTGACGACTCGCCGCCAATTCCAGGCTGGCTGAAAGAGCCATTGTAATACTTGTACCAAGTGCCTGGTTTGCCTCCATCCGAGATATGTGAACGAGCTAACCGCACTTGCCAGTCGCGGCTGGCAATGAAATACATGTAGAGATAGTTGCCAACACGGATAACGCGGTGGTCACCTTCATCATCCGAGTCTGGATTGCTGTATATCGGCGGCGCAGTAATAACTTGGTTGTTAGGATAGTTTGGCTTGACGAATGTGCGACCACCGTCATATGACTCAGTATATGCAACAGACTTGTGTGTTCGTGGGTAGGCACAGTCTGTTTCAGCATGATACCATCCGCGAATCACTGCACCGTCTTGCCAAACACTGTTTAGCCACGCTCCACATGAATCGAACCCAGTACCAGGTTGGAGTACAACGCTGGTCATAGGACGAAGCGTCTCTAGCGATCCACCCACATAGCCCCATGTGGCTGAATTGGCAATGTATCCCTGCAGCGATGTTGCTCCTGCCAGTGTATTGAAAGGGTTGTCTGTAACCGTGTCTGGTCCGTGAATGACTTCGACAGGCCCTATTTGGATTGTGATTCTAGACAATGAACTGTCTGAGCGTATGTCATCTGCGTAACTATTCAGCCTCACCCCTTCCCCGCCGTTTGCGGCGGCACCCATTCCCTCCTCCTGACCTATGATCAGGAGAGGAGAGGGGGTAGTGGCGAAGCCGCCGGGGGTGGGATGAGGAAGGCTGGATAGATACTCGTCTGCTATTGCCAATGAGCTTATTAACAGAATGCTTGCCAAAATGCAAAAAATACCAGAAAGGCGCATAAAGGCAGTTTGCTGGTGGATACTTTGCCGCTTGGCGAAATTCACAGTCATACCGGTTGATGAGTGGAGGCCGCCCAATGACGCGAGATAAGCCGCCCGCCGGTTCAGGCAAGCCTACTTTCCCTTACAACCCCCTTGGCAGGCGAAGCGTGTCCCGATCATCACGGCGCAGGCGGGTCGGCTTCATTGAGCAGTTATGCGGCGCCTTCCTCTGGCAAGGCGCGCTCCAATCCAACACCCCTTGCCCTTCTCTCACCTTCGCAGGCAAGATGCGCCGCCCTTGCACACTACTTGTCAGGCAACTCACCTTCTCTGGCAAGGCGCTTTCGTCCCGATGCGCCGCATAACGGCCCCGAGCTCAGCCGCTGCGACCGAGCGTAGCGAGGGAGCAGTCGGCTGGAGCGAGATGTTAGGCGGTGATTCACCTTGCTTTCGTGTACCCTTTTCAGGGATCAATCACCACGTACCGATGGATACCCCGTGTTCAGCCAGCCAGGTCACAAGGGTTGACAATAGAGTCTGGAAGTAATCAGGGGCTAGCCAAGCTAACAGGCCTATTCCTACTAGCGGCAGCAAAGTCAAAGGCCATCCCACACGAGGATGATGGCGTAACAGCGAGAACCAGCCCCAGGTGACTAGCGGTAGAAGGGCAACTGCAGCACGCAAGGCCGCAGTCGATCCGGGTAATAACCGCCCTATCGTCCACATAAAAAGCGAAGTTATCCCTGCCCAGGTGATAACTCTCACCACCTGTGGCCAGCGGCGGCGCAACCGCGACCAGCCCCATAGCAGCGGCGGCGAGAGCAAGGCCAGCAGAGCCAGATCGGGCACTTCCCGGCCGGTAAAGGTCGTCCATCCCTCATACCATCCGCTACGGGAGCGCTCGGCGATCCACCATAGGACCCCACCCCACAAAACAGCCCTTGCCGCTCCCCAATAGCGCGGCCAGCGTCGGCTACCCTGGCGCCAGGCCCAAGCAGCCAGCGGCAGGATCAACATCAGCAGGGCCGGATCGAGGCTTAGAGGCACCTCCCCCCACACCGTTCGCCAGGTGTCGCCCCACAGCGGGCGGGTGCGATCCAATATCAGCCATATGATGCCGCCAGTGAGAAGCAGGTTTGGAAGGATGAATACCTTTGCCCAGCGACGGCTGACCCGGCTCCAACCCCACAGCGTGACCGGGCCGAGGCTGATAGTCAGGATCGGAGCAGCGGCGAAGGGCAGGCCAGCCATCCAGTGACGCCAGGTAGCCAGCCAGGCCGGTTGGGTATGATGGGCAGTCAGTCCCAGCAGCCCTCCGAAGATCAGCAGATTGAGGGCGGTGAAGGGCAGGGGCCAACGAGTTTGCCCCTTACGCCACAACCACATCCCCAACGGCAGCAGGAAGATCAGCCAGCCTGTAGCTTGGGGTAACAGCGGCACCGGTCCAGCCCAGGTTTCCCACAATGGTTGCCAGTCAGTCCAAACGCGCAGCAGTAGGAAACAAGAAATGGCTCCCAACACCAGCAAGTTAAGAGGTCGAAAGAGTTGTGGCCAGCGTCGGGCGCCCAGTACCCACAGCCAGAGCAGCATGGGTAGGGCTGCTAAAAGGAGGGGGAGATTGCCTGCCAGGGGAATACCAACGGTTAGACGGGACCAAGTTGGCAGCCAAGTGGAGCGGGTCAGTTGAGCAGCCAGCCACAATCCACCGCCGACCAGCGCGGCGTTGATAGGCATAAAGACCATCGGCAAGTGACGAGTAAGCCATAGCCATCCCCATAAGGCTGGCACCAGTGCAATACCCGCCACTTGTACCTCCAAGTTAAAACCTGCAAGATACAGCCCACTGCCCACAGCAGCCATGCCGAGCAGCAGGTGCACGACCAACATGGTGCGGGGGTACCGCTTTACAAGGTTGCGCCAACCGCTGAACAGAGCAGCCAAGATCTGGGCCACCAAAGCCAGTAAAGCGCCGATGGCGTAGACTAGCAGAACTAATAAGCCAATGCTCAGAAGCAAACTCAAGGCAGCAGCCGCGGCGTCGCCGCTACCTCCTCCACCGCCTTCCCACCATTCAGCCTTTCTAACAGGAGTGGCTTTACCCCTTTCCCACCATTCGGCCTTTCTAACAGGAGTGGCTTCGCCCCTTTCCCACCATTCGGCCTCTCTGACAGGAGTGGCTTCGCCCCTTTCCCACCATTCGGCTTTTCGGATCTTTCGGGTCATGCGCTACCTCCATATCCGCCTAACGGATGGCGGCTGAGCCGCGCCGCCGAAGGTGGCGTCGGCTGGAGCGGCGGGTTAGCCCGCTTAGTTTTCAAAACGTTAGTTCAATAACGGCTAGGCGGCAAACGAAACCTCATTCGCCTCGCCAAATCCTTCAAAGCACCTTGCCCGCTGGGAGAGACTCCCTTCATCACCACTTTCTCCTGGATACCGAAACGGTTTACAGTTACAACCAAGCCTGGCAAATTCTCGTCCCCCCATCTCTCAACAAATTTCCAGTTCTTGTCTTTACTCGGATTTACTACATCAGGTAGGGCAGCAAGTACATCTTCGATAAGTTGTGGTTGCAATGCCGGGCAAAATCGGTACGGATATAAGGCTTTTTGCAACTCGTGTCGAATGCGTTCCTTGTCGAAACGCCAATCACCACGATTATTCAGCCAGGTCCCCCAACAGAACCACTGAGCCTGTTCAGTGAAAGGTAAATGCGCCTGAATGCAACCCCAAACATTGAACTCGTATTCGTTTTCGTAGCCAAAGCAGTAGAACTCTGGTTTGAAACTGGCCCGTTTCCTCTCGTAGCACCACGCAAATGAGAAAACCGAATCCCAGGTCACTTTCTCCCCGTCAACATACACAACACGCCGCCGCCACCCTTTCAAATGCTCTACCAATTCTAGCGCAGATGCCATATCTTGGGGATCAAATGTAATGCGGTAAATGGCCTTTTTGTCCTCTCCATACTGTCGAAATGTCGTAAATCGCCTTGCACATTC
Organism: Anaerolineae bacterium; assembly: GCA_036172315.1. Classification (GTDB taxonomy): domain Bacteria; phylum Chloroflexota; class Anaerolineae; order B4-G1; family DUEL01; genus SpSt-77. Next base: position 356 of record JASFBC010000067.1, on the reverse strand, counting down.
CACAGCGAAATCAAAAGTCTGGGCACTGGAGTAAGGGAATTCTATCGTGATGCCGCTGTTAGCCGGGGGCTCGATCTCAACAACTGCAGTTTGTTTTGCGGCTACGTTGGATTTCTTTTGTGGCTTACTAGAGACCATATCGCGCAACGGTGCGCCACACTCTTGGCAGAATTTGGAATTGCTTTCATTAGGATATTGGCAAACTGGACACACAATCGGCTTCTGCATATCGTGCCCGCAGTATGGACAGAAGCGAAACTCGCTTGTCAACTCCTTTCCACACGATGGGCATGCATTCTGTGACATGGCCTCTTCCCTCCAAGGCGAAAAACAGTAAAGGGTTACGTTCAAAAGCA
>JASFBC010000066.1:0-4078 GCA_036172315.1 Anaerolineae bacterium | reverse complement strand
ATTGCCCCACCTTCGGCGAGTGGCTGGTGGCGCTGCCGGAGAGGCCCCCGGCCGTAGCACGGGCTTTCAGCCCGTCCGCCTCCGGCTTGTCTGCCCCTGTGGGACAGGCTGAAAGCCTATCCCACGCCGACCTGACCCGCGCCCAGGTGCAGGCGCTGATGCAGGCCGCCCGTCAATTGGAGGAGGCGGGCATTCTGGAGGGCGCGTTGGTGAATTACCGCCAGGCGCAGGCGTTGGCTCAATCCGATCCGGCGCTGGCCTCCCTGGCGCGGGAGATCGGGCTGGTGGTGCAGGACCTGGAGGGGCGAGGGCAAAGGATGGCGCAGGCGATTCCGAAGCCGCCCCCTGTGCCCTCCTATACGCCGCCGGTGGTGGTGCCTGAACGGCCCGAACGGGCTGTCCCCGAAGAGCGCCCGCGGCGGCGGGGGAAGGGCTGGCTGTGGGCCGTGGTGGGATTGCTGGCTATCGCAGGGCTGATCGGTTGGAGGCTGTGGCAGCAGCAGGTGCAGCAACAGCAGGCAGCAGCCCTGCGCGCCACTTCGTCTGCGCTGGCGGAGGCCCATGCCGCCACCGCCCAGGCTGCCCAGGCCACCGCCCAAGCTGCCCAGGCCACTGCTACGGCTCACGCCGTCCAAGTCACCGCCCAGGCGCAGGCTACTGCGACAGCCCAAGCCCAGGCCACGGTGAGGGCTCAGGCGCAGGCCACGGCGACGGCACGGGCACGAGCCACGGCTGTGATGAGAGCCACTCTGACTGCAAGACCGTCATACAAAGAGGTCGAAGTACGAGCAGATAGAGAATGGCAAGAAACAGGAATTTATCTACAGGAAGGAGAGTCTGTATTAATTACGTACCTATCGGGCCAATGGTCTCCTTGTGCCAAGTACGGTTGTCCGTATGTCACGGATGCAGGGGGAACATTAGGTGGCAACCCTGATCCTAACTATTCTCGTAACTATCCTGACAATGTCATATCGGGCTGCTTGCATATGGCCCTGATCGCTCGTGTCTCACCGTCTCAACCTTTCTGTGTAGGTACCAATTTCTCTGGGGAAATGCAGTCTTCGGGGTATCTTGAATTAAGGCCAAATGACAGAATTGTTGAAGACAACGATGGAACAATTCGTGTTCGCGTCGAAGTGAGATGAACTCAAAAGAGGCCTAGCCCAATCCTGTCACTAGTATCTCGGATGGAAATAAAGTGGGAGAGAGTGATATAGGACCTACTGATGGGAGCAGCGATGACAGGGCTTTCTTTTACCTCCAACGGAGACCTGGCTGTAATGATGCCTTCCTCGCTTCAAATTCTTTCTCTATCCACTGGCTACGTCCAACGCACTATATAACACGACGCCGGCCTGGGCTTTGTGCTTTCAAGTAAAGGAATCTATTAGCAAAAGAGCTTATCTCTGGGATCTTGAAACAGATGCTTTACATCCGATCGAGACCAATTCTAGCAGCAACAGAGGGCCCGCCTTTTCTCCCGATGGTACATTACTGGCTCTTGCCGTGCCAGAGGGGATTCAACTTTGGGATGTGGCCGCAAAGCAATTGTTGCACGCATTGGATGCTCCAGGTCATGTACTTTCGCTTACCTTCTCGCCTGACCAGAAACTTCTCATCGCTGGTAACAAATACGCCACTCTTTACCTGTGGGGTGTTCGCTAGTGGCCTATCACAAAGAATTGTTCTGGAGGTGTCCCTATGCGCATCCTAATCACCCCCGAGCGGCTGTCCGAACTGGCCGGACAGTTTCAGCAAATCTCCGCCGGCCTGATGGATGTGGGAAACCGCTGCCAGGGGGCGCTGGCCTCCCTGGATTGGGAGGCGCGGCAGAGGGCAAGCGTGGAGGAGGAGGTAGACCGCGCCCTCCGGATGGCAACCGCCCTAGCGCAGCGTGCGCTTGAACAGAGTGCATTCCTGGAGAGCGCGGCGTCTCGCTTTGAGGAGGCCGATCGCAACGGGGTAGTGGCGGTCGCTGCCGTCACAGCCGGGGCTGCGGCGGCACTTGCGCGGGTATGGGGCGGCCTACCGTCCTGGATGCAAGTGCGCTTGGGAGGGTTCGCCGATTGGGAGCGCGTGAGTGCCCTGTTAGGGGCACCCTTGGGCGGACTCACATCTCTGCAACCGGGCGGTGGCACTGGGCTGGCAGGGCTGTCGTTTCTGGCGTCGCTGCCGTGGGTGGGCAAACCATTGTACTCGCTGGCGGAGAGTGTGTGGAACTGGCTGCATGGTTACGGTTGGCGCGAGAACAGGGAATTCATCTCGCCTGTCCCCACAGACGAGCCGAGTATTCCCAAAGGCCAGTTGGCTAACTTGATCCGCAAGGGTTTTGCCGAGAAGGCGGCTTCTCCATCGGCGAGCCGACAGGCGGCGCCAGCCCAAAGTGGGGACACCGTGCACGAGCAAACGCCGCCCCTGACGGCTGCCCCATTCGGGCACTCGGTACCGCTGATCAGTCAGCAGGGGTTGAAGTATGGCGACCAGAAGACGCAGTACGGGTGCACTGCGGCGTCCACGGCCATGGTACTGGCGTATTGGCACAGTCGCAACCCAGACTTGGGCCGCCTCTCCGCGCAGGAGATTCTGGATGCCAACATCAAGCAAGGGAAGTTTACCGGAACAGGGTTGAGCGTGTCCGAAGTGCATGACGAGGTGCAGGATCTCGGATATTCGGTTGTGGAGGACCGAATCAATTCTGACTTCGACACCCTGAAGCGCGATGTGGAACAAGGCCCGGTGATCGCTATCGTGAAACTGGGCATGCAGAAAAGCGGGTACAATCACGCGGTGGTGGTAACTGGCATTTCGGACGACGGACGCGTTGCGGTCAACGACCCCTGGGACGGGCAACAACATGAATATCCGGTGGAGATATTTCTGGCCTCTTGGGGTGCGGACTTCGGTGGCCCGGACGCCCCTCGCAACAATTACATGGTCATCCGGCCGTGATGGTCTCACGTTAGGTTTTCAGGAGGAGATATGGTTCGCATTCTTGTGGTTCCGGAGCGGCTTCACGATCTGAGCCGTCAGATGAATCAGACCGCGGGCCAACTGCACAACCTGGAAGGGCATCTGGGCCGCGCCCTCGGCGGGCTGGACTGGCAGGTGCGCCAGCAGACGAACGTGGAGGGGCAGGTGCGTGCCGCGCAAAGCCGGGCGCGCGCGTTGGCCGAACAGGCAGAGACGATGGCCCGCTTCCTCTCGGAGCGGGCGACGGCCTTCCAGCAGGCCGATGCGGAGGGGGCCAGTGTGCTGAGTGTGATGACAGAAGCCTGGCGGAATACTTCCGTTTCTATACAGGACAAGATTCTCGCTATTGGACAGAATATGCGCAGAATCATTCAACTGGGCGAATGGCTGGCCCCCATCGTCGCAGCGCCCGTCATCGGTCTCTCCTTGAAGCCGGGAACGAACTATGCCGGAGAGGTCATCATCAACCTACCCGACTGGTTGCGCCACATCAAGGGGCTACGGGAATTCCGGGAGATGGCCCGGCTCCCCGGTCATTTTAACCACTTCAAAATCACCAACCTGCCGTCCCATATGCTGAAATGGGGAGTTGTGTTCAGCGCCCCTATCATCTTAAAGAAATGGGCTGAGGATTTTACGGAATATCGTGGAACGAGGCTGGTCAGTGCGATGGTTGTGGATGCGGCCCTAACGCTGGCGCCTGTGGCTGCCTCCTTTGTCGTTGCGCAGGCCATTACGTGGGGAGCGACCGCGCTAGGGGCCATTCTTCTGCCCGGATTCGGAGCGGCCCCTGGCTATGCGGTTGGGACAGCAGCGGCCTCCCTGATTCTAGGCACCGCCGCCTCTCTAGCGACGCAGTGGGCGATAGATCGGTACGAGGTTCGCGAAAAGGCGATAGACGCAGTGGATCGGCAACTCCAATCCATTGTGCAGGGGACTGTCAACGCCTATCAGCGCGTGGTTTCGGTGGCGACACCCTGACCCCTTTGTGGAGGTGCGGAATGAAGTTGCTCCGGCTTTCGGTAGAAGAGATGGCCTACCTGCTGGGCCTGCTGGGCGGGGAGCAGGAGGCCGGGGAGTTCTTGAGAACCGTCCTGGGCGAAGT
>JASFBC010000065.1:0-5369 GCA_036172315.1 Anaerolineae bacterium | reverse complement strand
TCCCAGGGGAACGGTTCGGGGGTGGGGAGGGCCGGCCCCGGTCGGGGCGGCTGCGGCCCCTGCGCGCCCACGGCCCAGATGCTCAGAAGGGCCAGGGCGAGGACAAGAATGCCGATCAGTGAGAGTTTCGCTTTCATTTTGGACCTCCTGTGTAGTGAAATTGGTTTTGCGCACAAGCGTCTAACGGTCGGCGGCTAAGCCGCGCCGCCGAAGGCGGCGTCGGCTGCAGCGAGAGGTTAGGGCGCTTCTTGTAGCCTTATCTACCCCAGACAATCCGAGGTATCTTTAAACCTTCCGTTCCTCCTACACCTGAAGCGGTGATTACAAACTGGGCAGAGACAGTCTGCTGGCTCTGATTTCCTCTTGCATAAAGGGTGTAAGTGCCAGTCGGCCCGGAATCAATCTGTACCCAACTAGTGTAGTTGCCCTGGCTATCCACGGTTTCAGGCGTCGGATCATCAAAGCGGTCACCACCCGGAATAATCACCCATTGTTGGACTGACTCTCCTGGAACGAATCCGCTCCCATAGATGTTAAACCTGGTTCCCAATGGTCCTGATGTTGGCTCAACCCTGATTGTAGGGCCTGATGGTGGAGGCGTTGGAGTTGGAGTGGGCGTGGGAGACGGAGCGCCTCCAAAAGAGCGCAAAATCAACGGCAAATAGAGGTTGTAAGTTGTAAGCATGGGGACAGGAACAGGTGGATTCCGGTTTTCTGGCGCAGACGGATTGGTTTGATTTATGTATTCCACCAGCATTGGTCCCCATTCCAGAGGAGTGGCTGAAGCGGACAAGCTGCCTGATTGCAAACCTTGGCATTGCCAGTCCGTTCCGTAAGCGAAATCTAGCCAGTCGCCGTTGTAATAACACTCACGGTTGGTGGAAGGAGGGAGAAAGACAGAAATCCCGTGAGCGTTCTCGTGGTCCCAATAATATTGGTGGCCACAACTCCCTGACCAGTGTTCCTCAAACTGAAGGGCGTTGTTAATCGCACCCATCAGTTGTCCGGCAGCAGTCTTGATGTCAGAATCGCTGACACGGTTCTGCACTAGATAGGCAAAGTGATAGAGGTCAGCCGGCCTGTCTGCGGTTGTGATCTGTTGGGCGTCTCCGATGTATTCATCAAAACGCTGGACATCGGACCAAATGCCTTCCAAGATTGGTCTTACGCTTGACATCCGGCTCTTTAGCAAACCGGCTAAGTTACTCGCTTTCACTGCTACATCGGTGATGTTCGACACCCTGACTACCGAGATCGTGCCAGCCGCATTGCGGTAACGGAGATAGTAGTTTTCTGCCATTGACATAGCCAATTCCTCAGGGGAAGTATCACCCCTGATCGGCAGAATCTCGCTTCCTAATCCACAGGCCTGGCTTCCTATGACAAAACAATCTAGCCGTTTGGGCCCAAACACTATGGACTGACTTGCTACGTAATAGGTCGCCTGATGGGCTAACTGATATGCGCTCTCTACGGTCCCCATCAAGCAAGCGTCCATATAGATAATGTCTGGCTTAGGGTAAATGCCCAGGAGAGCCAGGCTCATCTCTCGCATATTCAGCCAATCACCACCACTGTAGCTGTCCACCGAAGTACCACTGAAGCCCTGACCATGGTTGTTGATGACAAGCGCATAGTGGTTGGCTGGGTAATTGTTGATGGCCCAGCTCACGAAATCGCTTATTGTCGAAGGGTCCCCCGTGTTAAGTTCTGGCTTGGAAATCTCCTCGAGCCCATAGGGTGTGAACACGAGATACTTGGAGCCAAGGAGGTTCAGATTATCATCCCATAGGGCGACAATGTTCACATTCAAATTCTTCGCTGCCCGGACAAGTGAATCCCGCTCAGCCTTAAGCGCGCTCTCCAAATCGTTGTTGGCTGCAAAATAGAACATCAACGTCCAAGCTTTGGGCTCCACCTCGTAGTTCACAAAGAGGCTCAGAACACCGCCTGGTGTATTATCATAAGCAGCTACTTCAATGTAATAGGTCTTTCCCGCCTCGGCCTCAAAAGTGAGATCCGATAAAGGCTCATGGCCGGGGGCGTCGTCATTGCAGGCAATGCGATTCAAAGCCCCTCTTTGCCCCGTAAACACAGCTACTACAGTATCGTAGTTGCTGCTTGCACCCGGATCCAATGTGCTGTAGGTACGGAGGCGAACACGGCCGTAGTAGGAAGGAGTAAGTTTGAACCAAATGGTGTGCGAGTTCACCCCAGTACCGCAACCCATATCAGGATCATCCGGAGCCACCGTCGCATCATTGGTGTCTGGATCTAAGTGCTGGTTTGCCCAGCCGTTAGGTGGTGGTTCAGGGAGTAATGAAGCGTGGTCAAAGTCGTCGTTGGTGTGTGGAAGTGCATAGTATTCCCAGGTATCGTTAAAGGGAGGCCTTATGAAGCTCTGATAGCCTCCGAAAAGGACTATGCGGCCCCTCACATTGTCGTAGGCCATGGCATGGTTATAACGAGCTGGTGGGGAATTTGTGGTAGCTATCTGCACCCAGGTTGCCCCATCGTATTCCCAAGTCTGATTAATGGGAGAGATAATGATGGGATTACTTCCTCCAAAGAGAACCACCCGATGACGGTTGCTGTCGTAGGCCATGGCATGATTCGCAAGAGCGGGAGGAGAGTTATCCACCTGTTTCAATTGCCAAGTCGTTCCATCGTACTCCCAAGTATCATGGAAGGAGAGATTTCTGCTGTAGTCAGCCCCACCGAAGAGAATTACCCGTCCACGATCACTATCATAAGCCATCGCATGGTCCACACGGGCATCAGGACGGGTGGCGGGACTTCTCTCTATCCAGTTTGTCCCATCGTATTCCCAGGTGTCGGCGAGCACCCATCCATTCTGGGACTCTCCGCCGAAGAGAATAACGCGGCCGCGAGCGCTGTCATAGGCCATAGCGTGTCCTGAACGAGCAGGTGGTCGGGTAACGGGACTCTTTTCCACCCAGGTTGTCCCATCGTATTCCCAAGTGTCATTCAAGGCGACGCCAGTTAGGACTCCTCCGAAGAGGACAATGCGGTCACGAGCGCTATCGTACACCATGGCGTGACCACCGCGATGCGGCATTGAGGGGGGTGTGGGCTTCTCAACCCAAGTCATCCCGTCGTACTCCCAAGTGCTATACCCAGTGAAAAGGACGACCCGGCGGCGGGTGCTGTCGTAGGCCAAAGCAGGGCCGTAAGTGCCGGGCGGTGAGCTGATTGGGGCCATCTGCACCCAATCTGTGTCGGTAGACGTTATTTCACCTCCTCGTATAACGAAGGGGTTAGCAATCGTAGAGACTAACGGCTTACCCTGCGCCGTCGCTGCCCCGCCCAGGAGCAGGGCCAGGATGGAAAGGATGCTGATGAGGGTGAGTTTCGCTTTCATTTTGGACCTCCTGTGGAATGGGTTTTATCCGGTTTGCTACTCCTTGGTGTTCTTCGTGTCCTTCGTGGTTTTCAGACAAGCTCTGAGATCCGCCGGCATCACCTCCTTTCGCCGGGTTGCCGAGGGGGGCAGGGGCGTAGCGGCGCTACGCCCCTACTTGACCACCCCGCCGCCCCCAACGCCTCAGCGGTTGCGCAGCACCAGCGGCAGGTAGACCCGGAAGCCCACCAATAGACGGATGCTGGTCGTGGCCGTGTTGCCGTCGCTGTCCGTCGCCCTCAAGGTGAGGGTGTGCTCTCCAAGTGACAGGGTTGCCAGCACCGTGCTTCCCGTCCCCAAGTCCCCATCCCGGCTGGAGGACCAGCGCAGGGCGGCCTCTGCCAAAGCCCCGTCTTCCAGGTCGTAGGCATAGCCCTGCAGGAAGATCGGCGTGCCCGGCGCCACCACCGCCCCCTCCTGCGGCGCCAGGATGAAGGCCTGCGGCCCCTTGCGCCCCACCGTGAAGGGGGCGTCCGATTCGTCGCTGGAGGTGTTCACCCCGTCCGAGGCCAGCACCCGCACGCGGGCACTGTTGCCCCCGGCCAGTTCGGCGGCGTTCACCGCCCACTGGGTTTGCGTGATACCTATCCCCACCGGCAGCCACTCGGCGCCGTCCGGGCTGTAGAGGACGCTGTAGGTGAGCGGGTCGCCGTCCGCGTCGCTGGCCGTCCAGGTGATGGTGTAGGTGCCGGTGGCGGCCCAAGCCTCCCCGCCGTTGGGCGAGAGCACGGTGACCGCAGGCGCATGGGCGCTGACCGGCCGCTCGGCCAGCACCTGGGAACCCTTCCGCAGCACGATGCGGGCCACGCCGCTGGGATAGGAGAGCATCAGGTTGAAGCCGTCCACGTTGGTGGCCTCGCCCGTCTCATAGTTCAGGAAAGCCAAGTCGAAGCAATGGCCGGCCAGGGCGGTGCCGGAGGCATCCCGGGCCTCCAGGCAGTACTGGGTGCCGGCCGGCGGGTTCTGCGGCGCCGTGGTCGAGGTGATCACCCAGATGGGGTCCAGGATGGCCGTATCGTCGGTGTAGACCAGCCCGCTGGCGATGAAGTAGGGTTGTTCCGCTGAGAGGCCCACGGTCTGGGTAGGCGGCTGCACCCTCAAGCTCTCCGAGAAGATATGGCTGTAGGTCCAGGGGGAGGTCCAGACGTTGCCCTTGGCCAGGGAGCCGCAGTAGGACATATAGTCGTAGTTATCCTGCGGTCGTTTCAGGGTATATGAGGCTCCTGATATGATATCCACCCCATAATCCTGGATCAAGGAATTCTCGCGTACCCACGGCCAGTCTGTCCTAGGGTCTATATTGTCGGGATTGCACGTCGCACTATTGGTATGTCGTCGTCCCAGTAGATGCCCCATTTCATGCGCAAAGGTTTGCCTGGTAAATTGCAGATCCGAGAAATCATCGGCGAAGGCAGCAACCCCGTATTTGGCCCCAAACCACTTCGGATAGGATATCCCTCTGTAGAACGAATCTTCAGGCAACCACCCGAAGACATAGTCCGGCCGATCGTCCCCTTTATAGAGCAGCCACTTTGCCTCCAAAGTTTGCAGCAATTTGATCCAGCCCGTGTGGTTCTCCTTTCCACAAGGAGGCAGCAGACAGACACATGTAGGGGGGTTGCGTAGCTCGAACATGGTCCAATACAAGGTATCCCATTGCGATACTTGAATTGGACTTCCAATAGGAAATACCCGCTGCGCCCATATGGGGGCCTCTTTGACTAGTTTCGTCAGATCTGGTTCCTTCTTGCAAAGCAGACCTCTCCCATCGGGCTCGTAGTGGATGGGCACGAAGGCGATGCGAAGCCGCTTCGCCGCCTGAAAAGTGAATGTCTCCTCCAACACCGCTTCTCTCACCTCTGCCCGCAACCGGACCGTCCCCTGCGCCCACGCGGTGGGCAGGGCGAAGTTGAGGCTCTTGCGCAGGTCGGCCCGCTGGGCCGCCAGG
>JASFBC010000064.1:0-2570 GCA_036172315.1 Anaerolineae bacterium | reverse complement strand
CCTTGACCCAGAAGGCTTCCTTCTGCACGACGTAGCCATCCAGCAAGCGAGGCAACCGCTCTTTGCCATAGACCCGGCACAGCGGTGCAAACACAGCATCTTGTCCTATGGGAATCGTGAGCAGCATGACCCCACCCGGCTTCATCAGTTCTCGGAGGCGAGCCATGGCCTCCAGGTCTCCGTCGGGGCGGTTTTCGGTTACACCATAGCGGCCGGCCAGCCCCACGTGCTCCACCGTCGAGCAGTTGATGACCAGGTCATAATGTTCCTTAGGCAAACGCAGTTTCAGGATATCGCCCCGGATAAAGCGGAGTCCGGAGTGAACATAAGGCCAATGGACAGGTTCCAAATCCACAGCAGTCACGTTGAAGCCCCGCTGGGCGGCGATCAATCCCAGGTAACTGCTTCCCGACCCAAAATCCAGCGCCTCGCCTGGACCCGAAGGCATTTGGGAAGCGACCCAGGCCCACTCGATGTCACGATCGCCGGCCAGGTTGGGGATGCGGGGACACTCTGGGCCTATTATGAACCTTTTGGCTTTTCGCAGTATCCTGCGTGGGAGGCTAGGCAATTCCAGGACTATTAGTGCCCCCCTTAGACGTCTGTTCTCCTCTGCGCCCATTACCACATACCGCTTGAGATGGTGGAGCACGCTACGCGCGTTGGTGGGGTCTACTAGCGCGGCTCGGAGCGCATAAGTGAAGATAGTTTTCCAGTGACGTCCGTCATACCAAGCATACTCCATACCACGAAGATAGGCGTTGCTGATGGCTCGTCCCTTTTTCTCCCTGAGCCTTTCTGGTACATTGGGTAAGGTATAGAATTTCCTGGTTAGCGCAACGCAGGCTGCTGCTGTGATGTCTCCTCTTTGTGCCAAATAACCGGGACAAGCACGTGCGTAGGCCAGTACAATGGGAATATGATGTATATTCCCAACCAATCCGATTCGCAGCCATAATTCGTGATCCTTTTTTGAAAGAAAGTTCACGTCTAGCCAGCCAACCCTCTCGAGGATTTGTCGTCGGAGAAACGCTGCGGGCTGTGGGATGCAATGATCACAGTATTCTACCGCATATTCCAGGTCCCACTCGTGCAGATAGGCCATGCCTACCAGGTTCCCTTCAGCATCTATGGCTCCACAATCCCCATACACCACATCCACCTCTGAATGTGCCTCGAAATACTCCACCGCCTGGCTCACAGCGTGGGGTACTGCCCACACATCATCAGCATTCAACCAAGCCAGGATTTCCCCCTTGCTCATCCGCCAGCCCTTGTTAATGGCATCGGCGTGCCCCTCATCCGGTTCCGATACCCACTTGATCCTATCCCCATACCGCTTGAGAATCTCAACGGTGCCATCCGTTGAGCCGCCGTCCACGACGATGCACTCGATGTTCGGGTAATCCTGTTGCAGGACACTCTCGATGGTGGGCACCAAGAAGTGGGCTCGATTCAGGCAAGGGATGACGACGGAGACAAGAGGATAGTTAGGTACCACCATTGTAGGCTTCTCCCTGAACTGCGTTGTGAATTGCGATCACATTTTCCGAATCAAAATAGGCCTTTCTCTCCGCCAATACTGGCAAACCAGTTTGTTCGTCAAATCTGTAAATGCGGTATCCTTCTCGGGTTAGGAATTCCCAAATTTGCCCACTGTGGCATCCTTGATGTTTCAGAGTTCTATCTGAAAGCTCCGTAAGGACCACAGGGCGAAATTGCTTTATGGTCTCTTGTGCCCCTTGTAGGGCAAGGAATTCTGCCCCTTCGACATCTATCTTGATGATGTCGACTTGCTGCAATCCCAGGCGACTTACTATATCATCCAGCCGTTCAGTGTGGACTCGTTGCTTGCCCAGAGGAATAACGGAATCATAGCCGAAATTTCCAAGCGTGTTATGCCCTGAGTGCTCTTCCGTTGCTAGGAGTAAATCCGCCTCGCCGGCGCAATCCGAAACCGCTACTTGCAAAGGGCGAATATTGACTAACCGATTCAGTCTGATGTGATCTTCCAACCTTGCAAAGTCCCGGTTACTCGGTTCAATAGCTACCACTATACCACAGGGGCCCACCTTTTGGGCCGCAAACAGCGTGTATAGACCCATGTTGGCGCCTATGTCTATAAATGTCATTCCTGGCTTAAGCATCGTTTCTAACCAGCGGAATTCGTTAGGCTCATAGCATCCAGTAAGGAATATAGCGCGACTCGTTTCGTTGCCTGGATACACGTATATACGCAGGCAGCTCAACCATCGAATCACACACGGCCTTCTCATTCGCTTCCAGATATGTCTTCGCACTCGTAGCAGCCAGTGGGCATCCCCTTCTCCACTACCCAGTCGCCAGCCCGGATACGGGCTAAGCGTGGGATAAGCAGCCAACCATTGGCTAATTGAGCAAATCACATGCTCAAGCATCTTGGGTTCTAAGGTACCAATCACCTTCTACCAAGGTTCGACAAAGTGCAGGCATTCCTTGGTGGCCTGTTCCAAAGAAATTACCAGCTTCGACCGTTAACTTTGCCGCATCTTCTATTAGATCACAAGGCTCTTCCTTAATTCCGACAAATA
>JASFBC010000063.1:0-4097 GCA_036172315.1 Anaerolineae bacterium | reverse complement strand
CAGTGGCGTCCATGAACAGATAAGCCTCAGGGAGCACCGAACTGCTCTGGCACGGCCCAGGGGCCGTCGGCAGCGACCCAGCGCAGGCCGTTCACGTTGACGCCCCCTACCCAGAAGTCCCAGTGCAGGTGGGCGCCGGTGGAGAGGCCGGTGTTCCCTACCCGTCCGATCTCATCCCCCGCGCGCACCCTCTGCCCGACCGCTACCTCTATCCGGGAGAGATGCCAGTACCCGGTCAGCACCCCCCAGCCGTGGTCTATGACCACGGCGTTGCCCCGCACCGCCAGCGGCTCCGCCAGGACCACCACCCCATCCGCCGGAGCGTACACCTTCGCCCCCGCCCCGATGTCAAAGTCCACCCCTTCATGGTAACTGTTGTACGGCCCGCCGTTATAAGAGCGACGGGTCCCAAAATAGGAACTGATCGCCGCATCCGCTGGCAACCGGAATGGCCCCTGCCAGTACCGATGCGGCGTGAAGAGCGCCCGGACTCCCTTCAACCGTTGCTGTTCGGCGGCAATGACGGCCGCGTTCAGGAGGCCGGCGCGGCTGGGGGGAATATCTATTCGCTCGTAGCCGTACCCCCCCTCCTCCACCCGGACCGCTACGGCGACCGTCGCCGTCTCTCCTTCCGCAGTGGCGGTCAACGTCATCTCGTAGAGGCCCGGCTCGGTGAACGCGTGGACGCCGATGTACGCGTAATAGACGCCGTTTTCCTCGGCAAAGGGGACAGCACGGTTAAAAAGGCGGCCTTCCAGCGTCACTGGCTTCGTAGTATGAATGGCGAGAGTGAGCGTATCCCCCTGGCGCGCCGGAATTGGGTTGATGTCTATCTTCAGGAATGGAGACGGCATCCATGCCGGCCGCGCGCCGGGGACCCACAGCCACTGCCCGGAAAGAGCAACGGGGGGGCGGTCGGTCCAGTTGGCCGCCAGAAGGTCCCATAAGGAGACCCCATACCGGAAGGCGACGTGGAACAACGTCTCTCCGGGCTGGACGGCATGGAGGGCGCCGGTCGCTTCCTCCCGCCCGGCCGGTATCCGCACTACCTGTCCAACAGTGAGCAGGGAGGGGTTGACCAGGTGGTTGGCCAGCGCGATCGTCTGCCAGTCCAGGCCGTACTGGCGGGCGATCCCGGCCAGCGTCTCGCCGGGGCGGACGATGTGGGCAGTCCAGGCATCCACCGGCCCCAACGATCCCGGAATCACCAACCGCTGGCCGCTGAAAATCTGGCTCGGGTCGGCGATCCCGTTGGCGTGGGCGATGGCGTCCACCGTAGTCCCGTACCGCCGGGCGATGGAGAAGAGGGTCTCCCCCGGCGCTACGATGTGCTCCTGGGAGGGCGGCGCGCCAGTAGTCTCCCCCGGCCCGCCCGATTGGGCCAGTACCGGGAGGGGGAATATCGCCATGAGCAAGAGGGTGGCTCTCAGGAACCATCGGAAAGGATTCATGTCCCCTCACCGCAAAAGACCGCATGCAGGCCTGGCGGCCTGCGCTACTGCGGCCTGTAGCGCAGGCTGTTAGCCTGTAGCGCAGGCTGTTAGCCTGTAGCGCAGGCTGTTAGCCTGCGTACGCTACAACCGGTGCCGCTCTTTCAGGCGAGCCAGCAGAGGCTCAATATCCGGTTCACTGCCAGGAAACGGCGGGCCGAAGGGGTCAGAGACCGTCTCCTCCCCCAACAGCGCGTAGAAGGCGTTCAGTACCCCATGCGCTAGCACGTCCAGGTGGTAGCCCCCCTCCAGGGTGAAGATGATCCGTCCTCCGCAGAGTTCCTCCGCCATGGCTACCAGTTCCCGCGCGATGCGGGCATAGCCTCTCAGCGAGAGTTGCATCATCGCCAGGGGGTCCTGCCAGTGGGAGTCGTACCCGGCGGAGACCAGGATCAGGTCGGGGCGAAAACGGCGGGCCAGCGGCCAGACCAGTTCTTCATACACACGCCCGTATCCCCGGTCGCCCACTCCGGCAGGGAGAGGGACGTTGAGGACGGAGCCTTCCCCTTCCCTAACGCCCGTCTCGCTCCAGTGGCCGGTGCCGGGGTAGTGGGGGTACTCGTGGGTGGAGAAGTAGAAGACGGTGGGGTCGGCCTCGAAGACAGCCTGGGTACCGTTGCCGTGGTGGACGTCTATGTCGGCGATGAGGACGCGCTCTATACCGGGGAGGGTCTGGGCGTGGCGGGCGGCAACGGCGACGTTGTTGAAGAGGCAGAAGCCCATGCCCCGGTCGGGGAGGGCGTGGTGGCCTGGCGGGCGGACGAGGGCGAATCCATTGCGGACCCGTCCCTCCACCACTGCCCCCACCAGGGCCAGGAGTCCCCCGGCGGCCATAACAGCGGCGTCGTAGGAGCGGGCGTTCATATAGGTATCGGCGTCCAGATGACCTCCGCCCCGCTCCGCCACCCGCCGCACCTGGGCGATGTAGGCCGGAGTGTGCACCCGGGCCAGTTCCCCTTCGGTGGCCGGGCGAGCCTCTACCAGTGTCAGCCGCTCCAGGACCCCCGCGTCCCGGAGCGCCGCCATAATGCGCTCCAGACGTCGGGCATTCTCCGGATGGCCGGGCTGGTTGTGCTCCAGATAGACGGGGTGATATACGTAACCGGTCACCACCGGGCACCTCCTGGTTTCAAATCCCGCAAAGCATAAAGGCACAGCGATAGCCACTGCATAAGTCCTGTGCCCGAGCCGGGGTAAAGAGAAGCCCGCCGACCGTTCCTTGACGGCTGGCGGGCCTTATGGCGCATTCCGGTCACCAGGGTATGCCATCCATCTCACGGCCGCAGACGGAGCAAAGTCCGTAAGGTGTCCCGACAAAAGGATGCTGACGATTACCCGGCCCATCTGGTTATGCCAGTACCCCCACTGCGACTCAAACCCGGGCCACTGGCTCCAGAGGCCAGATGGCCTGGCATAATTCTATCACGAGGTCTCCAGCGTGTCAATGACGGGAATGAAGGTCACGGGACTTGCGGGTGCAGATACATCCGGCGGTGCTGATGAAGACGGGGGAGCAATAAGGGGGGCCGGGCCTGGGAGGTGCGGCGGGCAGAGCAGCCGCTGGGGTGAGGGCTTAAGAACAATCCGGGGCAGGCCTGAAAGCCCGCTCCGATGCACCAGTGATGTCCTGCTCTTCGCCGGATGTCCCGGCCCGGGGTGCTATGGGGGTACGATGTAGACCTCCCGCCGGTACGGTTTCACCTGCTCCGCCACTTGCTCTTTCATGATATGCCCGGAGACGTGCATCAGCGTGTCGTTGAAATCCGGGTCCTTGACCATCCCTGCCAGGCAGGGGTAGTGATGGTGGAGCATCCCGGCCTGGAACTCCGCCTCGTCCACCGGGACTCCCACCAGCCCCTGGGCGACGTAACGTGCACAGCCGCAGAAAGCGTCCCGCAGAACCTCCACCCCCGCGATGGTTCGGGTCTCCGGATCCACCGTGATCCGTAATTCTGGCCGTCCAAAATATCGGGCGAACTCCGCAATCCACGGGTCGCTGTACTCCGTCTGGTAGCGGCGGACGTTGTAGGTCGTCTCCGTCAGCGAGCAGAGGGGTTTAGGGGTGACGCAGGTTACCCCCATCTCAGCCAGCCAGCCGCGCAGTTGGTGGGCCAGCCCCCTCGGCAGCCACTCCTCCCGGTCCACCGGCGCGATGACGGCCTTGGCCCCCGTCATCTTCACTATTTCCGGCACCAATTCTGCCACTCCTGGATGTTCACCGAAGGCCAGCACCAGGTCGGCCGGAGGCAGGTCGTCGGGCAGGTAATCCTCGGGGTAGTCTATGACCAGCGGGTAGGAGGCCGGCGCCCGCCAGACGTGAATCTCCCAGTGGGCGGGCGCGTGGGCGCGGATGTTCTCCACGTGCCGCTGGCCGTACTCACCAGTGATGATAGCCAGGATGCGCACAAATCCTCCACTTGACAATTTCCTGCTCCATCATGTCGGGAAACTCTGCTGGACCTGCGGGGAGGCGTCCCGGTGGAATGCCCCCAGGACCTGAACGCGCTCCGTCAGCAGGCCGTCGCGGAGCACACCCGGAGGGTCGGTGCCCATGAGCCCTGAGCGGGTCTTTCACGGCAACTATTCCGCCCGATGGAGATCGCCCTC
>JASFBC010000062.1:0-17509 GCA_036172315.1 Anaerolineae bacterium | reverse complement strand
GAGGACGGCACAGGCCGTCCAGAGGCCGCAGGCTCAGGGAGGCGGACTTTCCGTCAGCGCTGAATAGTTATGGCCCAGGCACACAGGCGGAAAGCAGAATTTTCGGGTATGCCGCATATTATTTCCCTTCACCCCGACGATGACCCGGCCGTCCTGCGCCACCGCATCCGGCAGGCGCTGGTAACCAGACGCGAAGCGGAACGGAGTGCCGGAGACGATGGACGGATCATCATTCTCCTTCCCTGGGAGACCCGGCTCTTCTCCAACCCGCTGGACGGTGAACGAGTGCGCCGGGAGGCGGAGCGGCTGGGCGTTGAGGTCGCTATCGTCTCTGAGGACCCGGACCGACGGGCCTATCTTCGCTGGATCGGGCTGCCGGCCTTCGCTTCCGTCGCCGAGGCGGAGGCGGCCCACCGCTGGCCCCGCCCGGAGCGGGAACCCTTGGAGCCGCCGCCTCGCGCCTGGTGGGAGGAGGAAATCCCCCTCCACCCACCCCCGGCTCGCTCGCTCCCGCCTTGGGCTCAGAATGTCCGCCTGGGCGCCCGGCTGACCGTCTTCATCGCTACCCTTCTGGTCATCCTCGGCTTCGCCTACGCCGTCGTCCCTCAGGCCACCGTCACCCTGGTCCCCACCGTGGAGACCATCCGGGCCACCGTCCCCATCTGGGCCGGGCTGGATACACAGGCCGTGGACGCCGCCAGTGGACGGATCCCCGCCCGCCGGGTGGGCGATTACTTCTCTGGCAGCCTGGAGGTGGAGACTACCGGCACTACCGCCTATGAATCGGGCCGGGCCACCGGAATTGTCCTCTTCACCAATATGCTGGGCCAGGAGGTGATCGTGCCCGCCCGCACCGTCGTCCGGACCTCCGCCGGCGCCTTCCCGGTCCGCTTCGCCACCACCCAGGATGTGGCCGTGCCGCCCTTCGGACAGGCTCCCGCTCCCATAGAGGCCCTGGAAGAGGGACCGGCGGGCAACGTGGACGCGGGACTCATCAACCAGGTAGAGGGTGTCAGCGCCCTGGCGCTGCGGGTTATGAACCCCGAACCGACCCGGGGCGGCGGCCTCCGGGAAGTCCGCGCCGTCTCCCAGGAAGATATGGACCGGGCCCGGGAACAGTTGAAAGCCCAGTTGCTGGAGGAAGCCTACCAGGGCCTGCAGACGTATCTGGAGCCGACCGAGGTCCTCTTCCGACAATCGCTGGAGATTCAGGCCAGCGAGGTCTCGTACGACCGGTTTCTCTACGAACAGGCGGACAAACTGCAGGTCTATATGAAACTGCTGGTCACCGGGATGGCAGTGGACCGGGACAACGCTGAAGCGGTCGGTTATGCTGCCCTGGTGCGCCGCCTCCCGCCCGAACATGGGCTGGTGGATACCGACTTTGAGATTCGGGAGCCGACCTCCGGTCCCGAGAATGGCGTGATCCAGTTCTCCGTTTCGGCGGTAGGCTACGCAGCGGCGGAGGTGGACCCCGAGGTCGTCCGGCAGACGGTGCGCGGGAAGAGCATCGCGCAGGCCGCCGACCTGCTTTCCGCCCAGTGGCCGCTGGCCCAGCCGCCCCAGATTCAGGTCTGGCCCCGGTGGCTGGGACGGCTACCGCTACTTCCGATGAGAATCCGAGTTGTGGTCAGCCCCGGAGGGTAAGAGTTCGGCTTTGCTAAATGGTGAATTGGTAATGAAGGCCTGTCCGGTTTGTGGGGAGCATGTCTTTCGGCATTTGGGCATCCATCTCCGTCAGGAGCACGGAGAGGAGGCTTTCCGCTCCGCTGTACTGAAGGCTAAGGCCACGGGAATGCCTGACGCAGAGATCGGAGCTACATTTGGTATCTCGTTTCGCCAGTTGGAACAGATTATCACAGAAGCCTGTGGCGTGAATGTCTCCTCGCTGGCTCGTCGGAAGCGAATTCGGGCATGGGCGCCCAGCGACTTCCGGGAGGAAACCACCACTGTCTGGAGCTTTAAGAAACGGGGGGATTGGGCCACCCACGATGGGCGGTATCGCGGGAACTGGTCTCCATATATTCCCCGCAATGTGATTCTGAAATACTCCCGTCCGGGAGACCTGGTGCTGGATTACTTCGTCGGCGGTGGAACGACAGCGGTAGAAGCCAGGCTTCTGGGACGACGCTGCATCGCTATAGACATTAACCCCCAGGCCATTCAACTCACACGAGAGAACTTGTCCTTTCCATTGCCCCGATCCATGGGGAACGGGCCAGTCTACGAGCCGGAAACTCACGTTGGAGATGCTCGCGATCTATCTTTCATTGAACCGGGAAGCGTAGATTTAATCTGTGCTCATCCCCCATATGCTGGGATTGTGCGATACAGCGCGCGAGTGGAGGGCGATCTCTCATCCCTCCCCATCCCCCAGTTTCTTGATGCAATGAGAAGGGTGGCCCAAGAGAGTCTGCGGGTCCTGAAACCGGGGGGAAAATGCGCGCTTCTTGTCGGGGATACCCGACATTCCCGCTGTGTTCTGCCCATCGGGTTCCAAACGATCCGGGTGTTTCTCAATGAGGGATTTCGCTTAAAGGAATTGGTGATCAAGCGGCAGCATAATTGCAGAACAACTGGTTTTTGGTATGCGCGCAGTCTAAAGTACAACTTTCTGCTACTGGCCCATGAATATCTACCGGTTTTTGAAAAACCTGCTGAACCGAGAGAGGAGGAGCCGTCCCTCCTGTGTGCTCTTTCCTGGGAACTGCACCAGGGGAAAATCCCGGAAACGGAGGAGAGGGATAAGAGCTTGGAAACCACTTCCGTGTGGCTCTTTCCGGCTCACCGGTGCGAATCGGAGATCGTTCGCAATCTGACAAGCCGTTTTGCGGCCCGTGGAACCCAATGGGCAGAAATCCGTCTCTCCTATCATCCGGTGACGGAGCCAGAGGGGGAAGAGCCCCCTCTGGACGGCCCCTTCTCGCTCCTTTACGTTCACGGGACCCCTGGAGGGGTTTCCGCCCGCTCGTCCTTTAATGCCTTTCTGAAAGCCATTGATCGAATCGCCGAACATTGCCGTCGTGCTCTTCTGCCCGGCGGTTTCCTGACAGTAAAAACAGAAGACCTGCGAGAAGGTGAATATCTTTTACCAGCAGGGCTTTTGCTGCTGGAACGCTTGGGCCACCACCCTCATCTTCGCTTGAAGGAGATCGTGATTGTATCCTCCAACGATCTTCCTATGCCTTCAAACTCACAAAAGTATCTTCAAATCACCCATCACTATCTGCTAATCTTCCGTCGTGAGGAAGTCGTATGAACCCCCGAAAGACTACCACTGGAGCCGTCTTAGGTGCTGCCCGCTCTAAAGCACGGGCATTACACCTACACAAAACAGGTTGCCGTAGGCCGGCGATTGGGTGGCGGCATTCACAAGGTCGACATCGTTGCGACTGATGCCCAAGAGAGGGTGGAGCAAGCGCGATTATTTCACCAGTGGTAAGTGGCAGGAATTTATTCGGAACGCCGAAAAAGTTAGAGTGGTCACTCTGGAAGAATTCGTCGGTTTAGCGAACCAGGGAAAATTGTGATTCCTTTCGGTATGCGCGTTCTGGCGCTGGATATCGGGGAGAAGCGAATTGGAATCGCCATCAGCGACCCGACCGGGCTCATCGCCCAGCCGTTGCGGGTCCTGGAGCGGCGGTCCAAAAAAGCGGATTTCGCCGCCATTGCCCGCCTGGTCGCCGAATACGGTGTTGAGCGGGTGATCGTCGGGCGGCCGCTGACCCTGCGCGGGGAAGTGGGCCCCCAGGCCCGCTGGGTGGAGGCGTACGCGCAGGCCCTGGCAGAAGTACTGCCGGTGCCGGTAGAGTTGTGGGACGAACGCTACACCACCGTCGCCGCCCAGGAGATTCTGGAGACCGTCCGCCGGCCCGGAAAGCACCGCCGGCGCGGCGAAGTGGACGCCGTCGCCGCCGCCGTCCTGCTGCAAGGGTTCCTGGAAACTCGCCGCGAACGTGAAAACAACCCGCTACTTTGAGGAACAAGCCTGCAGAAGCGCCCATGTATCCGGCCCGAATGGCGCGAAAAGGCGCTCCGCGAACCGGCGCAGCGAGAGGTACAGCCGGACGGGCGCGTCCGCTACTGGATGTTCATCCCCGAACGGGGCAAATCTCTGCGCGTGGTGACCCTGGAGGACGGTGTAGCAGTGCATGATGCCTTCCCTGACCGGGACTTTCGGAGGTAAATTTGACTGGTCAGGGCATCCCCACCGGTTAGGTTGAGAAAAGTGAAAAAGACAAAGAAGAACCAGACAACCCGCATTGTGGCCTTCCTGCTGGCGCTGGCTTCGGTCGCCAGC
Source organism: Anaerolineae bacterium (assembly GCA_036172315.1). Classification (GTDB taxonomy): domain Bacteria; phylum Chloroflexota; class Anaerolineae; order B4-G1; family DUEL01; genus SpSt-77. Next base: position 13,209 of record JASFBC010000062.1, on the reverse strand, counting down.
ATTGTTGGTGGGAGTGTGTGGGCGTTCCGCCAGACTGGCGGGCTGGGCCTTTCCCTCTGCAACATCAGCGCGGTGGGCTCCCCCAAAGAGGTCGCCCTGGAGACCTACATCCAGATGCACGCTGACGAACTCCGGCATCCTGCCGGCACCGACAACACCCCGGTCACCTTTGTCATCCAGCCCGGGGAGACGGCGGCGTCCATCGCTCAGCGCCTCCAGGAGGCCGGCCTGATCTCCGATGCCGAACTCTTTCGCCGCTATCTGCAGTATAAAGGCCTGGACGCTGGGCTGGAGGCCGGCACCTACACCCTGCGCCAGACGATGACCATTCCCGAGATCGCCGAAGCGCTGCAGACCGGCCTGCGTCCGGAGCGGGTGGTGACCGTCCGGGAGGGACTTCGTCTGGAAGAGGTCGCCGCCACCGTTGCCGCGCAGACCGGCATCGCCGAAGGGGATTTCATCGCCCTGGTGACAGCGGGCTGGCAGGAGACCGACTTGAAGGACTATCCCTTCCTGGCCGACCTGCCGCCAGGGACCACCCTGGAGGGGTATCTCTTCCCGGAGACCTACCGTCTGCCGGAGGATGTGACGGCCTACGATGGGGTGGCCCGCATGCTGGCGACCTTTGACGCGCGGGTGACCGAGGAGATGCGGCTGGGCGCGGCCAACCAGGGCCTGACGGTCCACCAACTGGTCACCCTGGCCTCGCTGGTGGAACGGGAGGCGGTCATCCCCGAGGAACGGCCCATTATTGCCAGCGTCTTCCTCAACCGGCTGCGGAACGGCTGGCTCCTCAACGCCGACCCTACTGTCCAGTATGCCCTGGGCTACGATGAGAAGACCGGGAAGTGGTGGCGGCGGCTCTACTTTGACGAATTGGGGGTGAACTCCCTCGCTGACATAGACCACCCGTACAACACCTACCGCTACCCCGGCCTGCCCCCAGGCCCTATCTGCAGTCCGGGCCTGGCTTCCATCCAGGCATCGGCCTTTCCGGTGCAGACCGACTACTTCTACTTCATCGCCGATTGCCACAAGAACGACGGAAGTCACCTTTTCGCCCGTACAGAGGAGGAGCACAACGCCAACTATGCCTCCTGCGGCGGGACCGTTCCCTGACGGTTTCGGCAGGCATGGCATCTATGAAGACCGATGAGGGTTACCTTTTTGCTAACCGGTCAGAAATCCACCCTCAGGAGGCGCTATGACCACCCAGACCTACGATGTGGTGATTGTCGGCGCCGGGAGCATTGGTCTCCCTGCCGCCTTCTTTATGGCCGATGCCGGCCGGAAAGTCCTGGTCATTGACCAGTTCGCCAGTCCCGGACAGGGCTCCAACAAGGCGGCCATCGGCGGCATCCGCGCCACCCACTCTGACCCCGCCAAAATCCGCCTCTGCCTTAAGTCTATAGAGATTTTCTCCACCTGGGAGGAGACCTACGGCGACAACATTGAGTGGTACCAGGGCGGGTACTCCTTCGTCGCCTACCGGGAGCAGGAGGAGCAAATCCTCAAGAGCCTGCTGAAGGTCCAGCACTCGTACGGGCTGAACATCCACTGGCTGGACCGGGATGACCTCCTGCAGGTCATTCCGGACCTGAATCCGGAGGGACTGATCGGCGGGACCTACTCTCCGGGCGATGGCTCCGCTTCTCCGTTGTTGACGGCGCACGCGTTCTACATGCGGGCGCGGGAGCGAGGGGCCGAGTTCCACTTCCGGGAACGGGTGACCGGCATCATCCGCCGCCGGGGGCGGGTAGTGGGCGTCCGCACCGACCGGGGCGGCTATGCCACCGAAGTGGTGGTCAACGCGGCCGGCCCCTGGGCGCGCGCCGTCGCCCAGATGGCCGGGTTGGATGTCCCCGTGGTGCCGGATTGTCACGAGGCGGGCATCACCGAGCCGGTTGCCCGGTTCCTGGAGCCGATGGTCGTGGACATCCGCCCCGCCGAAGGCTCCAAGAACTACTACTTCTATCAGCACAAACCCGGCCCTATCGTCTTCTGCATCACTCCCGAACCGCCCATCATCGGTACCGACCGGCGGGAGACCTCCGTATTCCTGCCTATGATCGCCCGGCGGATGGCGGACCTGATGCCCAAACTGGCCAACATCAAAGTCCGGCGCACCTGGCGGGGCCTCTACCCGATGACTCCCGATGGCTTCCCCATCATCGGTTGGGCGCGGGAACTGGAGGGATATATTTATGCAGTCGGGATGTGTGGGCAGGGGTATATGCTGGGGCCGGGCGTCGGCGTCCTCCTGACCCATATGGTGCAGGATACCCTCACACCGGAGGACCAGGAGATTCTGGAGCAATTGAGCCCCTACCGGCCCTTCGGGGGGGAGGAGAAACTAAAGTAGAGGCATGGCTTGCCCCTGCCCAGGCCTTGCCCCCTCTCCCCGACAGGACGCCCCTACAACGACACATCTCATAGCGCAGGTCGCCGGGCCTGCTGGATACGCCGTAAGTTTCCGAACAATCCGGGAAGGAGGGAAAATGGACCACATCACGCTCAGCGTCATTAAAGCAGATGTCGGTGGGTTTGTGGGCCACTCCAGCATCCACGAAGAACTGATAGAAGAGGCAGAGGACCGGCTGGAGGCGGCGGTCAAAGAAGACATTATCGTGGATTTCCATGTGACGGCCTGCGGCGATGACCTGCAACTCATCATGACCCACCGGAAAGGGGTGGACAATCCGGAGATTCACCGCCTGGCCTGGGAGACCTTTGAGGCCTGCACCGGGGTCGCTAAACGGCTGAAACTCTACGGTGCCGGGCAGGACCTGCTGTCGGACGCTTTCTCCGGCAACGTCAAAGGCATGGGCCCTGGCGTGGCGGAGATGGAGTTCACCGAGCGACCTTCCGAACCGGTGCTCATCTTCATGGCCGATAAGACATCCGCCGGGGCATGGAACCTCCCCCTCTACCGGATGTTCGCTGACCCCTTCAATACGGCCGGTCTGGTCATCTCCCCGGCCATGCACGACGGCTTCCGCTTTGAGGTCCACGACGTGAAGGAGAGCAAGCGGGTCTTCTTTGATACGCCAGAGGAACTCTACGACCTGCTGGTCTTCATCGGCGCGCCGGGTCGCTACGCGGTCAAAGCGGTTTATACCAAGAAGGGGGAGATTGCGGCCGTCTCTTCCACCCAGCGGCTTTCCCTCATCGCCGGGCGGTACGTGGGGAAGGATGATCCTGTCTGCATTGTTCGCAGCCAGGGGGAATTTCCGGCCGTTGGCGAGGTGCTGGAGCCGTTCACCATGCCCCACATCGTAGAGGGCTGGATGCGCGGCTCCCACTACGGCCCGCTGATGCCGGTCCCCCTCTACCATGCCACGCCCAGCCGCTTTGACGGCCCCCCGCGCGTCGTCTGCCTGGGATTCCAGATTGCCGGGGGACGGCTGGTGGGGCCCCGGGATATGTTTGACGATCCCGGCTTTGACGAGGCGCGCCGCCTCTGCAACGTCATCGCTGACCACTTCCGCCGCCATGGCCCCTTTGAGCCCCACCGCCTCCCGATGGAGGAGATGGAATATACCACACTCCCTCAGGTCATGGAGAAACTGGCGGAAAGATGGGAAGTGATCCCGTAAAGTCAACCACGGAGGTAACGATTCGGCCCGATGGAGATCGCCCCCTGGCGCTGATGGGGGGGCAGGGGCGGGCAGACGCAAGACCTGCCCCTACGGCGATTGCCCCTGCGGGGACGCTTCGCGCCGGGCATCGGCCCTGGAGTGCGCCTCACCCTTCCTCCCTCCACCCCCGGACGGCTTCACCGCCATAGGGAGGGGTGAGGACTGAACCACCGCCCGGCAGGTAGTTGCTAAATCTCGCACAGAAACCCAAAGTTTGCGTCTCCGTGTCTTTGGGGGAAACCGATCCCGTTAAGGAGAAAAATGGCTCAACGACTGATGGCCCGAGTGACCTGTCCCAATTGCCGACAGACCTTTGGGATGCCCCTGGAGCAAATCCTGGATGTGGAAATGGACCCTTCGGCCAAAGCCCGATTGCTGGCCGGCCAGATCAACCTGGCCGTCTGCCCCGCCTGCGGGTTCGCCAGCATCCTGGAGGTACCTTTCATCTACCACGACCCGCGCAAGGAACTGGCGCTGATCTATATGCCGATGGCGGCCGGACGGACCGACATGGAGCGGCAGCAGGCCATCGGTGCCCTCTCCCGCGCCGTGATGAGTACGCTTCCCCAGGAACAGCGGAAGAGTTACCTGTTCAATCCCCAGGTCTTTCTCTCCTACGAGAGCCTGGTCAACCGGGTGCTGGAGGCCGACGGCATCACCCCGGAGATGGTGCAGGCCCAGCGGGACCGGGCGGACCTCCTGAAGCGGCTCCTGGCCGCTTCTACTCCCGAGGAGCGGATGGCACTCATCCAGGAAAACGAGGCGATGCTGGATGAGGGTTTCTTCCGCATCCTCTCCTTCAACCTGGAGCAGGCTAACGCGATGGGGATGACGGATGCCCTCCAGCAACTGATGGAAGTGCGGACATTGCTTCTGGAGCAGACGGCGGTGGGCCGGAAACTGGCGGCCCGCTCCCGCGCGCTCCAGGCTCTGCAGGCCGAGCCCACGCGGGAGAAACTACTGGACCTGCTGGTGGAAGCCGAAGACCCGACGACCCGGGCGGTGCTGGTCACCTTCGGGCAGCCGCTGGTAGATTATCTCTTCTTCCAGAAACTGACCCGTCGTATAGAGAGTGAAACGGACGAGGAGAAGCGCAAGCGGCTGGAGGCCCTGCGAGAAGAGGTGATGGGAGTTCGGGAGCAAATCCGGGCGCAGGCCCGGGAGGAAGTGCGGGCCAAACTCCAACTGCTGCGCGACCTGTTGACCTCGGAACAGCCGGAGTTACTGGCTCGCCGTCGCCTGATGGACCTGGATGACCTGTTCCTGAACGTCCTGGCCTCCGAGATGGAGGGGGCTCAGCAAGCCGGCGACCGGGAGACCCTCTCCCGCCTGCAGGAGGTCTGGCAACTGGTCATCCGCATCCTTCAGGAGCAGGTCCCGCCGGAACTCCGTCTGCTGACCGAACTGGTGGAGGCGCCGGACGAAGAGGCGATGCGGCAGGTCCTGGAAACCAACTCGCGGATGCTCACCGACTCGTTCCTGGCACTCCTGGAGCGGGTCGTGCAGGACATGCAGGCCCGGAGGGAGGAAGTCGCCCAGAAGGCCGCCCGGGCCCTGGAACTGGCCCGGACGATGAAGCCCGCCCAGCCGGAGGAAAAGCGTCCCCCCCAGCGCCCCAGTGGCCTGGTGATGGTGAGGGGATAGAGGCTGCGGCGGGCGGCGCAGAGAGTTTCCTCGCCCGATTGAGGAATCGGCAACATGGGCAGTCAGGAATTCAGAGCAACTATCTGCCCTTCCTCACCCTACCCAACTACCGCCTGGCAGGGAGTTACGAGCGCCCCATCGCGCGGGGCGCATTCCTGCGGGTCAGAGACGGTGGCTGTGGCGCAAGATGGACCTCGCGCTCCGTGTGCCGCAAGTTTCCGGGTAGCATTGATAAGCCCTGGCTCTCCCCTCATCCGCGCGCCGGGTGGAAGGGACGAATGGTACTTTTTTCCCATTGACCTGCGCTGCCCATGGGGTAAAATGTAAATGGAACGGGTCCCCGCCCCCTGTTCCATGCAAGTGGTTACCCTCCTTTCGCAGACCACGGCCTCCCTTCCCCCGGGGAGGTCGTGGTCTGTTTTCAGAGAAGGAGAGGGCCCGGACGTAACGTCGGGCCCAGAAAACGAAGCCCTTCGGGCTATGGAGACTTCGGATAAGCCGAATTTCAGCCTCCGAAGGGGGCTTCGCAACCGGGCCCCGACGGTTTACCCTTGGGCAACCGACCCGGGTTGTTTTCTCCGGCCAACCTGCTATAATAGCCCCGCGGGTAACCGCTCTGCTCACCCTGGCCGGATGTTTGTGAACGGGATTTTCAGGAGGCACTGGAACTATTCAGCCAGCGCTGAATGGTTACGAGGCACTGAGCAAATCCGCTTTGGAGATTTCGTATGCTACCATCTGCCGCGCATCAACTGCGGAATCTAACCGATGCCTACCTGCGGGCCTATGGCGACACCTACCCCAATGCCGCTATCTGGCTGGGATTCCACGAATACGACGGCCGGCTGCCGGACCTCTCCCGCCGCGCGCTGGAAACCCGACTGGCCGACCTGCACCGCTTCCTGGCCGACCTGGAGCAGATAGACCCCGCCGACCTGGACGAACGGGCCTGGCTGGATTATCAGGTAGTGCGGCACGAGGCCCTCTTTGAGGCCTTCGCCCTGGCCGAATGGCGCAAGTTGGAGCGGGACCCCATTCCGTATCTGGAAGTGCTGGATGTGGGCAACTACATCCTGCGCAACTATGCGCCGCTGGAAGTGCGGGCGCGGGCGCTCCTGGCCCACCTGCGCGGAGTTCCCGCTATCCTCTCCTGCCTGCGGGAAAACCTCACCCATCCGATGCGCCCGGCTGTCGGCGTCGCCGCGCGGATCGGGAAGGGCCTGGCTTCCTTCTTGCAGGACGACCTCCCCGGCGCGCTGGCCGGTCTGGAAGACGGCGCCCTGCGGGCAGAACTGGACAGGGCTATCCGGGACGCGGCCCGGGAAATAGAGGCCATTGTCTCCTGGCTGGAGGACGACCTCGCCCCCTGCGCCACCGACGACTTCGCTCTGGGCGCGGAACGGTTCGCGCGGATGCTGGCCCTGAGCGAGGGGGTGAACCTGCCGCTGGAAAGGCTGTGGGAAGTGGCGGAGGCAGACCTGGCCCGGAACAAAGAGGCGTTCCTGGAGACCGCCGCCCGTCTGGGCGGCCCCGGCAACGACCCCAACCGGGTAATCGCCGAGGGCAAGCGCCGCCACCCCGCACCCGACAACCTGGTCACCGAAGTCCGGCGACTGGTGGATGATCTCCGCCAGATTGTCCTGGAACGGGGTATCGTCTCCGTCCCCTACGATGAGAACTGTATCGTCGCCGAAACGCCGCCGTTCCTGCGCTATGCCTTCGCGATGATGTACTCTTCCGGCCCCTTTGAGACCGCCGCACGGGAATCCTACTACTATGTCACTCCGCCGGAGCGGGACTGGCCACCCGAGAAAGTAGAGGAGTGGATGACTGCCTTCACCTACCATTCCCTCTGGAGCACCTGCGTTCACGAGGCCTGGCCCGGCCACTACCTGCACGGCCTGCACACCCGCAACGCCCCGTCGGCGGTCACCAAAGCCTTCGGCTCCTACGCTTTCACTGAGGGCTGGGCCCATTACTGCGAACAGATGATGTGGGAGACGGTCTGTCCCGATGACCTCTGGGCCCGCCTGGGCCAGTTGAGCGAGGCCCTGCTGCGGGATGTCCGCTTCGTCTGCGCGCTGGGCCTCCATACCGCCGGAATGACGGTGGAGGAAGCAACCCGCCGCTTCGTGGAGGACGCCTTTATGGAACCGGCGCCGGCAGAAGAGGAGGCCATCCGGGGTACCTACGACCCCCAGTACCTGAACTACACCCTGGGCAAACTGATGGTGCTCCGGCTGCGGGAGGACGTCCGGGCCCGGGAGGGGGAACTCTTCGATCTTCGGTCCTTCCACGACCGCTTCCTCTCCTGCGGCACTCCGCCCATCCCCGTCGTGCGCCGGTTGATGCTGGGCACGGATGTGGGAGATGTGGTATAATTATCGGTAGGTCGCTACTGCACGCCGTCGTAGAACTGGTGAACGAAGATAGGGATCGCACACTGGGAAGAGGCGCTTCAAAACAGCGAGGATAGCACGAAAAGAACGCGCCAGGCGCTCTCCGAAGTGCCCGGCCCGTCGGCGGTGACCCATGTCCGACTGGTTTGCCCCTCAAGAACAGGAAGTCACTCAGGACCTGGAGGAACTGCGCCGGAAGGTGCGGACGATGCTGGATCTGAGCGCTCCGCGCGATGGTCTGGCCGCCTACTACGTCCTCTACTACGACCCGGCGCGCACCCGGCTCTGGGTGGCGGAGCGCGGATTGCGCGTGGAAGGTTTCCTGGCCGTCTGCCAGACCGGGTGGGATCTCTTCCGGCCTCTCAGCGTCCTGCGCGCCCGCCGCCTGGATGTAGCCTGGGCTCTCCTGCAGAAGGGCCTCTCCCCTTCCGGCGGCGGCACCCCCCGCCGCCCCTACTACCTGGTCACCACCCCCGACCTGCTGGGCGTGGCGGAAGAGGTTCTGGAGGTGGAGCGGGTCAGCCTCAACCGCATCTACTACCTGGACCTGAGGCGCTACGAACCGGAAATTAACGTACTGGTCACCCCCGCCCAGGCGGCCAACGGCTCCCCCCGCTTTGTCATCCGTTCCCAGGGCACCCAGATTGTCGCCGAGGCTGGCATCAACTGGCAATCCCCCCACTTCGCCGAAGTCTACGTCCAGACGGCCCCGGAGGCTCAGCGGCGGGGCTGGGGCAAGGCCGTCCTGGATGCCTGCATCACATGGATTCTGCGCTCCGGCGCCATCCCCCTCTACGTCGTTGCCGAAGGGAACGAGCCCTCTGCCCGCCTGGCCGAATCGGTGGGCTTCGTGGATAGCGGCGCGCGGGAGTGCGCCGTAGAGGGCATCGCCAAAACGTAGCGCAGGCGGTTCGCCTGCCCCAGCAGGCCTGGCGGTCTGCGTTACAGACCGCTGGCAAACCATCCGATGACCCCCGACTGGAAAGCCCGCCTGGAACGAATCCTCCCCCACGTAGCGCATCCCGGCCGTTACGTGGGCGGCGAAGTCAACGCTGTCCACAAGGACGGGGACACTACCCCCACCCGCGTCGCCCTTATCTTCCCCGACCTCTACGACCTGGGCATGTCCAACCTGGGCATCCAGGTCCTTTACGACATCCTGAACCGGATGGATGGGGTATTGGCGGAGCGGGCCTACACCCCCTGGCCCGATATGGCGGCGGCCATGCGGCGGGAAGGTATCCCCCTCTACAGCCTGGAGTCCTTCCACCCTCTGGCCGAGTTTGACATCCTGGGCTTCAGCCTCCCTTACGAAGTCCTCTACACGAATCTTCTGGAGACGCTGGACCTGGCGGGATTGCCCTTGCGGAGCGCGGAGCGGGATACCCGGCATCCGCTGGTCATCGCCGGGGGACATGCGACCTTCAACCCGGAGCCGGTGGCGGAGTTTGTGGACGCCTTCGTCATCGGCGACGGCGAGGAGGCGATTGGGGACGTTGTGCGGGCCTGGGAGCGCACCCGCTCTATGGGCCGGGAGGCCCAACTGGAAGCGCTGGCCCGCATTCCCGGCGTCTACGTCCCCCGGTTCTACGCAGTGGACTCCTATTCCGACGGCACTGTCGCCCGAATCCGCCCCGTGCATCCGGCAGCACCCCTTCCGGTGCGGCGGCGCATCGTCCCGGTACTCCCGCCGCCGCCGACCCGCCAACTGGTCCCCAACGTCACCGTCGCTCACGACCGGGGGGTAGTGGAAATCCAGCGCGGCTGCATCCGGGGCTGCCGGTTCTGCCATGCCGGAGTAGTCACTCGCCCCCTGCGGGAGCGGCCTCTGGAGGAGGTCCTGGCGGCGGTGGACGAGATTCTGGCCCACACCGGCTATGAAGAGATCGCTCTTCTCTCCCTCTCTTCCGCCGATTACTCCCGCATCGGCGAACTGGTCCGCGCGCTGGCAGACCGCTACGCCGACCGGCATCTCTCCATTTCCCTCCCCAGCCTGCGGATTGAATCCTTTTCGGTGGACCTGGCGGACGCCATCAGTCGCGGGCGGCGGACGGGCTTCACTTTTGCGCCGGAGGCTGGGACGGAGCGGCTGCGGCGCGTCATCAACAAGCCGATTCCGGGAGACCAGATGGTGGAGGTTGCCCGGGAAGTCTTCCGGCGCGGCTGGCGGACGGTCAAACTGTACTTTATGATCGGCCTGCCTGGGGAGGAGCCGGAGGACGTCCGCGCCATCGCCGACCTGGCCCGGGCGGTGCTGGCGGAGGGGAAGAGGATTCACGGACGCAAGGCGCAGGTCAACATCAGCATCAGCACCTTCGTCCCTAAACCCCACACCCCCTTCCAGTGGGCGCCGCTGGCCCCGCTGGAGGAGATTCGGGCCCGTCAACAGATGCTGCGAGAGCGGCTGCGGGGTGGTGGGCTCAACCCCAGTTGGAACGACCCCCGGATGACCCTGATAGAGGCGGTGCTCTCCCGGGGCGACCGGCGGCTGGGGGAAGTTATCCAGGGGGCCTGGGCGGAAGGGGCCCGTTTTGACGGCTGGGACGAGTGGTTTGATTTCACCGCCTGGATGCTGGCCTTTGAGCGGGCGGGTCTGGCGCCGGGCTTCTATGCCCACCGGGAACGCCCCAGGGACGAGGTGTTCCCCTGGGATTTCATTGACATCGGGGTACGGAAAGAGCATCTGTGGCGGGAATGGGAGCGGAGTCGGGAAGCCCGCCCTCTTCCCGATTGCCGCAGTGCCTGCTCGGCTTGCGGCATCGGCGCCGCCTTCGGCGACCTGTGGGCCCCCTCCTGGGTCTGCCCCCCGCCGAACGGGGCCGCCGGCTCCTGATAGGGAGTAGCGGCGAAGCAGCGGGGGGAGGAAATCTGCCTGCGCCCGAACCTCGGCGAAAGCGCTTGACGATTCAAAGAAGATATGGTAAGAGATGGGTAGCAAAGGGAAGCGCGGCTGGCACGTTCTGAACCTTGCCCGTTCAAGTGTGGCAAGGAAAACAACTTAGGGGCCGCCCAACCCCCGCTTCCAGCCGACAGCGCCTTATGGCCGCCGTTTCTTCCCTGCGGAAATGCGCCCTGCGCGATGGGGCTCTCGTGAGGCAGAAGATGAAGGAGATTGGGGCGGCGGCCGGAAGATGTTGCTACAAAACATCCTTTATCCCTGCCACCCTCTACCAATGGCCGAACCGTCCGAACGCTTGCGCCAGCCCCTGCTGGTTATCCTTGGGCCGACGGCCGTCGGCAAGACCGCCCTCTCCCTCTATCTGGCCGAACATCTGGAGGGAGAGGTGGTTTCCGCCGATTCCCGCCTCTTCTACCGGGGGATGGACATCGGCACCGCCAAGCCGACCCCGGAGGAACGGGCCCGAGTCCCCCACCACCTGATTGACATCGCCGACCCCGACGACACGGTGGGGCTGGCCCGTTTTCTGGCCCAGGCGCATCGGGCGATCGCGGAGGTCCACGCTCGCGGCCGCCTGCCTGTTGTCGTCGGCGGGACAGGGCAGTACGTGCGCGCGCTGGTGGAAGGATGGACTCCCCCCGCCGTCCCCCCGGACCCCGCGCTGCGGGCCGAACTGGAAGAGCAGGCCCACTGGGAGGGGCTGGAGGCCCTCATAGCCCGCTTGGCCGCGCTGAACCCCCAGGCCGCCGCCCGCATAGACCCCCGGAATCCCCGCCGGGTGGTGCGGGCGCTGGAGGTCGCCCTACGCGCCGGCCCTGCCGGACCTGGCCGTACTCCTCCACCCTATGATGTCCTCCAGATCGGGTTGACGATGGAGCGGTCATCCCTCTACGCCCGTGCCGACGCGCGGCTGGAGGAGATGATCCGGGCCGGATTGGTGGAGGAAATCCGGAGGCTGTTAGAGGCTGGATACGGGTGGGACCTGCCGGCAATGTCGGCCCTCAACTACCGGCAGTTCCGCCCGTACTTTGAGGGCCAGGCGACGCTGGAAGAGGTGCTGGCACAGATTCGGCGGGACACCCGGCGGTTCATCCGTCACCAGTACAACTGGTTTCGCCTGAGCGACCCGCGCATCCGTTGGTTTGACGCCGCCCGGACGCCGCCGGAGGAGATTCTGGCCGCCGTCCGGGAGTGGCTAAAGAGTTCGTAGTCAGCCCCGAAGCGGAGTGGCGTTCCGTTTCGTGCCTTACTACGAGCGATTTCAGAAAGGCGTCGCTGGAGATTGCTCCAACAAGGGCAGGAAACGTCCTGCCCCCGGTTCCGCCACCACCTCCCCCTCCCAGAGCACCCGATGGCCCCGCTGGAAGGACATGACAGGCCAGCCCAGCACCGTCCGGCCTTCGTAGAGGGTGTATCCGGCCCCCGAATGCATCTTCTCTGCCCGAATCGTCACCTCTCGCCGGGGGTCAAAGATAACCAGGTCAGCATCTGACCCCACCGCAACGGTCCCCTTCTTCGGGTAGAGGCCGAAAATGCGGGCCGGGTTCTCGCAGAGGACCTGGACCAGCCGTACCAGGGAGATGTGCCCCCGGTTGACGCCCTCGTCGTGGGTGACGGCCAGCAACGTCTCCAGGCCCGGCGACCCGTAGGGTTGCTCCCGAAAGTCGCCAAAGGGCTCTTTGCGCTTGGGGGCGTGGTCGGAGGAGACGACGGAGAGGGTGCCGTCGGCCAGGGCCTGCCAGAGGGCCTCCCGGTCGGCATCGGTGCGCAGCGGTGGGCCGATCTTGGCCAGCGCGCCGCGCGTCCGCAGGAGGTCCCCGGTCAGCGTCAGGTACTGGATGCAGGTCTCGGCGAAGACCGGCCGCCCCTCCGCCCGGGCCTGCCGAATGGGCCGCAGGGCCCGTGCCGAGGTCACGTGGGCGATGTAGAGGGGGCAGTTGGCCACCCCGGCCATGCAGATGGCCCGGAAAACAGCCTCCTCCTCCAGTGCCGGAGGATGGGAAAGGTTGAAGAAGTGCGCCGCCTGCGGGCCTCCCAGTTCCTCCCAGTACCGGTCCTCCAGATAGTCAATCCCGCCGCCATTTTCGGCATGCACCATAGCCATGCCGCCCCGCTGGGCCAGGATGTGCATCGCCCAGAGGAGGTGGTAGTCGTCGGTGTACCATTTCTGCTTGACGTAGGCCAGGAAGAATTTGAAGGTCTGAACGCCCAGTTCCATGACCTGGGGGATTTCAGGGACCTGACGCGGGGCCTCAAAGAGGCCGCCGTGGAGGCCGAAGTCCAGCCGGGAGCGGGCTTGGCCGTCCTCCAGCATCCGCTGGACCCGCTCCAGGAGGCTCTCGCCGGTGCGGGCATAGGCGAAGTGGAGAAGGGTGGTGATGCCGCCGTAGGCCGCCACGCGGGAGCAGGCCTCCACATCGTCCTCGTAGACAGGGTGGACGTGGGCATCTATGACGCCGGGGAGGATATATTGGCCGGTGACATCTATCACTTCGCGGGCGGGATGGTTCCGCAGGTCCGGGGCGATAGCGGCGACGGTCTCACCGCGCACACCCACGTCGGCCCGCCGGATGCCCTCGCCGGTCACCAGCAGGCCGCCGGTGAGGATGAGGTCAAAGGGTTCCATGGG